>JBEIFV010000200.1:0-10595 GCA_040382235.1 Burkholderiales bacterium
AAGATGGTTCGGTGACCATCAGCGGCGGCAGCACCGCGCCGGCCAAGGCCGAAGCAAAGAAGGATGCGCCCAAGGCCGAGATGAAGAAGGAAGAGCCGAAGAAAGACGCGCCCAAGGCGGAAATGAAGAAAGACGCCAAAGACGCGCCGAAAGCTGACGCCAAGAAGTGATATTGCGGCGGCGTTGCCGCCGCAATATCTGGCCTGATTCGAAGGGCGCTTGGCGCCCCTCAATCAGGCCGGCAAAGACCCCGCTTTGGCGGGGTCTTTGCGTTTTTGTGCTTGGTTCGACCGGTACAATTCGTTCTCTTTTGTGAATAGTGCCTTTCGCATGTACGCAGCTCTTGACGCCACCATTGGCAATACCCCGCTGGTTCTGCTGGGGCGCATTCCGGGCGAAGCCCAGACGCGGCGCGGCAACTTGATCCTGGGCAAACTCGAAGGCAACAATCCGGCCGGATCGGTCAAGGATCGGCCGGCGTATTCAATGATCATGCGCGCCGAGGAGCGCGGCGAAATCAGGCCCGGCGACACCCTGATCGAGGCGACCTCCGGCAACACCGGTATTGCGCTTGCGATGGTGGCGGCGATGCGTGGCTATCGCATGATCCTGATCATGCCCGACAACCTGTCGCTGGAGCGGCGCCAGAGCATGCGCGCCTATGGCGCCGAGCTGATCCTGACGCCGGCCAAGCAAGGCGGCATGGAATTCGCACGCGACCTGGCGCAAACCATGGAACGCGAGGGCCGCGGGCGCATCCTCGACCAGTTCGCCAACGCCGACAATCCACGTGCCCATTACGAAACCACCGGCCCGGAAATCTGGCGCGATACCGGCGGGCGCATCACCCATTTCGTCTCCGCCATGGGCACCACCGGCACCATCATGGGGGTGTCGCGTTTTTTGAAGGAGCAAAGCACGGCCATCGAGATCATCGGCTGCCAGCCCAGCGAAGGCTCGCAGATTCCGGGCATCCGCAAATGGCCGGAGGCCTATTTGCCGCGTATCTATGACAAGTCGCGCGTCGACCGCCTGGAGTATGTGAGCCAGGCCGATGCCGAAGACATGTGCCGTCGCCTGGCGGCCGAAGAGGGTATTTGCTGCGGACCCTTGGCCGCCGGCGCCTGCGTGGTGGCGCACCGGGTTGCCGACCGGGTCGAGAATGCGACGATCGTGTTCATCGTGTGTGATCGTGGCGACCGCTACCTATCGACTGGCGTTTTTCCGGCATAGGTTGCGGGCCATTGCAAGAGTCCGGGCGGCCGCCGTCGACCGCTTTGCCGGCGCGCGGTGCATGCGCAGCGCCGCGCAGTTCTCAACCCGTGACGCCTGTGGTCGATGACATCAAGGTCAGGCACCCGGCCAGCGTGAAGCCACCCGTGCCGAGCCTTTCCCGCCAATCCGCAGCGAACCTCCGCCATGCCAAAACCGCGAAGCGCATGGCCGCTGCCTGCAGCGACAGCGTGAAGAGGGGTGCAAGAGCAGTCGCCGGCCGGCAATCGAAGGGCTGTCCTCGGGCGCTCGCGGTCGACTGCCCGTTCATGCCGCCAATGTCACCCCAAAATGTGCGAAGTGCTTGTCAATGGTCAAGACCGGCTGCCCGTGTCGAATTGCGACAGCGGCAATCAGCGCGTCGGTGAGTGGTATGCGAAGCCCCTTTCCACGCAGCGCCTGCAGGGACAGGCCGGCGCTGTGCCAGTCGGGCGGCTCCACGTGCAGCAGGGGCACGCTGTCAACATCATTTCAAGTTGCCGCCTTTCCTTCTGCCCCTTGACGCCCTGCAGCAACGCGGCAACGCTGACGCTGCACAGGCAGGCCCGATCCTGCATCATCGCGTGCTCTACCTGGTTACCCAGCGCACCATCGCGGGAGCGCAGGAAGTCCATCCATCCGCAGGTGTCGACCAGAACCTGCCCGCTCGGCACCGCGCTCACGCCCTTGTGCCTTTGAGAGTGTCGCCATCGATCTCGAGGCCTCGCAGTTCGCGCCAGTTGTCATCGATCTGGATCTGCCCGCGCAGCGCCAGCACTTTTCTCTTGCGACGCTGACGCAGGTAGTCATCGAGCGCGTGTCTGATCGCGGCCACAGGGCTCGACTGCCCAGTGATTCGCATCAAATTCTTCACCTGATCATCATCAATCGTCAAGGTCGTTCGCATCAGGATCTCCTTCTGGTCGCACCGATCATGGTGCAACAGTGGTGCATCATCGATTCAAAGGCCGAGGCTCATCTTTCTCTATCGCCCGCGAGCGAGAGCGACGCCCGGAAGACCGGGGGCAGGGTGCCCGCTCAAAATCGACCGCGAACACGATTCGCAGGAGTGGGCCTCGGTGTTCTGCCATGTAAAGCCGACCCTCAAGCCGCGCATGTTGTTCGCCTCATTGGTCCGTCCAAGCACTCTTAGATTGCTTGCGGAAAGACGCAAGTGCGCTAACCCGCTTCACACGGCCGCTGCGTCCGGGTGCTGGCGGCGAGCACCAAAGCTGCCCGATCGATGTAGATTCTCAGCTGCCGACGCCGCCGGTCCGCCATCTCAACCACCCTTTCGGAGTGCGCATGACCTCCAGACGTTCCTTCCTCTCTCTTGTCGCCGCCGCCGCCGCGTGGCATGCCACCGTCGCCCAGGCGCAAGAGCGCTTCTCTCCTTTTGTCGCCAGCAACGCCGACAACGTCCGCCGCATGGTGGAAATCGCCTCGCTGCGTGCCGGTGAGACGGTGATCGACCTGGGCTCGGGCGACGGCCGCATCGTGTTCGCCGCGCTGCAATCCCGGCCGGACGTGCGCGGTATCGGGGTGGACATCAACGCCGAACTGGTGCGCAAATCAAATGCGGTCGCGAAGGAACAGGGAGTCGCAGAGCGCGTCCGCTTCCTGCATCAAAACGCGTTCGACGCCGACATCTCGAAGGTGGACGTGATCTTCATGTGGCTGTTCCCGGAACTGATGCGCCTGTTGCGGCCGAAGATCCTTGCGCAGGCGCGCCCGGGGACGCGGGTCGTAGTTGCCACCTGGGACCTTGGCACCTGGCCCGCCGACGCGGTGGACGACCCGGGCGGCGGCGCCAGCCCGGTCCGGCGCTGGGTCGTGCCCGCCCGCATCGAGGGCGGTTGGCAGTGGGACGCCACCATCAGTGGCAACGCCTACCGTTTCGGCGCCTTGTTCGAGCAGCGGATGCAGCACGCCGAGGGCGTGGTTCGCGTCGGTAACCGGCGCGAGATCCTGCAGCACGTCGTGCTTCGGGGCGACTCGCTGCAATTCGCGCTGCGCATGACGCTGCCCGGCGCGGGCTATATCGGCATGAGCTGCGCCGGGCGGGTGCGCGGCGATACGATCGAAGGCGAGCTCGTAGCTCAGGTGCCGCGATCGGGCGACGACGACGCGATGGACGAGTTTCGCGTGCCCTGGCGCGCCCGCCGCGCGACGAACCCCAGCTACTTCGGACACACCGGAACCGAACTCGGCTGAACCGGGCTGAATCCGGCGAAAACTGTCCTCGCCGAGGCCGGTTTTCGCTCTTCAAGTCAGGCGTGCCGGGCCGCCCGATCGGACCTGCGGCAAACGCCGGGTCGGGCTTAAACAGTGAAGCGCGTGACCGAAGACTGCAACGTGGCCGACAGGTCCTTGAGGGTGCGCGCCGAATCCTTGGTCTGCTCGACCGCGCTGCTGTTTTCCTGCGCCATCTGTGCGATGCTCTCCACGTGGCGCGCGATCCGGTTGCTGGCCTGGCTTTGCTCCTTGAGCGCCAGCGAAATCTCCTTCACCGCCACCAGCACTTCTTCGCCGCTGCCGGAAAGCGCCGTGATGGATTGACCGGCTTCTTGCGACAGCTTCAGGCCGGCATTGGCGCGCTCGACCGAGGCGTTCATTTCCATGAAGACCTGATCGGTGCTGCCCTGGATCTTGTCGATGGTGGCGGCGATTTCGGCGGTCGACTTCGCGGTGCGCTCGGCCAGCTCGCGCACCGCGTCTGCCACCAGGGCGAAGCTGCGTCCTTCCTCGCCGGCGCGTGCCGCCTCGATGGCGGCATTGAGCGCCAACAGGTTGGTCTGCTCGGCGATGTTCTTGATGACTTCGGCGATCGAGGAAATCTCCTTCGATTGCCCCTGCAGCACCTGCACCAGATCGGCAGAGCGGCGGATGCCATCGGCGATGCCGGTCATCTCGGTGCCGGCTTTCTCGACCACTTCGCGCCCACTGTTGGACAACTGGGTCGACTGCACTGTTTTGTCCGCCGCGATTTGCGCACTGTCGGTGATGTGGGAAACGCTCACGGTCATCTGCTCGACCGAGACAGCCATCGAAGCCGCGGCTTCGCTCTGGTTATTGGTCGCCGCCGATACCTGTTCGGCGGTGGTAGCCAGTTCGGAAGACGCTACCGTGAGTTCGCCGGCTTTGCCCCGGATCTGCCGCACCAGTTGCGCCAGGCTGCTTTGCATGGCGTCGAGCGAGCGCAACAGCGTGCCCAGTTCGTCGCCGCGATCAACCACCACGGTGTTGCGCAGGTTACCGGCGGCAATCGCGTCCGCCACTTCCACTGCTTGTGCCAAAGGCCGCGTGATCGAGCGGGTGACCAGCCAGGCGATCAATGTGGCCAGAATGACTGCCAGCGCGAGCGCGCCCGCAAGCCAGGCTTTGCCTCTTTCCGCATGGGCGGATGCCGACGCGGCGAAGTCCTGGGCCACCTTGGCTTGGACATCGACGAATTTTTGCAGTTCAGCCACGTAGGTAGCTTGCGCCGGAAGCATGCTTGCGATCACAAAGATCTTCGCCTCTGTCAACTTTTCCTTGCTGACCAGATCGAGGAAAGTGTCTTCGGTCGGCAAGTAGGCCGCTCGGGCAGTCTTGACGACCTCGAGTTGTGACCGCGCCGCAGGCGTCTTCACGTTCTTGTCGAGGAAATCAAGGTATTCGGCGCGATCCTTCCTGGTTTTCTGGATCACGTCGATTTGTGCGAGCGCCTTGGCGCGCTCTTCAAGCATCAACACGTTGCGCGTGTTGATGCCGTTTTGCAGCACGCTGGCGGCTAACTTGCCGGCGGCCACCGTATTGGGCAGGCGCCGCTCCGCCAGGGCGCGAAGTTCATCGCTGCTTGCGTCAAGCACGCGCGCGGCGAACGCGGCCATCAAGGCCGATAGCAGCACGATCGCGCCAAACGCCAGGGCCAGGCGCAGGCCCACTTTCAGGTTCGTGAGGATGTTCATCGGCAGATCTCTTGCATGTCCGTTGAATGCGGGTTTGCCAAGACCGCGAGTGCGGACCGGGTGGAACCCGCGGACCATGCGCATCGGCCGTTCGTCGCACATCGACACGATGAACAGCCCTATTGTTGTTCGGCGATGCGACTGTCGATCGCTTGAAGAAAGCGGAGTTTTCGGCCCTGATCGCGGTTTATCTTTTGGCGTCAGAGGCTGGCTGGCCTTTGACCGGCATCGTGTGGCGTTTTCGTATTCCTGCGGCAGGCGCCTGAGGGCTTGTGCCGCGCCGGCGCGCTTGGGCGCTACGGCTGGCGCTGATCGCGCCGTGCTCGCACCGCCTCGGCCAGGCCCAGCACGCTCATGGCATAGAAGCTTGAGCGGTTGTAACGCGTGATGACGTAGAAATTTGCCAGCCCAAGCCAGTACTCCGACGCCGCATCCGGCGTCATTAGGTCGATGAGCGCGGTGCGTGTCTCCGGCGGCAAGGCTTTTTGTGCCAGGCCGGCCGAGGCCACGCCATAGCGTGCGAGCTCGGAAATCGGCACCGAGGGCAGGATGTCGCGCGCCAGGAACTCGCGGTATGCGGCCCCATCGACGCTGGCCGCGAAGGCGATCGGCGCGCCGGCCACCCAGCCGTGGCCCTTGAGAAAGCTGGCGATGCTGCCGATCGAATCGGCGAAGCTTTCGCGCAGGTCGATACGGCCGTCGCCGTCGAAATCGACCGCCCAGTTGCGCCATGAAGAAGGCATGAACTGCGGTATGCCGATGGCGCCGGCATAGGAGCCGCGCACGCTGAAGACATCGATATCGTGTTCGCGCGCGAACAGCAGGTAGTTCTCGAGCTCCGAACGAAAATAGGCGGCGCGCTTGGGATAGTCGAAAGCGATGGTCGCCAGCGCATCGATCACGCGCCATGAGCCGCGGTTGCGGCCGTACACGGTTTCCACCCCCATGATGGCGACGATGATCTCCGCCGGTACGCCGTACTGCGCCTGCGCGCGCGCCAGTTCCGCGGGATAGCGATTCCACAGTTCGACACCTGCCTTTATGCGCACCGGTTCGATGAAGCGGTCGCGGTACGCGTGCCAGGATTTGGCGCGCGCATCGGTCGGCGGGGTGATCAGTTCGATGATCGCCGGATAGTGCCGGGCACGTGAGAAGAGCTGGTGCAACTCGCTCTCGACGAAACCGTGGCGCGCCACCATGTCGGCGATGAAAGCGCGCACCTCTTCACGCTGACTGAAATCGGTCTTCGACGCGGTGGTTGCTGCCGGTCTTTTCTTGGCAGCCAGGGCGGGCTGGCTTACGAGCGCCTGCAGCGCCAGGGTGGCGGCGGCAATGAGGGTTAAGCGCAGGGTCGATCGCAAGGACTAGAAACTTCGGGTAAGGCGAATGAACGCCGCAACCGCGACTTTATCGGGTTTGCGTCCGTAGCGCAGCGCCGCGTAGCGTTCGGCGATCGCGCGCAGCGCGCCCAGGCGTTCAGGTGGTGTGCTGCGCTGCGCCAGCGCGCTCGTCGCGCGCGCAGCGAAGTCGAGCGCTCCCTCATACGGGGCGCGCGCCAGGCCCTGCTTTGCCAGGCGCTTGCAAAAACGCAGCCACGCACGCTGCACCGGGTCATGTTCGCGCTTGATTCGCACAAGCCACAGCGCCACGGCAAGCGTGGCCAAGCCCAGTCCCAGGGTCATGGCGATCACCATTTCCTGCCAGGTCGGCGTCTTCATGCCGAGCTGCTCCAGGGTCTCGCGCTGGCGGTCGGGGGTGTAGTTGAGCACCAGCTGGTTCCACTTGTTGGCCAGCGCTTCCCAGTTCATGCGCGTGCGCGCCGCCCATCGCGCGCCCCAGTCGCCGGCCAGTCGAGCGATCAATGGGGGCGCAAAGCGCTGCGGCAAGGCGCCCGCAAGACCGCGCTCGACCCGCGCCGGCGATACCGCGGCGGTGGGGTCGACCCGGGTCCAGCCGCTGCCCGCCAGCCACACCTCGGCCCAGGCATGCGCATCCGATTGGCGCACCGTGAAGACCCCATCGACTGGATTGATTTCGCCGCCCTGGTAGCCGGTGACCACCCGTGCCGGCACGCGCGCAAAGCGCATCATCACGACAAAGGCCGAAGCATAGTGTTCGCAGAAACCGCGCCGGGCGCCAAACAGGAACTCGTCGACCGCGTTGTTGTCGAGCAGGGGCGGCTCCAGGGTGTAGAAGAACTCCTCGGTGCGGAAATGGCGCAACGCGCGCTCCACCAGTTGCCGCGGCTGCGCGCCTTCGAGCACCCAGCCGACCATCATTTCACGGGTGCGCGGGTTGGCGCGCGCGGGCAATGCCAGGTAGGGTTCAAGGTCTGCACGCTCTTCGATCGGCAGCGAACGGAATCCCGGATGCGAGCGTGCGCTGTAGCGCAGGCGGGTAGTGACCGGCCGGTCGGTCACCGGTTGCAGGTCGGCCGTGAGGCGCGCGTTGTCCGGCAGACGGGTCGGCATTTCCAGTGCGAACAGCCAGGGCCGGTTCGAGGGTTCGAGCGTGACCTCGTAATCCACCGCCGGTCCCGTCGCCTCGAAGCGAGCCGGACGCATCGGGTTGGCGCTTTGCGCGCGCCAGTTGCGGCCGTCGAATTGCGACAGGACCGGGCCGCGCCAGTAAAGGTCGGCGCCGCGCGGCGGCGCGCCGTTGAATGCCACGCGAAAGGCGATGCCGTCGGAGAGCGAAAGCTGGGTGATGAGCCCTGGCGACATGCTGTCCGACAGCCCCGACACGCCGGCCTGCGCATCCGCGGGCAAGCCCCACAAGGGCCCCTGGACGCGTGGAAACAGCACAAACAGGATCAGCATCATGGGCAAAGCCTGGGCGATGATGATGGCGCCCAGGCGGGTCTGGCGCAGGAACGGCATTTCCCCGGCGTCGCGGTTGGCGGCAATCAGCGCCGAGGTGATCAACACCAGCGCAACCAGCATCAGGGCGGCGGTGCCGATCGATTGCGAGTAGAAGAAGTTGGTCAGGATCAGGAAGTAAGAGAGGAAGATCGCCACCACGGCGTCGCGCCGGGTGCGGGTCTCCAGGAGCTTCAACGACAGCAGCACGCACACGAATGTGACGCCGGCATCGCGGCCGAACAGCGTGCGATGGGTATAAAGGGTCGCACCCAGTGCCAGCAGCATCAGGGTCAGCAGAATCCAGCGCGATGGCAGGCGCGCCAGTCCGCGCGTGGCACGCCAGGTGATCAGCGCGCGCCACGCGAACATGGCGCCGGCGAAGAGCGAACACCAGAGCGGTAGATGCGACAAATGGGGCGCCAGCACCGGGATCAAGGCAAGCAGCAGGGTGAGAATGGTGGCGCGGCCGGCCGGCAGGTCCGGCGACTGTCTGTCCTCCGCGGGGGATGCGCGCGACTTCGAAAACGGATTTGGCAGGCGCCAGCGCATCTCAGGCGCTGTGCGGCAGGTCGAACAAGGCGAGTGCCTCAAGGCAGGCCAGGCGCTGCGCCGCGCCGTGCGCCGGCCCCACAACCTGGTGCTGCAGGCGCAGGGTGTAGGTCAAGCCCTGCGCATCGGCGTCCAGCACCCAGCGCGTGAGTTGCGACAGACGCGCTTCCAGGCCCTGGTGATCGGGCAACAAATCGAGGTCGAACACCACTTCGGCTGCCGCGGTGCCCAGAAAATGCTTGGCCTGCAGCGCCGCGCCGGTTTCCAGTGCCGCTGCCGCCGCCTTCCAGGCGATGTGGCGCGGGCTGTCGGTATTGAGGTATTGGCGCAGGCCGCCGAAATCGTCGGTGCCGCTGCCGCGCGGCACGCCTTCACCGCTGCCTTCGGCGGTGGTGGGCGGAGGCGCGTCGCCACTGGCCGGGGCCGGATAAACCAGGCAGCGCAGCGCCGGCTGCCAGTAACTCCAGGCGCGAAACAGACCCAGCGGGTAACGCGTCTCCAGGGTGATGCGTGGTGCATCGAGCCAGCCGCGCGTTGCTGTCGGTAGCGTCGTCGTGCAGGCCAGGGCGGTTTGCGCCGGCAGGTCCTGCACCGTCGCTGTATGCGCGGTCTTGAGCCACACGGCGGCGCGCTCGACGTCACGCCGATTGTCGAGCATGAGCTCGAATACCGCGTCCACGCCCGCGAACACCGGTTCGGCACGCAGCGGGCGCATCACCAGGTGCACCTGGTTGCGAAAGGTATGCAGCATCGCCACCAGACCGGCTGAGGCCAGGAAAAAGGTCAGCACGAAGCCGAGAGCCAGGTCGTAGTTGATCGACGCGGCAAGGAAGGCTACGAGCGAGAACGCGAAAAAGAAACCATGGCGGGTGGGAAAAATGAACACGCGTCGCTGGTTCAGCAATATCTCGCCGGCTTCCGGTCCGCGCGGCTGAAACACCCATGTGGAAACGCGCGCGAAGCGTGCGCGACGCTGGGCGGCTAGCACGGCCATGTCTGTACCGCCAAGCGCATGCTTGAAGTGCTCCCTGCGCTCGGCCGGGCGGGCGCGCTCATGGCAGGGGCACCGACTTCAGCCATTGGTCCAGCGCCGCCGCGGCGCCGGCGCGCCCCACGGCCTGTACGGGTTTCAATCGATGGCCGGCCACCGCCGGCAGGATCGCCTGTACGTCCTCGGGCAGCACCGCGTCGCGCCCCGCCACGAAGGCCCAGGCGCGCGCCGCTGCCATGAGGCCCAGGCCGGCGCGCGGGCTCAAGCCCGCCACGAATTGCGGCGCCGTGCGCGAGGCTTCGATCAGGGCCTGCAGGTAATCGATGAGTGCCGGCGCCACGTGCAGGAGCGCGGCCTCATCCTGCAGGACCTGGAACTCGGGCACGCTCATGCCGGCGGTGGCGCGCGCGGCGATGGCGCGCCGGTCCAGGCCGGTCAGAAGTTCACGTTCGGCCGCATGGTCCGGGTAGCCCAGCTCGATGCGCATCAGGAAGCGGTCCAGCTGCGATTCGGGCAAGGCGAAGGTACCCACCTGGTACGACGGATTCTGGGTTGCGATCACGAAAAACGGCTGCGGCAGCAGATGCGATGCGGCGTCTAAGGTGACCTGCTGCTCCTCCATCGCCTCCAGCAGCGCACTCTGGGTCTTGGGCGTGGCGCGGTTGACTTCGTCGGCCAGCACGCATTGCGCGAAGATCGGGCCCGGGTGGAACTTGAATGTGCCCGATTCACGATCGTAGATGGAGGCACCCAGCACATCGGCAGGCAGCAGGTCGCTGGTGAACTGGATGCGCTGGAACTTGAGCCCGAGCGAGCGCGCCAGAGCGTGCGCCAGCGTGGTTTTGCCGACGCCGGGAACATCCTCGATCAGCAGGTGGCCGCGCGCCAGCATGCAGGCCAGCGCCAGGTGCAACTGGCGGTCCTTGCCCAGGATGATCTGGTTGAGCTGCGTGATCAGCGCTTGCAGGCGGGGATGCGTGGGCAGGGACATGG
>JBEIFV010000201.1:0-10494 GCA_040382235.1 Burkholderiales bacterium
CCATGAATACACCAGCCACCTGGCCTGGTTGACACATCCCCTGCTCGGACTCGAAGGCCGCTACGAGCGTGGCGGCCATGGCAGCAGCGCGGCAAGCATCGAGATCGAGGTCGATGCCCGCGCACCCAGTGCGCTCGATGCGCGCGGCCTGGCGACCACGCCGATGGCCGTCGCGTGGCGGGCGCAGGCGCAGCACGACCCGCTCCCCGATTCTTCGTCTGCACTGGCTGTGCGGGGCCAGGGTATCCGGTTACACATGCGGCCGCGTCTGCTTGGCCACCTGCCGCCCCTGACTGAGTCTTGCGAGTTCGACATTGTCTTCAGCGCAGACGAGGCGAAACTCACCAGCAGCGGGGAATGTGGCGCACATTTCGGCGGCAGTTATGCCAGAACCCTGCGCGACTGACGACGCACAACATCCACCGGAGAACGAATGACCATGAACAAGGAACGCAGCCAGCAGTTCATGCAAAAGGTAGTTGGCGATGTCGGCACGGCAATGGCCGCGGCGCTGGTGCTGACCGGCGACAAAGCCGGTCTCTTCAAGGCGATGGGCCCGGTTTCGCGCGCAGCGAGGATGCCGGGTCCGGCCATTTTGAACGCACCACACAGGTTCCGGCACCCTCCCGCCCATCACCCCAAACGGAGCCGGCTACGGGTCGTGCCGCCGCTTAGTCCATAGCCCCATCCAGCCGGCATGACCAAGGCGCTGGAGCGTCTCGATATTGGTGGCGTAGATGCGATCGGCTTCGGGAAAGGATTCGACGGCGCGATCGACACTGTCTTCGCGCAGCAGGTGCAGGGTCGGGTACGGCGAGCGGTTGGTGTAGTTGCCGACATCGTCCGCTTCTGTGTCGGCGAACTGATAGTCCGGGTGAAAGCTTGCTACCTGCAGCACACCATCAAGTCCAAGTTCATCGATGGCGGCATCGGCGACATCGAGAAAATCGTTGTAGTCGAGAAAATCGGTAAGCACGTCAGGGTGAATCAGCAAGGTGGTATCGCAGACCTCGGGATCGGCGTTTGCGA
The DNA here is from genome assembly GCA_040382235.1 of Burkholderiales bacterium. Lineage (GTDB taxonomy): Bacteria > Pseudomonadota > Gammaproteobacteria > Burkholderiales > JAEUOS01 > JAEUOS01. Next base: position 1,030 of record JBEIFV010000201.1, read on the forward strand.
GCATTTGCAACTCGCGCGCGAGATCTGCCAGCAACGCTTCTTCAGTGCGCGCCGGACTCACCACATAGCGAATCTGATCCTTGACATGTACTGCCTTGGCGAACGGGCACAGGTTCAATCCGATCACGGCGCGCAGGAGCCAGTCTTCAGTCGCCGCGATCAAGGCTTCCGGATTGGCCTGTTCGTCGAATGCGTTCGTCATGCCAGCACCTTGCCGCGCAGGGCCTTGGTGAGTCCGCGCTTGACCTTGGTATCGACGCGTTTGCGCCGTGCCGACTTCGAGGCCTTGGTCGGGCGCCGCACCCGCGGCGCCGAGGCGACGCTTGCCACCAGTTGCTGCAGCCGCAGGAGCGCCTCCGAGCGGTTTTTCTCAAGGCTGCGATGCGCTTGCGCCTTGATGATCACCACTCCGTCGGCCGTAATGCGCTGGTCGGGGAGTGCAAGTACACGCGCCTTGACGTCATCGGGCAGTGACGAGGCGTGCACGTCGTAGCGTAAATGCACCGCGTTCGAAACCTTGTTGACGTTCTGCCCGCCGGCGCCCGCCGCGCGAATCGCGCTGAACTCGCACTCGGATTCGGGAATCAGTATTTCATCGGCCGGCATGGAACAGCGTGCAAAAAGGCAAGTGCGGACAAGGCCGAGGCGCGCTACGCCGCCAGCCTGCCCCAAAGGTCATGCGCGTCGCTGCCGGTGACTCTGACGTTGACGAATTCGCCGACCTTGAGTCGGGCCTGGTCGGCGCGTCGTTCCGGCCATTCGATGAACACGCAGCCGTCGACCTCCGGCGCATCGGCGCTCGAGCGCGCGACAGCGCCCTCGGCGTTGACCGCATCGATCAGCACTTTCACAGTCTTGCCGACCTTCCTGGCGAGGCGCTTTTTCGACACCCGCTCCTGCACCTTCATGAATTCGGCCCGGCGCGCTTCGCGCACATCGTCCGGCAACGCGCCCGGCAAGTCGTTGGCGCGCGCACCGTCGACCGGCGAATAGGCGAAGCAACCCGCGCGATCAATTTGCGCGGCTTCAACGAAGTCGAGCAACTCCTGGAACTCGGTCTCGGTCTCACCCGGAAAACCGGCGATGAAGGTCGAGCGGATGGTGATCTCGGGGCAAATCGCGCGCCATGCCTCGATGCGCTCCAGGTTGCGCTCGCCGGACGCCGGACGCTCCATCAGCTTCAGGATGCGCGGACTGGCATGCTGGAACGGCACGTCGAGATAAGGCAGGATACGGCCCTCGGCCATGAGCGGAATCACCCGGTCGACGCTCGGGTAGGGATATACGTAATGCAGCCGGGTCCAAACGCCCATCTCGCCTAAGGCTACCGCCAGTTCTTCCATGCGCGTCTTGATCGGCGTGCCGTTCCAGAAGCCGGTACGGTACTTGACGTCCACACCGTAAGCCGAGGTGTCCTGCGAGATCACCAGCAATTCGCGCACGCCCGCCTTGACCAGGTTTTCGGCTTCGCGCAGCACCAGCCCGATGTCGCGGCTGACCAGATCACCGCGCATCGATGGAATGATGCAGAAAGTGCAACGATGGTTGCAGCCCTCGGAGATCTTAAGGTATGCGTAGTGTTTCGGTGTGAGCTTGACGCCCTGCGGCGGCACCAGGTCGGTGAACGGATCGTGCGGCTTGGGCAGGTGCGCATGCACCGCCGCCATCACTTCCTGCATGGCATGCGGGCCGGTGACCGCCAGCACCTTCGGATGGGTATTGCGCACCACATCACCCTTGGCACCCAGGCAGCCGGTGACGATCACGCGACCGTTCTCGGCAAGCGCTTCGCCGATGGCGTCGAGCGATTCCTGCACCGCCGAATCAATGAAGCCGCAGGTATTGACCACCACCAGATCCGCGCCCTGATAGGAAGGGGACACGCCGTAGCCTTCGGCGCGCAGTTGCGTGAGGATCTGTTCGGAATCGACCAGCGCCTTGGGGCAGCCGAGCGAAACGAAGCCGACCTTGGGCGGGGCGGCGGCTGCGGTGCCGGTATTGCTGTCGCTCATGTCATCACACCTGAAAAACAAAGAGCGCCGCGAGGCGCCCTGACGGTCGTGCGCACCAGAGCCTACTTCTTGACCTGGTCACCCGGAAAGGGAAACCCGGTGAACATGGTCTTGGCCTGGTTCTGGAACTGGTCCTGCATCTGCAGAAACATGTTCTTGCTCTGCTCGATGTAATTGCTCATCATGCCCTGCATCATCGGGCCCTGGAAATTCATGAACTGCGCCCACGCGTCCGGGCTGGCTCCGGCGCCAGGCGCGGTCTTGCCATTGGCGGCGAACAAGGCCTTGGACTGCTCGGCCATGCGCTCCTGGATATCGAGGAAAGCCTGGATGTTCTTTTCCAGATACGTTCCCATCATGCCCTGCATGGCATGCCCGTAAAACCGGATGATGTTCGACAGCACCGGCGCCGAGAACATCGGCTTGCCGCCGGCTTCCTCGTCGAGAATGATCTGCAGCAGAATCGCCCGCGTCAGATCCTCGCCCGACTTGGCGTCAAGCACCTTGAAGTCTTCCTGATCGAGCACCAGTTGCTTGACATCGACGATCGTGATGTAGGTGCTGGTTTGGGTGTCGTACAGGCGACGATTCGGGTACTTCTTGATCAGGCGGGTCTCGGCCATGGCGTCTCTACCTCGTGATGTGTTGTGCCCGCACCCGGCTTGCAACGGGCCGTGTGACCGGCGTCATCGCCTCGCACCAAGCAAGTCAAATGACGCACTGCAAAAAGAGAGCCGGATTCTACACGGTTGGCCTGCGCGGTCACGGCTTTCCGAGTACATGCTGATGGCATGCAGAAACCTGCGTGGCAGCGCAGCCAAACCAAGAAAAAAGCCATCGCCCCTGCTGCTCAGCCCATGTGCAGCCCGCCATTGAGCGAAAAGTCAGCACCGGTCGCGTAGCCGCCATCCTCAGAGGCGATCCAGGCCACGATGGACGCGATTTCCTCGGGCTTCCCGAGACGCTTGACCGGAATGGTGCCAACGATCTTCTCCAGCACATCGGGGCGGATCGCGCGCACCATGTCGGTTCCCACGTAGCCCGGTGATACCGTGTTCACGGTCACGCCCTTGCCTGCCAGTTCCTGCGCCAACGCCATGGAAAAACCATGGATCGCCGCCTTGGCGGTGGAGTAGTTGGTCTGGCCAAACTGGCCTTTCTGCCCGTTGACAGAGGAAATATTGATGATGCGCCCGAAGTTGCGGTCGCACATGTCGTCAATTACCTGCTTGGTCACGTTGAACAGCGAATTGAGGTTGGTGTCCATCACCGCATCCCAGTCGGCCTTGCTCATCTTGCGAAACGACCCGTCGCGCGTGATGCCGGCGTTGTTGACCAGCACATCGATCGGGCCGTGGTCGCCTTTGGCCTTCTTGAAGGCCTCCACTGTGGAATCCCAATCGGACACATTGCCGACCGAGGTATAAAACGTGTAGCCCAGCGCCTTCTGCTCGCCGATCCACTTGTTGTAATCGCGGCTCGGCCCGCAACCGGCGATCACGGTGAAACCATCCTTGTGCAGGCGTTGGCAAAGTGCGGTACCAATGCCACCCATGCCACCCGTTACATATGCGACTCTTGCCATTGCGTTTCTCCTTCGGTCAGAAATTTTTATGGAATTACAAATTGGTCAAGTGCGTACTTTGACATATTCCCCGGGTGCCGGGCCAAGTGGCTGGTAATGCAGATTGCCCGGCTGCGCGCGCGCAGCCACACTCCCCCCCTTGAAGCGCGCCAACCACGCGCTCCAGTCGCCCCACCAACTGCCCGCAAACTCGTTAGCCGCGGCCAGCCAATGCTCCGGTGGCGATTGCGGGCTTACGACATGACGGTCGCCACACCAGAAACTGCGCCGGCCCGGTGCCGGCGGATTGACGATGCCGGCGATATGCCCGGACGCACCCAGCACGAAGCGCGCCTTGCCAGAGATAAGACCAATGGTCGCGAATGCCGAGCGCCAGGGCACGATGTGGTCTTCCCGCGTGGCCAAGACGTAGGTCGGCATCTGCAGCATGCCCAGATCCACCTGCTCGCCCAAGGATCGCAGGACTCCAGGTTTGGAGAGCTTGTTTTCAAGGTACATGTTGCGCAGGTACCAGCAAACCATCGGGCCTGGCAGGTTGGTGCTGTCGGCATTCCAGTACAACAGGTCGAAGGCTCGCGGCGCGTGTCCTTCGAGATATCCATGGCTGACATAGTTCCACACCAGTTCCCTGGGCCGCAGTGCCGAGAAGGCGCCCGCAAGGTCCTTGCCCGGCAGCAGGCCGCCGGCGGCAAGCGCGGCTTCGTACAGTGCCACTGTGGCGGCATCGACAAACACCGCCAATTGCCCCACTTCGGAGAAATCCAGCAGGGTCGCCAGAAGCGTAAGGCTCGCCACCGGTTGTTCGCCACGTGCGGCCATCGCCGCCAGCGCGGTTGCGAGAATGGTGCCGCCAACGCAGAATCCGAGTGCGTTGATGGTCTTGGCGCCGCAGATTCCACGCACCGCCGCAATCGCATCGACCACGCCAAGTTGCAGGTAATCGTCCCAACCCAGATGCGACTGCAAAGGACCCGGATTGCACCAAGACACCATGAAGACAGTGTGTCCGGCGTCGATGCAGTGGCGCACGAATGAATTGTCGGGGCGCAGATCAAGTATGTAATATTTGTTGATGCACGGCGGCACGATCAACAGTGGCCGCGCTCCCACCCTGGGCGTCGCCGGCAGATACTGGATCAACTCCACCAGTTGGTTTTTCATCACCACCGCGCCGGGGGTCGTCGCCAGATCATGCCCGACCGTGAAGGCCGCCTCGTCGGTGTTGCCGACCCGGCCGCGCGCCACGTCGGCAGCCAGCAGGCGCATGCCGGCGGCGAGGCTCGCACCACCGCTATCGACCGCGCGCCGGATTGCCTGCGGATTGGTGGCCAGAAAGTTGTCGGGGTTGACGGCCGCCATCCAGTGTTCGGCGGCGAACGCGAGCCGCGCGCGCACGGCCGCATCGGCCTCCAGAGTTGCGATCCAGCTCCGCACGGCCTCACAGCCGGCCGCATAGGCACGCGCAACCCACTGGTCCATCGAAACATCCGAATCCACACCCATCGTCACTCCAGACCAACTGCCGGCTCTTTGTGGAGTCGGCTTTGCGCACCCAATGTGTGGCCGGAAGATTACATGAAGCTTAAGCACACACTGACGACCTGGCTGCATTGCGGATTCCTGAACGGCAATCTCGGATCAAATCAGTGCGCCGCGAAAGCCGCTCTTGCACCCCACGGGTTTGGCGCGGCCTTTCCTGGAAACAGCGTCGGCCTGTTGTTCTACTGTAACCTGCGCCTTTCCCGAAAATCGGCGACGCCGGCTCTTTTGCGGCGCAGCGAAAAAATGCACAAAAATCTATCTCCCTGGTCGGCGCCGGCACAGCTTGGCATGCGGGTGGAGGAAATTGATACCCCGGCCCTGGTGCTCGAACTGGACAGTTTCGAGCGCAACCTCGCGCGTATGGCCGAATTCGCCCGCACCCGCAAACTGCGCCTGCGGCCGCACGCGAAGATGCACAAGACGCCCGCGGTCGCCCAGGCCCAGTTGGGCCTGGGCGCAGTCGGCATCTGTTGCCAGAAGGTCAGCGAAGCCGAGGCCATGGTCGACGGCGGGGTGGCCGATATCCTGATCACCAACCAGGTCGTGGGCGCGGGCAAACTGGAGCGGCTGGCAGCGCTGGCGCGGCGCGCGCGTATCGGTGTGTGTGTCGACGATATGGGCAACATCGCAGACCTGGCCACCGCCGCGCGTGCTGCCGGGGTCATGCTCGATGTCTATGTGGAAATCGATGTAGGCGCCGGGCGTTGCGGGGTGGCACCCGGCAGCGCCGCACTTGCACTTGGCCGGGCGATCAACCTGGAGCCGGCCCTTAGCTTGGGCGGCCTGCAGGCCTATCACGGACGCGCCCAGCATCTGCGCACCGCCGCGCTGCGCGCGGCTGCGATCGGCGCCGCCGCGCAGGCGGCGGCCAATACTCGCGCCCTTTTCATCGCTGCCGGCCTGCCGTGTCCTGTGGTGACCGGTGCCGGCACCGGCACCTTCATGCTCGAAGGCTCGGGCGGGGTGTACGACGAGTTGCAACCCGGCTCCTACGCCTTCATGGATGCCGACTACGCGCGCAACGAATGCGACGCGCCGTTCGAGCACAGCCTGTTTGTGTTGACCACCGTGATGAGCCGCGGCGGCACCGGCGCGGGTGAGACGCCGACCCGCCTGGTGGTGGATGCCGGCCTCAAGGCGCACAGTGTCGACTCCGGTCTGCCGACCGTACATGCGGATGCCACCGGCGGGCTGTTGGCTGGCCTCAAGTTTCAGGGTGCCTCGGATGAACATGGCGTCATCGCGGTCGAGGCCGGGGCGATGGCGCCAAAGTTGGGCGCGAAACTGCGCCTGATACCCGGTCACATCGACCCGACCGTCAACCTGCACGACTGGATTGTCTGCATCCGCGGCGACCGGGTCGAAGCGGTTTGGCCGGTCGCAGCGCGTGGCGCCATGTGGTGAGCCGGGTCAGCGCAGTCCTGCTGGTGAACGGCCCGCGCCAATTGCTGCGCGCCATGCACAAACGCGTGGTCGAAGGGCTGCGCACCGAAGATGATGCGTTGCAACTGGTGCAGTCTCACCGCGACGACCAACTGGAATTTCGCATTGAGTCCGCACGCGGCCTGCCCTACCCGGTGCTGGTCGCAGCGTCCGCCCGCTATCCCGACTGCGTTCTGACTCTCAACTGGGAGGCGGACGGAGCGCGTGGCCTCACCAGCATTCGCAATGGCGAAGTGGAAAGCTCCGACACCGGAGCAGCTGTGGGCCACACCCTGACGGAATCGATCGAAGCCGACGCCGCCGGCGCTCTGCGCCTGGGCCTGGCGCTGACGCCAGCATCCGCCAGCGCAAGCCTGTCGGTCAAAGGCTACGCCGTCACGCGCCGGGCCGAGACCTATTTCAGTATCCGCGGCAGCCCGGACGCGCACACGCTGCAAACCACCGGTGGCGATGGTCGGATGTGGAATGAAGACTGGAGCCTCGACGCCGCGGGCAACTGGATCTGCCGTCCAAGCACGACGCCACAACCCATCAGCGCGCGCGATCTGCGCATTCTTGACGACAGCGCCGCCAGTTTCCGTGCGCGCTGGCTCTGGTATGCGCATGCGCCTCTGGAGGAGACCGCGATCGAACGCCAGCGTGCCGGCGCCGCCGCACGGCAGGTCAATCCCATCAACGTACAATCGCGCGGTCTGGCAAGGCTTGCCGCCGGTGATGCAGGCGGTACCGCACCGCAGTTGCCGCAGTTGCAATGGGCGGCGGCGCTTCTGGCACGCTCGTGGGCGGTCGCCGATCTTTGAACCAAAGGCCTGTTGGAATGACCCAGTATCGCGAACATTCGGTCCAATGCCTCTCGCCGGCAGGCTTGCATCGGGTCGCTTATACCGAATGGGGCGACCCGCGCAATCCGCGCGTGCTGGTCTGTGTACATGGACTGTCGCGCGTCGGGCGCGATTTTGACGATCTGGCACGCACGCTTTGCGGCGACTATCGGGTGGTCTGCCCGGATATCGCCGGGCGTGGCCGCAGCGACTGGCTGACCGACCCGACGCATTACCAGATCCCGCAGTACGTGAGCGACATGGTGACACTGCTGGCGCGCCTTGATGCCGGCAGCGTGCACTGGGTCGGCACCTCGATGGGCGGCCTGATCGGCATGGCGCTCGCCGCGATGCCGCACACGCCGATCACGCGCCTGGTGCTCAACGATGTCGGCCCGCTCCTCAAGGCGGAAGCGCTCAAGCGCATTGCCGAGTATCTGGGCCAGTCACCGGTGTTTCCCGATTTCGCCAGGGCCGAGGCCTATATCCGTGCGGTCAGCGCGTCGTTTGGCCTGACCAGCCAGGCGCAGTGGCAGAAACTCACCGAAGTCAGCCTGGTGGCGGCGGATGGCGGCGGCTGGCGCCTGCACTATGACCCCGCTATTGCTGTGCCCCTGCGCAACATGGGCGCCGGCAGCGTGGACATCGACCTGTGGCACATTTATGATGCGATCCGCTGTACGACCCTGGTGGTGCGCGGGGAGCAGTCCGATTTGCTTGATCGCGCCACCCTGGCCGCCATGGCCACACGCGGGCCGCACGCGACGACCTTCGAAATTCCCGAGGTCGGCCACGCGCCAATGTTCATGGACGCGGGCCAGATCGACATCGTCAAGGATTTTTTGTTGAACCCAACGGAAAAAGGCAGGTAATCATGAAAGTAGAACGCTTCCACGTAGGTCCAAGGCTGTCCGAGATGGCCATTCATCACGGCACCGTATATCTGGCCGGCCAGATTGCCGAAGACACAAGCCAGGACATGGCCGGGCAGACCCAGCAGGTATTGGCCAGCATCGATCGCCTGCTCACCGAAGCCGGTACCGACAAGACACGCATCCTGATGGCACAGATCATCATTACCGACATGCGCCTGTTCGCGGAGCTCAACAAGGCCTGGGAGTCGTGGGTCAAGCCAGGCCACACACCACCGCGCGCCACCATCGAAGCCAAATTGGCAACCCCCAAGCACCTGGTGGAAATCATCGTCACTGCGGCGCAGATGTAGCCGCGCAGCTAATTGTCGTCAAGCACGTCCGCGGTCGCTCACTGGCACGAGAGCGGGTTGCAGGCGACCGAACGCGCCGCGTGCGGCGGTTTTTTTTGGCCCCGATGCTGCGGCGCAATAGAAATTTGTCAAAAGACCATAAACCGCGCTATAATCTTGTGTTTGCCGGGGAAAGAACATTCGCGAACCCTGCGGTTTTCGCGGACGTTCACGAATGCATTTACTTCGTCAAAAATATGTTCAGTCGTACCGATGTCCTAAACCAAATAACCCACTTTCATAAAGGAAGTCAAAAATGACCAAATCCCTCCTGATCGCCGCGCTGCTGGCCACCACGCTTGTCGCTTGCGGCAAAGAAGAGCCGAAGGTGCAGGCTCCTGCACCGACACCGGCCGCTGCGCCGGCACCGACTCCTGCGCCGCCTCCTGCTCCTGCTGCGGAAGCTCCCAAGGCTGACGCTGCTGCTCCCGCCCCGGCTCCGGCCGCCGGCGATGCCAAGCCTGCTGCAGCTGAACCGATGAAGGACGCCGTCAAGGCCGCTGGCGATGCAGCTGGGGAGAAAGCCAAGGACGCAGCCAAAGACGCAGTCAAGGCCGGCGCTGACGCTGCCAAAGACGTGATGAAGGATGCCATCAAGAAGTAATTCTTGCCGCTCCCGAAAAAGCCGGGCTTTTGGCCCGGCTTTTTTTCGCCCGGCATTTGTGCCATGCCCGGTACGGCCGTTCTGCCAATGGGCTGCGACCGCAATGGCAAAGCGGCCACCAACCCTACTGTCTAGAAAATTTCGCGCCAATCAAATCCCGCGTTCTGGTCGGCAATGCCGATCCACTCCGGCTC
>JBEIFV010000202.1:0-10334 GCA_040382235.1 Burkholderiales bacterium
CCAGGATTTCACCCGCCAGCGCCCGAAACTTGGTGGCGCAAGCGTCGTAATCGAGTGGCGCATCCGCGTGCGGCCCGAAAACCCGGGGAAAGAACCTTGGCTGCACCTTGCCCAGCATCACGTTGGCATCGGTCACCGCCAGCGGCCCGCCGCGTCGATAGGCGGCCGGTCCCGGATTGGCACCAGCCGAATCCGGACCCACCCGATAACGGCTGCCGTCAAAGTGCAGGATCGAGCCACCACCCGCAGCTACGGTGTGGATGCTCATCATCGGCGCGCGCATGCGCACGCCGGCGACCTGGGTTTCGAAGGCGCGCTCGTACTCGCCCGCGTAATGCGAAACATCGGTCGAGGTACCGCCCATGTCGAAGCCGATGACCTTGTCGTAACCCGCGCCGCGGGCGGTTTGCACCATGCCGACGATGCCGCCGGCCGGACCGGACAGGATCGAATCCTTGCCCTTGAACAGATCTGCCGATGTAAGGCCACCGGACGACTGCATGAACATCAGGCGCGCGCCGTCGAGTTCGGCAGCGACCCGATCGACGTAGCGCCCGAGAATCGGAGACAAGTAGGCGTCGACCACGGTGGTATCACCGCGCGACACCAGCTTCATCAGCGGTGAAACTTCATGTGAAACCGATACCTGGCTGAAGCCCACTGCGCGCGCCATGGCCGCGATCACGCGTTCGTGCTCGCTGTAACGGTAGCCGTGCAGAAGCACAATCGCAATAGCCCTGAAGCCGCGTTCGTAAGCGGCCACCAGGTCGGCACGGGTGTTGTCGGCGTCCAGCGCACGCACCACTTCCCCGTGCGCACCCATGCGCTCGTCGACTTCGACCACTTCGGAATAGAGCAACTCGGGCAAGACGATATGGCGGTCGAAGATGCGCGGCCGGTTCTGGTAGCCGATGCGCAATTGGTCGCGCAAGCCGCGCGTGATGAATAAAACGGTACGGTCGCCCTTGCGTTCGAGAAGCGCGTTGGTGGCTACCGTGGTACCCATCTTCACCGCTTCGATGGCGGCGCCGGGAATCGGCTGGCCTGGCTTGAGGCCGAGAAAATGGCGTATCGCGGCAAGCGCGGCGTCCGGGTATTGCTCGGGGTTCTCTGAAAGCAACTTATGCGTGTGCAAAGTTCCCGCAGGATCACGCGCCACCACGTCGGTAAAGGTGCCGCCACGGTCGATCCAGAACTGCCATGCGGAATCGGAATGTTCTCTCATCAAAAACTCGCCAGTTGGGAATTGCGTAAATCGGTGACCAGCATGCAGCCGGGCTTGTGGGTAATTGATATCGCCGGTCTGGCAGCGCGAATCGCGGATTGCGGCGTCACGCCGCAGGCCCAGAATACCGGTACCTCGTCATGCAAAATTTCGACGGCGTCGCCAAAATCGGGCCGCGCGATATCGGCGATGCCGATCGCCTTGGGATCGCCGAAATGCACCGGCGCACCGTGCACGCCGGGAAAGCGCGAGGTGATCTGGATCGCCCGTATCGCGTCGGCCGGCCGCATCGGTCGCATCGATACCACCAGCGGCCCGCCGAACGGGCCGGCCGGCAAGGTAGCGATATTGGTGCGGTACATCGCCACGTTGATGCCAAGCTCGATATGGCGCATGCGAATGCCGGCTTCAATCAATGCCTCCTCGAAAGAGAATGAACAGCCGATCACGAAGCTGACCAGATCATCGCGCCACACCGACTTGAGATCGCCAAGGTCAGCCACGTTTTCGCCATCCCGCCACAGACAGTAGCCGGACAGATCGGTGCGGATGTCGAGTTCGGCACCCAGACCCGGAATGCGAGGATCGCCCGGCTCGCCGATGCCGATCACCGGGCAGGGTTTCGGATTCAAGTGACAAAAGCGCAGGAAATCGGCGGCGTGACTGGCCGGCAGAATGGCCAGGTTGCCCTGCACGAACCCGGGTGCGAGGCCTGGCGTCGGGCCCGTGTGGTCGCCGCGCCGGATGGCAAGACGCGCTGCAAGAGATGGAGAAGTCATGGGCTACACTGTAATTCGCGCAAGTTTGAAAAGTCGACGTGCGGTGCTTAAGCAAAGCGATTACGTACGTGCCGCAGCGATGTCGATACCCCGAGTTTAACCGAGCACTGCCGGCCACTTCCGGCGTTACGCATGCAAGGCCCGTTCCGCATGAGCAAAAGCCACGACAAACCCTATCGCTCCGCCATCACCACCGCCGGCATGGATCGCGTCGCCCACCGTGCCTTCATGCGCGCCACCGGCATGGACGACGAGGCGATCGCCAAGCCGTTTATCGGCGTCATGAGCACGCACGGTGAAAACACCCCCTGCTCGATGTCCTTGCGGCCCCAGGCCGATGCCGCACGGCTGGGCGTGGCGGCGGCCGGCGGCACACCGATCGAATTCACCACCATTTCGGTGTCCGACGGCACGTCGATGAATCACAAGGGCATGCGCATGAGTTTGTTGTCGCGTGAACTGATCGCCGACAGCATCGAACTGGTGATGCGTGGCCATGCGTACGACGGCTTCATCGGTTTCGCCGGCTGCGACAAGACCCTGCCCGGTGTGATGATGGGTATGGTGCGCCTGAACTGCCCCTCGGTCTTTATGTACGGCGGCGCGATGCTGCCGGGCGAATGGAAGGGCAAGCCGGCCACGGTGCTGACCGCCTATGAAGCGGTCGGCGGCGTGCTTGCCGGCACCTTCAGCGAAGCAGATCTGGCGGAACTGGAAATGCACTGCGCGCCAACCGTGGGATCGTGCCCGGGTCAATTCACCGCCAACACCATGGCCATGGTGTCGGAAACCCTGGGGCTGGCGATTCCCGGCTCGGCCATGATGCCGGCGGTGTATTCGCAACGTCTGGCGCTGGCACGCCGCGCCGGGCAAATCGTGATGCGCATCCTGCAGGACGGCGGGCCCTTGCCGCGTGACCTGGTCACCCGCAAAAGCATCGAGAACGCCTGCGCCGCGGTGGCCGCCACCGGCGGCTCGACCAATGCCGGCCTGCATCTGCCGGCCATCGCCCATGAGGCCGGCATCCGTTTCAGCATGGACGATGTGGCGGAAGTGTTCCAGCGCACCCCCCTGATCGCCAGCCTGCAACCGGGTGGCAAGTACCTGGCGCGCGACCTGCACCACGCCGGTGGCGTTGCGATGGTGCTTAAAGCCCTGCTCGACGGCGGCTTCCTGCACGGCGATGCCCTGGCGCTCTCCGGTCGCAGCCTGGCGCAGGAACTGGCGGACAGCCCCGGCGCCGACGGTGAAATCGTGCTGTCGGCCGGCGCACCGATCCATCCGACTGGCGGCGTGGTGGTGCTCAAGGGCAGCCTGTGCCCGGACGGCGCACTGATCAAGATCGCTGGTCTCAAATCGTTGGTGTTCGAAGGCCGCGCACGCGTGTTCGATGGCGAGGAGGCATGCGTCGAAGTGGTGAAAAATCGCAGCTACAAGGAAGGCGATGTGTTGATCATCCGCAACGAAGGGCCGAAAGGCGGTCCTGGCATGCGCGAGATGCTGGGCACCACCGCGCTGATCTACGGCCAGGGCATGGGCGAGAAAGTGGCGTTGCTGACCGATGGCCGTTTTTCCGGCGCTACGCGCGGCATGTGTATCGGCTACGCGGCACCTGAAGCGGCCGTGGGCGGGCCATTGGCCCTGGTGCGCGACGGCGATCCGATCCGCATCGATTGCGAAGCACGCAGCATCGACTGGCAGATAAGCGATGCGGAAATCGCCGCACGGCGGGCCGCATGGAAGCCGCAGCGCGGCGAGCGCCTGGCGGGCGCGCTCGAGAAATATGCGCGCCTGGTGGGGCCTGCCAACCTGGGCGCGGTGACGCATTCAGGCGCGGTCGAATGGCCAAAGGGAGTGTGATGATGAAGCAACCGGTTTTGGCCTACCTGGGGCTCGGTTTGATGGGCTACCCGATGACCCAACGACTGCTCGCGGCCGGCTACGCAGTGCATGTCTGGAATCGGTCCAGGGAAAAGCTTGCTCCCGCCCTCGCGCAAGGCGCTGTTGCCGCGCAAAGTGTGCGGGCCGCTGTCGAGAAGGCCGACATCGTGCTGATGTGCCTGTTCGACGCCAAGGCGGTCGAGGCGGTGGTGTTCGGCCCCGACGGTATCGCCGCCGCACGGGGTTCCGGCAAGGTGCTGGTCGATCATGCCAGCATTCGCCCCGACAAGACGCGTGAATTCGCCGCCCGCTTGAAGCAAGCCAATGGCATGGAATGGATTGATGCGCCGGTGTCGGGCGGCGTCAAGGGCGCCGCCGACGGCACGCTGGCGATCATGTGTGGCGGAGATGCGGCCGCCTTCGCGCGGGCTCGGCCGGTGATGGCCAACTACGCCGCCAACATCAACCTGATGGGGCCCTCGGGCGCCGGCCAGGTGACCAAGTTGTGCAATCAGGTGATCGTCGGCAGCAATCTTGCGGTGCTGGCAGAAGCGATCCGGCTGGCGCAAAATGCCGGCGTCGATGCGCGCTTGTTACCCAAAGCCTTAGCCGGCGGCTTTGCCGACTCCAAGCCCCTGCAGATTTTCACCCCGCGCATGATCGACCGCCCTGCCGAATCGATCGGTGCGGCCAACACCATGCTCAAGGACCTAGATACCGCGCTCGATCTGGGGCGCGAAACTGGTACACCACTTCCGGTCAGCGGCCTGGCGGCGCAACTGCTGCGTACGCTAGCGGCCCAAGGCAAGGGCGAAGAAGAACTCTCGGCGATCATCGACCTCTACGGCAAGGCCGGCTAGAACGGCGCCTGCGGGACACCGATGGACGCGGGCGCTCCCTACTCGACCTTGATGTTGCCGTCTTTCACGACCCTGCTCCACAGGGCAATGTCGTTCTTGATCAACGCGGCAAACTGATCGGCCGAGCCGCCGGCTGGCACCACGCCGTCGGTTTCAAGCTTTTCAATCGCGTCCTTGTTGGCGAGCGCAGCCATGATCTCCTTGTTGATCCGCTCCACCACTGGTTTCGGTACGCCCTTTGGGCCGATCAAACCGTGCCACAGCACCGCCTCGTACCCGGGCAGCCCGGCTTCGGCAATGGGCGGAACCTTGGTGTAGGTGGCGCCCGGCGCGCGCTTCAAGGTGGTTACGCCGAGGGCTACCAGTTTGCCGCTTTCGATGTGCGGAAGCGCCGATGCCGGGCTTGAGAAGAACACATTGGTTTGCCCTGCGATGGTGTCGGTCAGGGCTGGCGCAGTGCCCTTGTAAGGCACATGTGTCATTTTCACCTTGGCCATGCTGGCGAAGTATTCACCGGCCATGTGGGTCACACTGCCCAGACAGGCGGAGGCAAAAGTGATGTCACCCGGCTTCGCCTTGGCGCGCGCCAACAATTCGGCGACCGTCTTGATCTTGAGGCCGGGGTTGGCCAGCAGCACCATCGGCCCCTGCGAAATCTGGATCACCGGCGTGATGTCGGCAATCGGATCGAACTTGAGCTTGAATATGCTCGGATTGACCGAATAGCTCGAGGCTACCAGGATGAAGGTGTAGCCATCGGCTGGCGCCTTGACGCCCGACTCGATGCCGAGCAGACCGCCGGCACCAGGCCGGTTATCCACCAGCACCGACTGACCGAGGGACTTGGTCAGTTTGTCGGCAATGAAGCGCGCAATGAAATCCGAGCCACCGCCGGGTGCGAAAGGCACCACGATTTTCACTGGCTGGGTCGGATAGGCTGGTTGGGCCTGACTCGCTGAAGAACACACCGCGACAACTGCGAGAGCCAGGAACGCTGACTTTAGCGACTGCATGCTGCCATCTCCCCGATTTTCTTCTTTTGTTTGCGATGACGTTGCCGCTAGCCAAGGCTCTTGACCCGGGCTTCGAGTCGCCGCATCAGATAGCCGATCTCGGCACGATCGAGGTCGTTCAACTTCGGGCCCGGTGCGCGCAAGCGGTCGGATTTGATCGCACCACGCTGCATCAGCGCGTATTTGCGTACTGCCAGCCCCAACCCGGGCTGCAGTTCCTGAAAGATCAAGGGCAGGCAGGCATCGAAAACATCGGTCGCGGCGTCCAGCTTGCCTGCCTTGAACATGTCGTAAGTCTTGACCAGCAGGTCGGGATAGGCGAAGCCGGTCATCGCACCATCCACACCGCGCTCCAGCAACTGCGAGTAATGCGCACCACCGTTGCCGATCAGGATCGAGACGTGACGCCCGCCCTCTTTCTCGGCTGCGCGCATTTTCGTGACCTTGTTGTTGCCCGGCCAGTCCTCGTGCTTGACCATCACCATGTCGGGAAAGTCGGCAATCATCCTGATGATCAGCGCCGGCGACATGGTCACGGTGGTGATCATCGGATAGTCCTGCAGTACC
This sequence comes from Burkholderiales bacterium, assembly GCA_040382235.1. Classification (GTDB taxonomy): domain Bacteria; phylum Pseudomonadota; class Gammaproteobacteria; order Burkholderiales; family JAEUOS01; genus JAEUOS01. The sequence goes on from JBEIFV010000202.1 coordinate 6,326, forward strand.
CACGGCAATCCCTTGAGACCATTCGCCACTTGTTCGAAATAGCCGTAGATCTGCTCGTCGGTCTTGAGGCCGGCGATGGGGGCGACCATGACACCGGCGGCGCCGGCGTCCATGACCTTCTTCGAAAAACCGAACAGGTTGTCGAGGCCGGCGGCGCTGGCGCCGACGATGATCGGCAACTTGAAGCGCGCCAGGCAGGCCTTGACGAAGCTCATGCTCTCGTCACCGGCCAGCTTGGGCGCCTCGCCCATGATGCCCAGGATGGTCATGCCGGTGACACCGCACTTCAGGTAGAAATCCATCAGGCTGGCGGTGGAATCGAGATCGAGCGCACCCTCCTGGGTGAAGGGTGTCGCCGAAATCACATACATGCCCTGGGCGGCAGAGTCGAGTCGTTTTGTCATGGAGGTGTGCGCGATCGCTTGAAGGTTGAACCGGAATAAAATGCGAGTTTAGCCCACTGTGTGTCCGCTTCAGCCGGCACGCGGACGCGTCCACCCACGATACTCGCGAGCGATCACCTTGAGCTCATTCGACCTGACCATACGCAATGGCACCATCGCCACCGCCGACAGCACTTTCAAGGCAGATATCGGCGTGTCGGATGGCCGCATCACCGCCATCGCCGCACACCTTGAGGCCGGTAACCACGACATCGACGCTGGCGGCCGGCTGGTACTGCCGGGCGGCATCGACAGCCACTGCCATGTTGAGCAGTTGTCGGGCCTCGGCGTAATGACCGCCGACGACTTTTATTCCGCAACCGTGTCTGCCGCTTTTGGCGGCACCACCACCATCATCCCCTTCGCCGCGCAGCATCGCGGCATGGCCTTGCCGCAGGTGGTCGCCGACTACCACGCCTGCGCCGGCCCGAAAGCGGTGATCGACTACGGTTTTCACCTGATCGTCTCGGATCCCACCGAAACGGCGTTGACGGTCGACCTGCCGGCGCTGATCGCGCAGGGCTACACCTCGTTCAAGGTCTACATGACCTACGACAAGTTGAAGCTGGACGACTTCCAGATGCTCGACGTGCTCGACACCGCATCGAATCACGGTGCGCTGGTGATGGTGCATGCCGAGAACAACGACATGATCAAGTGGATCGCCCAGCGCCTGCTGGCACGCGGCCATGGTGCGCCGAAATTCCACGCCGTCAGCCATGATCCCCTGGCCGAGAGCGAGGCGACCAATCGCATCATCGCCATGTCGCGACTGATCGACACGCCGGTGCTGATCGTTCATGTATCCGGGATTGAAGCGGTCAACACCATCCGCGCCGCCCAGACCCTGGGTGCACGGGTCTATGGCGAGACCTGCCCGCAGTACCTGTTTCTCAAGGCGGACGATATCGACCGCCCTGGCCTCGAAGGCGCGATGTTCTGCTGCAGCCCGCCGCCGCGTGACGAGGCTTCGCAGGAGGCCGTATGGGCGGGCCTTGCCAACGGCACTTTCCAGGTTTTTTCGTCCGACCATGCGCCCTATCGATATGACGCCAGCGGCAAGCTGCCCAAGGGCGACAAGACGGTATTCAAGGATATGGCCAATGGCGTGCCCGGCATCGAGCTTCGCCTGCCTTTGCTGTTTTCCGAAGGCGTGGGCAAGGGGCGTCTGACGCTCAACCAGTTCGTAGCCCTGACCGCCACTAACCATGCGCGCATGTACGGTCTGGAACACCGCAAGGGCTCGATTGCGGTAGGCCAGGATGCCGATATCGCGATCTGGGATCCGGAGTTGCAGACCACCATCAGGTCTGCCGACCTGCATGACAATGTCGGCTACACCCCCTACGAAGGCCGCACGATCCGCGGCTGGCCCGAGACGGTGATCAATCGTGGCCGCGTGGTCGTGGCCGACCGCAAGCTGATGGTCGAGCGCGGCAGCGGCATGTTCATGTCCAGGCGCACTCCGGGCCCGCTCGCACAAAATCGAACGACAAGCCCGCAAAAGCAGCTATTCAAGAACCTGGTCGCGAAAGGCACCTGATGAAACGCCCATTCCCCTTAGCCGTGGCCCAACTGGGGCCGATCCACTTAGCTGACAGCCGTGAAGCGGTGGTCAAACGACTGCTCGAGTTGCTGCATGAGGCACACGCCAGAAGCGCGAAGTTCGTGGTGTTTCCGGAACTGGCGCTGACGACTTTTTTTCCACGTTACTGGATGGCCGATCAGGAGGAAGTGGATCGTTTTTTCGAGCGCTCGATGCCCAACGCCGCGACCCAGCCGCTGTTCGACGCGGCGCGCAAATACGGCATAGGCTTCTACCTGGGCTATGCCGAGCTCACGCCGGACGGACAGCGCTTCAACACCGCGGTGATGGTCGACCAAGCCGGTAACATCGTCGGGCGCTATCGCAAGGTGCATCTGCCAGGTCACGCCGATCACAAACCGCAGGCACCGTTCCAGCACCTCGAAAAGCGCTATTTCGAGGTCGGCAATGAAGGCTTCAAGGTGTGGAACACCATGGGTACGAAGATCGGCATGTGTATCTGCAACGATCGTCGCTGGCCCGAAACCTTCCGCGTGATGAGTCTGCAATCGGCTGAACTGGTGGTACTGGGCTACAACACGCCTTCGCACAACATCCACTGGCCTGAACCCTCGCACCTGCGCATGTTCCACCACCTGCTCTTGCTGCAGGCGCATGCGCACGAAAATGCCCTGTGGATCGGCGCGGCGGCCAAATGCGGCCGCGAAGACGGCTTCCACATGATCGGCGGCTCGGTGATCGTCTCACCCTCAGGCGAGATCGCCGCGCAGTCGAGCACTGAAGAGGACGAACTGATTTTCTCCAACTGCGATTTGGCACTGGGTGACACCTTTCGCGAGCACGTGTTCAATTTCGCCAAGCATCGGCGGCCCGAGCATTACAAGCTGATCGTCGAACGGGTTGGCTCCGGCAAGCCGGTAACAGAGTGAGCTTCTGCAGCCCTGCACGCGCTGGGAAGGAACACTGACTTCACTCACATGGCATGATGTTTGCACTGAATCTTCCAGTCCGACAACTCTTTTGAAGGAGGTTTCACCATGCGTTTTTCGACTCTTGCGGCAGCATCGATTGCGGCAGCCACCCTGGCCACCAGCGTGCACGCCCAGCAACCCATTTCCACCGGCGTCGATGCCACCTTCGCACCGCACGCCATGGCCAAGCTTGGCGGCGGCATCGAAGGCTTCAACGTCGATCTGGCCAACGAGATCGCGCGGCGCCTGAAGCGCCCGATCAACATCGAAGCCACCCAGTTTTCCGGCCTGATTCCGGGCCTCAACGCCAAGAAGTACGACTGGATCGCCGCACCCACCACGGTAACGCCCGAGCGCGCGAAGGCCTTGCTGTTCACCGAGGGCTACCTGGACACCGACTTCCAGTTCCTGGTCAAGAAAGCCGACCCCGACATCAAGGGCCTGGACGACCTCAAGGGCAAGACCATTTCGGTCAATAAAGGATCGGCCTACGACACCTGGGCCAAGGCCAATGCGGAAAAATACGGCTTCAAGTTTGACGTCTACGATACCAATGCCGATGCAGTCCAGGCCGTGCTGTCGGGTCGTGCCAGCACCAATCTGGCCGGCAATACCGTTGTCGCCTGGGCGGCCAAGCAGAACCCGATGGTCAAGACCAGCTTCACCATCAAGACCGGGCTGGTGTGGGCAGTGCCGTTTCGCGCAGACGACCGTGCCGGGCGTGACCAGATCTCGATGGTGATCAAGTGCATGAAGCAGGATGGCGGTCTGGCTGCGTTGCACGAAAAATGGTTCGGCGCCAAGCCGCCGGCTGATTCGAGCACCGTACGTATCGCCGCAGGCCATGGCGTGCCCAACATGGAAGGCTACGATGCGACGCCAGTCGCACTGAAATGCAGCTGATGGTCCCCTGTAGGTCGAATCGCGCCGGCGCAAGCCGGCGCTTTTTGTTTGTGCCCGGGGCCGGCGCCCGATGAGCAACCTCGAACGACTGTTCGCCAGCTTCTTCAACCCCGATGTTGCCTGGCGCTACCTGCCGCGCATCGCGG
>JBEIFV010000203.1:0-10157 GCA_040382235.1 Burkholderiales bacterium
CGCCCGAGTTGGTGGTGCTCAAGGAAGGCGGCTTCAAGAAACAGATCGCCGGCTTCAACGTCGAGCGCATCGGCAATACCTCGCGCTCACTGGCCCTGGGCCGCTATGCCTACGAGGAAGCACGGCAATGGGCGCTGCAGCGCAAGCAGTTCGGGCGGCTCCTGTGCGAATTCCAGGGGCTGCAGTGGAAATTCGCTGAGATGAAAATGAAACTCGATGCCGGGCAACTGCTCTTGTATCGCGCCGCCTGCAATGCCGACGGCGGCTTTCCTTCGCCATCGGATACCGCGATTGCCAAGGCCTATTGCAACCAGGCCGGGTTCGAAGTGGCCAGCGAAGCCATGCAGGTGATGGGTGGCCTGGGCTATAGCCAGGAATCGCTGGTCGAGTACTGCATGCGGCGCTGCCGCGGCTGGATGATCGCCGGCGGCTCGATCGAGATTCTGAAAAACCGCATTGCCGAAGGCGTGTTCGAGCGGACTTTTTCGCAGCGGCCCTGACGCTCGACGCAGCCTTGGATGGCGCGCCCCAATCCGGTGTATCGCGCGGTTTTCGGGCTGAAATGTTTCCTTACGCTTTTCTGTAGCCAGCGCGCCAACCTTGACCGCGTGGGCAGCGTTAGCATGGGAACGCAGCGTCTTTTCGGAGTTCCGCATGATGTTTTCACGCAAACGTGCCGCACTGCTGGCGGTCTGTGCACTGGTGTTTCCAGTACACGCACAAGACAAGGCGTCGGCAGACCCGGTCTGGCGCGTCAGCTCGCGCCTGGGTTACGGGCCGACCGAAACCCTGGTGGCCGAGATCACGCAACGCGGTGGCGCCAAGGCCTGGGCCCTGCAGCAGATTGAAGCCGCACACAAGGCGAGCGCGCAGCCGGCGCGAATGCCCGCCGAACTGGCGCATTTCAACCTGCCGCTGGAACAGATCTTCGAGGCCTTCAGGGACGAACGCGAGTCGCGCAAGGCGGCAAAGGACCTGGGACAAAAGAAGGAAGGCGGCCTGCGCGGCGCAGCCGGCATGGGAGACACCATGTTCAGCCGCGACGCCGCGCGCGAGGCCGCCGTCTGGCGCATTGCCGCCTGCAGTGCGCCCGAGTTCGAGAACCCCTTGCTTGCGCGCATGACCGAATTCTGGTTCAACCATCTCAATGTGTTCATCGGCAAGGGCGCGGTGCGGCCGTTCGTCGGCCACTATGTGATCAACGCGATCCGCCCCAACGCGCTCGGAAAATTCGAAGACCTGCTGCTGGCAAGCGCGCGCCACCCGGCCATGCTGTTTTATCTGGACCAGGCGCAAAGCGTGGCCGACGGCAGCGCCGGTCCGCTCGGTCGCGCACGTGGCTTGAACGAAAACTACGCGCGCGAACTGATGGAACTGCACACCCTGGGCGTCAACGGTGGCTATTCCCAGACCGATGTGCGCGAACTGGCGCGCATCCTCACTGGCTGGACCGTGGCGCCGAACCTGGCCTCGGGCTTTCGTTTTGCAGAACGCATGCACGATAGCGGCGACAAGCGTCTCTTGGGCGTGACATTCCGCAACCAGGGGGTGGCCGAAGGTGAGGAAGCGATCCGCATGCTGGCACGCCATCCGGCCACCGCGCGCCGCATCGCCACGCGTCTGGCTACGTTCTTCGTGTCCGACCAGCCTGACCCTGGCCTGATTGACAGGCTGGCACGCAGCTTTTCCGCCTCGCAGGGCGATATGCGGGTGGTGCTGCGCAGCCTGGTGGAAGCGCCTGAATTCTGGCAAGCCAACCAGACCCTCTTCAAGACGCCGCTCGACTTCGCCTGTTCCGCACTCGCGGCCACAGGCGGCGCGAAGAGCCCGCGCGAGTTCGGCCTGACTCTGGGGTTTCTGGCCAATGCCGGCCAAGCCATGCACGGCTGGCAAACCCCGGACGGCTACAAGACCGATGCAGCGACCTGGCTGGCTCCGGAAGCGCTCACGCGCCGCGCGGACTTCGCCATTGCGCTGGGCCGGCACACCGCCGAACCGCTATTCCTCAACGCCTTTCTGAGCCCGGCCACCAAGAGCCGCATCGCCCAGGAACCCGCGCCCTTGCGCCCTGGCCTGATGCTGGCCAGCCCCGACTTCATGAACAAGTAGGAAGGTCGCCCGCCATGCCCGCCACGTTTTCCGGCAATCGCCGCCAACTGCTGCATGCCATCGCAGCCATCGGCGGGGCCAGCCTCGCAGCGCGCGCCTGGGCGCAGAGCGCTGCGCCACTGAAGGAAGGGCGCCTGATCCTGGTGTTCCTGCGCGGCGCCTACGACGGCCTTTCGGCCGCCGTGCCGTATGCCGACGCCGACTATGCGAAGAGCCGCCCGAATACCGCGATACCCGCGCCCGACGGCAGCGCCGAAACCGCCTTGCGGCTCGACCAGACCTTCGCCTTGCACCCGGCGCTGGCGCCGCTCCTGCCTTTATGGCAAAAGGGCGTATTGGGCTTCATTCCCGCCGCCGGCTCGCCGGACACAACGCGCTCGCATTTCGAGGCGCAGATTCACTGGGAAATCGGCATCCCGGGCAAGAGCAATGCGGGGAGCGGCTGGCTCAATACCCTGGCATCGATCGGCGCTGGCGGCGCCAACGAGCAACTGGCCATCGGCGTGGGCGAAGCCAATCCGAAAATCCTCTCAGGCCCGGCGGCGGTGCGCCTGATCCCCAGGGGCCAGGCCGCCACCCGCGAAGGCGTGCTCGGCAACGATCGCGCACGCCAGGCCTTGCTTGATCTGTATGCCGGCCAGGACCCGATGTCCAGGGCCTTCCGCCAGGGCGCGGACAGCCGCATGATGAGCGCGCAGGAGCTGAGTGCCGAGAACATGGCCGCCGACAACGGTGCGGCCGGCGCCGAGGGCCTGATGCTCGATGCGCAACATTTAGGCACCCTGATGCGCAACGACCGCCGCCTGCGCCTGGGCTTTCTGTCCGCCGGCGGCTGGGACACGCATGCCAACCAGGGCGCGGCGGCCGGCTTGCTGGCGCAGAACCTGGGTCGGCTGGCGCAGGCCTTGACGCAACTGCGGCGCGACTTTTCCGAACCTGGCGACGTGATCGCGGTGGTCAGCGAATTCGGCCGCACGGCGCTTGAGAACGGCACCCGCGGCACCGACCACGGCCACGGCAACGCCCTGTGGCTGATCGGCAACCGCATCAATGGCGGCCGCTGGCATGGCCAGTGGTCGGGGTTGGCAAAAGCGAACCTGAATGAGGGTCGGGACCTGCCGGTGCATCATGATTTTCGTGCGGTGTTCGCCCAGGTGCTGCGTGCGGGTTTTGGCGTGGGCGAGCGGCAACTGCAGGATGTGTTTCCTGGTGCCAAGTTCGATCCGCGCTTGAACGGGTTGCTAAAGACGGTTTGAAACGCAGCCTCGCACCACTGCGCCGACGGCGACCGCGCACCCCGCGCGGCATGGCCACCGCACGCGCCTGCTAAGCTTGCTCTTTGGTCTTCCCGCTTGCCACTTGCAAGCGCTGGCGGCCAGACAACAAGCTCCTGGGAGACCGCCGTGAAAATCACCAGCATCGAATCGCACATCGTCTGCTTGCCTGCCGAAGAGCCGCTGGCTGATGGGCCCCCGGCATTCGGCCCGACCTATGACTTCGTGACACTTGAAATCGGTACCGACGAAGGTGTTCAAGGCGTAGGCCTCACTTTTTTCGGTGGCGCACTGACCGGCACACTCAAGGCAGCAGTCGATGCGCTGGGTGCTCTGGCCATCGGCATGGACCCGCGCAATCCCGAGCGCGTGGCTGCTACGCTGGCGGCAGCCGCCAATTCGGCAGGACCGGGCGGCATCTATACCCTGGCGCTGTCGGCCATCGACATCGCCCTGTGGGACATCAAGGGCAAGGCCTGCGGGCTGCCGGTTTCGACATTGCTGGGCGGCCTGCGCGGGAGCGTTCCGACCTATGCCAGCGGCGCCCTGATGCGCCCGTTTCCGCTCGATGTGATGGAACGCTCGGCGGTGCTTCTCAAGGAACGTGGTTTCAGGCAGATGAAGATGCAGTTGGCCCTGCCCGGCCACACTTCGCCCGACATCGAGGTCGAGCGCGCGCGCAAGATCCGCGCAGCTGTCGGACCGGAAATCGATCTGATGTGCGACATCAACCAGCGCTGGGATGTGCGCCAGGCGATTGCCATCGGCAGCCGGCTGGAAGAGGTACGCTTCTTTTGGCTCGAAGACGTTGTAGCCTGCGACGACTACAAGGGCATGGCGAAGGTGGCCGAAGCGCTGGCCACGCCGCTGGCCGGCGGCGAGTACGTCTACGGCGTGGCGCCATTTCGCCACATGCTCGAAGCCGGTTCAGTCGACATCCCGATGATCGATGTGCTGCGCGCCGGCGGCATCACCCAGTGGATGAAGATCGCCGCGATGGCGGAAGCCTTCAACCTGCCGGTGGTGAGCCACCTGCTGCCGGAAATCCATGTGCACATGATCGCGGCGATCCCCAACGGCCTGACGGTCGAATACATGCCATGGTCATGCCGCCTGTTCGAGGAAGTGCCGCAACCGCGCCAGGGCATGCTGGCTGTGCCGCAAAAACCGGGGCTGGGCCTTGCCTTTGACCGCGCGGTCATCAAGCGTTATGCAGCAGCCTGACGCTCGACATTGATAGAACGCGGGCACCTTGACCGCCAGCGTCACCCGGGCGTGCGCGGGGCCCGACTGCCGCCGCCTACAGCAACAGCCCGCCCTGCGGCTGCAGCCCCAGCGCGCTCTGCCCGTAGGCCGCCGCATGCACGTCCCAGGTGAGCGCGATATGCGCCGAAGCCGCATGAATATCGCGAAACTGCCGCTGCAAGGGGCGGTTGAGGGACAGACCGCCGGCGCCGGCCGCCGGCATCAGCGCGTCGATCGCGCGCACCACAAGGGTCATCGCGAAAGCTACGTTGCGCTTCCAGCGCAGCTTGGTTTCCATGCCCGGAAACTCGCCCGCCATCACGCCGTCTTCGAGTTCACGCCAGTCACGCCGCAGCACCACCTCGGCGAATTCGACGCAAGCCGAGGCCTCGGCGATGCGCGCCTGCACCGATGACAGCTCGGCCACGCGCACACCCGTGTAGGTGCCGGCGCGCGCCCTCATGCCTTCGATGAACTGCCCGAGCGCCGCCTTGGCAGTGCCGAGCGGAATCGAGGACAGCACGTAGGCGAAGGCGGCGAAGGTGGGCATCCGGAACAAGGGGTTGTCGTACACCTTCGCGCCCGGCACGTTCTGCCCGGCGGCAAACACTTCGGCAGCCATGCTGCGGTGCGCGGGAACGAAGGCGTCCTTGATCTCGACATCATGGCTGCCGGTACCGCCCAGCCCGTAGGCTTGCCAGTTGTCCAGGCTTTCGAACTCGGGCCGCGGCACCAGGAAAAAACGCCGTTGCGGCGCGCCGCCTTCAACCTCGGCCATGCCGCCCACCAGCATCCAGTCGCTGGCATCGACTCCGCTGCCAAACGGCCAGCGCCCGGACACCCGGTAGCCACCGGCCACCGGCGTGGCCTTGCCGCAAGGGAACGCCAGGCCGGTGGCGACCAGTGCGTCGGGGTTGGCGTCCCATATGTCGTGCTGCGCCTGCAATTCGAACTGGCCGATGTTCCAGGCGTGCGAAGCCAGGTTGGAAAACACCCACGCCGTCGAGGCGCAGCCGCGGCTTAGTTCCAGCACCACGTCCAGCAGCGCGTCCAGACCGAGTTCGGAGCCGCCGAAGCGCAGCGGCTGCATCATGCGCATGAGCCCTGCGGCGTGCAGGTCGGCGACGGACTCCTGCGGCGTGCGGCGCAGGCGCTCGGCCGCGGCTGCGCGTTCGGCCAGTTTGGGCACCAGGGCGGCAGCGGCCTGTTTGGCCTGGGCGGCGTTCAGGCGCAGCGGCGCGGCTTGTGCGCGGGCGGGCTTGCGAAGGGGAATGGCGTTCACGGCGGCTCCTTGCGGTGCGGATCGACGATTAATTGGTCAGATGATCAATAACGATGTGAAAGTGTAGCACCGTGAGACCACCGCAGAAACATTTGCGCGGCCTGTGCTCAAATGCATGCCACCCTCCCACCTATCGGCTGCCATGACCCCATCCCTCATCACCTCAACTCTCGCCCCGCTTGGCAAGCTGCGCGCCACCATCAACATCGGCAACCCGGTGTTGGCCGGCATGGCCGCAGGTGCCGCCGAACCCCACGGCGTCTCGGTGGACATCGCGCGCGAACTGGCGCGGCGCCTGGGCGTGCCGGCGGAATTCGTGATCTGCGCCACCGCGGCCCGTGCAGTGGAGGCGGTCAAGGCCGGCGCTTGCGACTTGACCTTCCTTGCTGTCGACCCGGCGCGGGCGGTGGATATCGATTACGCGGCGCCCTACGTGGTGATAGCCGGCGCCTATATGGTGAAGCAGGACAGCGCCTTGACCGACAACGCGCAGGTGGATCAACCGGGCAATCGCCTGGCGGTGGGCAGGGGCAGCGCCTATGATCTGTTCCTGACGCGCGAGATCAAGCACGCCACGCTGGTGCGCTTCAATTCCTCGCAGGAAGTGGTCGACGGCTTCATGTCCCAGGCGCTCGAGGTCGCAGCAGGGGTGAAGCAACAACTCGAGGCCGATGCCAAACGCGTGCCGGGCTTGCGCCTGCTGCCGGGTCAGTTCATGGAGATTCGCCAGGCCATAGGGGCGCCGAAAGGGCGCGAGGCGGCCGGGGAATACCTGCTGGCGTTCATCGAGGAACTCAAGGCAGCAGGCTTCGTCGCGGCGGCACTGAAGCGGCATGGCATTGAAGGCGCCGCAGTGGCCCCGCTGGGGCGCTGATCTTCAATCCGGCTTGAGCCCGGCAGCGCGCACCACTTCACGCCATTTGGCGACTTCCTCCTTCAGCAAGGAGCCGAATTCCTCCGGCGTGCTGCCGACCGGCTCCGCCCCCTGATCCAGCAGTTTCTGGCCAATGTCGGGCGCGCGCGCCGCCTGGCCAATCGCGCGTCCGAGCGTCGCCACCACCTCCCTGGGCGTACCAGCCGGTGCCAGCACGCCGTACCAGACCACCACCTCCACCCCGCTGATGCCGGCCTCCTTCAGGGTCGGCACCTCGGGCATCAGGTCGGAACGCCGCGCGCCCGCGGCGGCAAGCGCCCGCAGGCGGCCGGCCTTGACCTGCGCCAGGATCGCCGGCACGTTGATGAACACCAGGTCCACTTCGCCCGATATCAGCGCAGTCAGGGCCGGCGCGCTGCCCTTGTAGGGCACGTGCAGCATGTCGGTGCGGGTCTGCAGCTTGAAGAGTTCGCCGGCCAGGTGCTGCGTGCTGCCGCTGCCGGCCGAACCGTAGGTCAGCGCCCCCGGCCTGGCACGCGCCGCGGCGACCACCTCCGCAGCATTGCGATAGGGCTTGGCCACGCTTGTGAGCATGATGTTCTGGCTTTCCGAGAACACCGACACCGGCGCAAAATCCTTGAGCGTATCGAACGGCAGGTTCTTGTAGAGCGACATGTTGATGGCCACAGCCGCGGTGTTGATCAGGAGTGTGTAGCCGTCGGGCGCGGCCCTGGCCACCAATTCATTGGCGATATTGGTGCCGGCACCCGGCCGGTTTTCCACGATCACCGACTGGCCCAAAATTTCGCCCAGTTTCGCCGCCAGCATGCGCGCATTGATGTCGACCCCGCCCCCAGGGGTGAAGCCGACCACCAGGCGCAAGGGACGCAGAGGAAAGCCCTGGCCCGACGCGCTGCCCGCGTCCACCGACAAGGCCATGCAAATCGCCAGCTTTATCGCCACAACTGCTTTCATCGCCGCCTCCCGGCTTTTGTTGATTTCACGCTGCCGCCATTATCGGCCAGCTGCGAATCGCGGCGCCAAGGCGCGTAAAATCTGCGGCATGTCCGCGCCCCGCTTCGTCCACCTCCGGCTGCACTCTGAATACTCGGTGACCGACGGGCTCGCGCGCATCGACGACGTCGTGGCGCGCGCCGCCGCCGACGGCATGGGCGCCCTGGGCCTCACCGACCTGTCCAACCTGTTCGGCATGGTCAAGTTCTACAAGGCGGCGCGCGGCCGCGGCGTCAAGCCGGTCATCGGTGTGGATGTATGGGTGAGCAATCCGCAGGATCGCGACAAGCCCTCGCGCGTGCTTCTGCTGGCCGCTTCGCAGGAGGGCTACCTGCGGCTGTGTGCCTTGCTGTCGCGGGCCTGGCTGACCAACCAGCACCTGGGCCGCGCCGAGATCGACAAGCTGTGGCTGCGTGATGCCGAAGGCGGCAGCGCCGGGCTGATCGCGCTTTCCGGGCTGCTGGGTGGGCCTGGAGCAGGCGACATCGCACAAGCCCTGACCGCCGACAACAAGGATGCGGCCGAGGCGCTCGCCAATGAATGGGCAGTGCTGTTTCCGAACCGCTTTTACCTGGAAATCCAGCGCGCCGGGCCGCCCTCACAGCAGGCGTCCTGCGAGACTCTGTTGCGCCGCGTGGTGGCGCTCGGCGCACGGCTGCGCTTGCCCGTAGTCGCCACCCATCCGGTGCAATTTGCCGCGGCCGACGAGTTTCGCGCACATGAGGCACGCACCTGCGTGGCCGAAGGCCACATGCTGGGCGACCAGCGCCGGCCGAAACACTTTGGTGAAGATCAGCATTTCCTGACTCAGGACCAGATGGCGGAGCGCTTCGCCGACATTCCGGCAGCGCTCGCCAACGCGGTCGAGATCGCACGACGCTGCAACCTTGAGCTTGTGCTCGGCAAACCGAAACTGCCTTTATTTCCGACTCCGGCGGGCGTGACGCTCGATGATTACCTGGGCCAGTTGTCACGCGAGCGCCTCGAAGAGCGGCTGGCCGGCCTGTATCCCGAAACCACTGCACGTGATGCGGCACGCCCGCGCTATGCTGCGCGCCTCGAATTCGAGATCGCAACCATCGTCAAGATGGGCTTTCCCGGTTACTTCCTGATCGTCGCCGACTTCATCAACTGGGCCCGAGCGGTACGCTTGCCTGAATTCCCCAACGGCGTGCCGGTGGGGCCGGGCCGCGGCTCCGGCGCCGGCTCGCTGGTGGCCTATTCGCTGGGCATCACCGACCTCGATCCGCTGGCCTACAACCTGCTCTTCGAGCGCTTCCTCAATCCCGAGCGGGTCTCGATGCCGGACTTCGATATCGACTTCTGCGAAGCCGGACGCGATCGCGTGATCGACTATGTCAAGCAGAAGTACGGCACCGATTCGGTGTCGCAGATCGCCACCTTCGGCACCATGGCGGCCAAAGCCGCGGTGCGCGACATCGGCCGCGTGCTCGACCTGGGCTACGGCTTCTGCGACGGTATCGCCAAGCTGATCCCGTTTCAACCGGGCAAGACCATCACCATCAAGATGGCGCGCGAGATGGAGCCGGTGCTGGCGCAGCGCGAACAGCGCGAAGAGGAAGTCAAGGAACTGTTGTCCCTGGCCGAGCAGGTCGAGGGCATCACGCGTTCGGTCGGCAAGCATGCCGGCGGCGTGCTGATCGCCCCGGGCAAGCTGACCGACTTCTGCCCGCTCTACACGCAGGGCGGCGCCGAAGGCGTGATCAGCCAGTTCGACAAGGACGACGTCGAAGCGATCGGCCTGGTGAAGTTCGACTTCCTGGGCCTGACCACGCTGACCATCCTCGACTGGGCCGAACGCTACATCCGCGAACTGCACCCGGAACTGGCGGACTTCAGCTGCGCGCGCCTGGGGCTTGGCGACGCCGCCGCCTACGAGGTGTTCAAGAAGGCCAACACGGTAGCGGTCTTCCAGTTTGAATCGCGCGGCATGCGCGACATGCTGATCGGCGCCAAGCCCGACCGCTTCGACGACATCATCGCGCTGGTTTCGCTGTACCGGCCGGGCCCGATGGAACTGATTCCCAGCTTCATCGAGCGCAAGCATGGCCGCGAGCGCGTCACCTATCCCGACCCGCGGGTCGAATCGATCCTCTCCGAGACCTACGGCATCATGGTCTACCAGGAGCAGGTGATGCAGATGGCGCAGATCGTCGGCGGCTATTCGCTGGGCGGCGCCGACCTGCTGCGCCGCGCGATGGGCAAGAAGAAGGCCGAGGAGATGGCCAGGCACCGCGCCATCTTCCGCGAGGGCGCGGCCCGGCAGGGCATCGGCGCGCAGAAGGCCGACGAGGTCTTCGACCTGATGGAGAAATTCGCCGGCTACGGCTTCAACAAG
>JBEIFV010000204.1:0-10082 GCA_040382235.1 Burkholderiales bacterium
CGCCAGCCCCGGATCCTGCTGCGGCTCAAAAAACTGAACGCTGTTACCAATTACGCGGGCTTTGGCGCCGACCAGAATATCGGTCATCTTTGCGTGCACCTCGCGGCTCCACGGCCAGCGACCGATGTTCTTGATGCTCTCGTTATCGATCGCGATCACGGCGATCTTGTCGTTGGGAGATTTGCTGGAGGCCGCCACGCCCCAGTCGTACGCTTTGCGCTCAAGGCTGCGCAGCAGTTCGCTGCCATAGGGATACGCAGCGATAAAGAAGGCGAGCGCGATGACCAACCCGAAAAACCAATCGGTCTTCCAAAAACCACCTTTGAGCTTGGCCATTCGAACCCCCAGTCGCAGCAGTTGCTCTTCTCAAGCCCGGCGCAACGCCGCCGTCAAGCCCTGATTCGAGCTAATGCGGCGCAGTCCCTGCAACCCGCCGGCGTTCCCGAAACCTTGCGGCCAACCACGGCCGAAAGCCCATTTGATTCTACGGCAAAACCCCCTCAGGACACCGAATTTCGCAAGATAAACAGCATGATGATACGCATTCTTGCAGTTATATATCAAGAGAGTCAAATTTTGCATCACCCCTTTGGGCAAAGCCGCAAAAGCGCACGGCCGCGACGCCTGAGACGCGGGGACGGTCGAATAGCGTCAGTGCAAGCCGGCTTTCGCCGCGTGGCGTTTCTTTCCCGCTTGCGCCGCCAGCCATTTGCCAATCACCACGACCAATACCGCACAACCAACCTTCAGCCCATATACCAGGTAAAGATTGTTCTCAAACACCGATTTCAATGCCACATCATGGGAAATCGCGTCTCCGGCAACCCAGCCAATCAAGGCTGCGCCGAGGGTGATGATCACCGGGAAGCGCTCCATCAACTTGATCATGAGAGTGCTGCCGAACACAACCAGTGGAATGCTGATCGCCAACCCGAGCACTAGCAGCGTGAAGTTCCCCTTGGCGGCCAGGGCCACCGCAATCACGTTATCCAGGCTCATCACCAGATCGGCGATCAGAATCGTGCGCACTGCGGCCGACAGGCTCCCGTATTGCTTGGTCTCGCCTTCCTCCTCTTCCTCTTCACCGCTGAGCAACTGGAAGCCGATCCACAGCAAAAGCAGTCCGCCGATAATCTGCAAGTACGGCAGCTTGAGCAGATAAGCAGCCACGAAGGTCAGCACGATGCGCAACACCACGGCCGCACCGGAGCCCCACAGGATCGCCATTTTCTGTTGCTTGGGCGGCAACGAACGGGCGGCCAGAGCGATCACCACGGCGTTGTCGCCGGAAAGAATAATGTTGATCCAGATGATCTGGCCCAGGGCCAGCCAAAACTCAGGGGTATCGAAACCCATCGGTCTTTCCTCCTAATGTCAAGCGCGCGTCGGCAGCCCCTGCCGACTACAGCATTGCCTTGAGCAGCTTCGCCATTTCCGAGGGGTTTTTTGTCGTCTTGATGCCGCACTCTTCCATCACCGCGAGCTTGGCCTGCGCAGTATCCTCGCCGCCGGAAATCAGGGCTCCCGCGTGGCCCATGCGCTTACCCGCGGGAGCGGTCACCCCGGCGATGAACCCGATCACTGGCTTTTTCATGTTGTCGCGAATCCAGCGCGACGCGTTGACTTCGTCCGGACCGCCGAATTCGCCGATCATGATCACCGCATCGGTATCAGGATCATCATTGAACATGCGCATCACGTCGATATGCTTGAGGCCATTGATCGGGTCCCCGCCGATACCGACCGCCGACGACTGCCCCAGACCGATTTCGGTCAGCTGCGCTACCGCTTCGTAGGTGAGCGTGCCTGAACGCGAGACCACGCCGATGCGCCCTTTGCGATGAATGTGCCCCGGCATGATGCCGATCTTGATTTCCTCCGGTGTGATCAACCCCGGGCAGTTGGGGCCCAGCAACAGCGTCCGGCGGTTTTCCGCCTTCATGCGGTTGCGCACCTCAAGCATGTCACGCACCGGAATTCCCTCGGTAATGCAGATGACCAGATCGAGATCGGCCTCGACTGCTTCCCAGATCGCCCCTGCAGCGCCCGCTGGTGGCACGTAAATGACCGACACCGACGCTCCGGCCTGCGCTTTTGCATCCTTGACGCTGGCGTAGATCGGGATCCCTTCGTAGCTTTCACCTGCCTTCTTGGGATTGACCCCGGCGACGAAGCAATTGGCGCCATTGGCGTATTCCTTGCACATTTTCGTGTGGAACTGGCCGGTCTTTCCGGTGATGCCCTGCGTCATGACACGCGTATTTTTGTTGATCAGTATGCTCATGCTGCCCTCTATGCCTTTGGGATCGGTGTTCTCGGGCCGCCCGCGCCATGCGGTAGCCCGTCCCGCTTACTTCGCCGCGGCGACAACCTTTTGCGCCGCGTCGGCCATGGTGTCGGCGCTGATGATGGGCAGGCCGGAGTCGCGGAGCATCTGCTTGCCCAAATCCTCGTTGGTACCCTTCATGCGAACTACCAGGGGTACCGCCAGGCTTACTGCCTTGCAGGCGCTGATCACGCCGGCGGCGATGGTGTCGCAACGCATGATGCCGCCGAAGATATTCACCAGAATGGCTTTCAACCCTGGCGTGGTGAGCATGATCTTGAAGGCCTCGGTCACTTTCTCGGGCGTGGCACCGCCGCCAACGTCGAGGAAGTTGGCCGGTTCGCCACCGAACAGCTTGATCGTGTCCATGGTCGCCATCGCCAGGCCGGCACCGTTTACCAGGCAGCCAATGTTGCCCTCGAGCTGGATATAGGCCAGGTCGAACTTCGAAGCCTCGATCTCGGCCGGGTCTTCCTCTTCCAGGTCACGATAGGCAACGATCTCGGGATGGCGAAACAGCGCATTCGAGTCGAAATTGAACTTGGCGTCCAGTGCCTTGATATTGCCGTTGCCCTCGAGAATCATCGGGTTGATCTCGGCCAAGGACGCATCGGTTTCCATGTAGCAAGCGTACAGCTTGCGAAACACATCCTTGGCCTGCGCGAGAGACGCCTCCGGCACCCCGATACCGCGGGCGAGCCGATCCGCCTGGGCCTCCGTCACACCGCTGGCTGGGTCGATGAACTCCTTGAGAATCTTCTCCGGGGTCGAGTGCGCGACCTCTTCGATATCCATCCCGCCTTCGCTCGACGCCATGATCGCCACCTTTTGCGTGGCGCGGTCTGTCAAAGCAGCGACATAGTATTCCTTCTTGATGTCCGCTCCGTCCTCGACCAGAAGGCGATTGACTTTCTGGCCGCCGGGTCCGGTCTGATGCGTCTTGAGCTGCATGCCCAGGATCTGCCCGGCCTTTTCGCGCACCTCGGCAATCGACTTGGCCACCTTGACGCCGCCACCCTTGCCGCGCCCGCCTGCGTGAATCTGGGCTTTCACCACCCACACCGGACCGCCCAGCTTCGCGGCGGCGGCCACTGCCTCATCGACGGAAAAACACGCCACTCCATGCGGTGTCGGTACTCCGAATTTGCGCAGAATTTCCTTACCTTGATACTCGTGGATCTTCAACGTCGTCCCCTTTTCACCCGGGCTATCCGGAAAATTCCCAACCAATCCTCAAACATGCTGTTCGCACCAGCCCACCATGCGCTGCCACCGAGAGCCTAAGGCGCGCCCGCGCAAAAATCCATGGCTTAAGTCAAGTCGCCTGCAGTAACGAAGCAGTCGTGAAACAGCGGGGCGAATATGGCGGCGCCAACAGCCGCAGTGCGATCGAAACCACCAACACATGGCAGATGACGGGAGAGTCGAACGATTGCCGGACGCTGGTTGACATGGGTTGAGAGTCGGCCGATCACCGTTCACTTTTGCGGAGAATGCGGTGGCGACTTTTGTTGGCGAAATGTCAGACGCACAGCGCGGTGCCAAACCTCCGCCCACGAAGGCACAAATTACCTGAAAACCAAGCAAGAAATGATAGCACAGCCCGCTCCGAGGACCGGGCCGGGGCCTTATTGATCCTCAGTCCCGGCCCCGGCCTTGGGCACCACTTTGCGGATCACATCGCCGGGAAAACCTCGCGCCTGGAGAAAGCGCATCTGGCGCGCGCGTTCAGCCGCGTCGACCGGTGCCACGCCGAACTTGCGTGCCCATACCGCAAGCGCCAAGTCGAGGTCGCCCGCCTTGAGATCGGCGACCAATGCCGCCACCTCTGCGCCGACACCTTTTTGCCGCAGTTCATTGGCCACGCGCTGGCTGCCGAAGCGGGCGCCGCGCACGCGCGCCACCCCTGCGGCATAGCGTTGATCCGACAGCAGGCGCTCTGCCTCGAGCGCATCGAGGAGGGCCTCGATATCCGCTGTCGAGGCGCAGAGTCGCGCCAGCTTTTGCCGCAACTCGGAGCGGCTATGGTCGCGCCTGGCCAACCAGCCGATGGCGCGCGCGCGCAGGCTCTCGGGGCTGGCCGTCACCGTCTCGGCGTCACCACCGCCCGTCGCCCTGGCGAAACGACGGGACCCGAACATCAGGCGGCCTCAGGCCGCAGCCGCATGACTGGCCGGTCCGCCCTTGACACCAACGGCCTCGCGCACACGTGCCTCGATTTCATGCGCCACCGCCGGGTTTTCGCGCAGCCAGTTGCGCGTGTTGTCCTTGCCCTGGCCGATACGATCGCCTTTGTAGCTGTACCAGGCACCGGATTTGTCGACGATCTTGTGCTCGACGCCCAGTTCAATGATTTCGCCCTCGCGGGAAATGCCGGCGCCGTAAAGAATGTCGAAATGCGCCTCGCGAAACGGCGGCGCCACCTTGTTCTTGACCACCTTGACGCGGGTCTCGTTGCCGATCACTTCCTCGCCATCCTTGATCGAACCGGTGCGGCGGATATCCAGGCGCACTGAGGCGTAAAACTTGAGCGCGTTGCCGCCGGTGGTGGTTTCGGGATTGCCGAACATCACGCCGATCTTCATGCGAATCTGGTTGATGAAGATCACCAGGGTGTTGGTACGCTTGATATTGCCGGTCAGCTTGCGCAGCGCCTGGCTCATCAGGCGCGCCTGCAGACCCGGCAACTGGTCGCCCATCTCGCCTTCGATCTCCGCCTTGGGCGTGAGCGCGGCAACCGAGTCGATGACCACAATGTCGACTGAACCGGAGCGCACCAGCATGTCGGCGATTTCCAGCGCCTGTTCGCCGGTATCGGGCTGCGAAATCAGCAGATCGGAGATATTGACCCCCAGCTTGGCCGCGTAATTCGGGTCCAGCGCATGTTCGGCGTTGATGAATGCCGCGGTGCCGCCGATTTTCTGCATCTCGGCGATCACCTGCAGGGTCAAGGTGGTCTTGCCGGATGATTCCGGCCCGTAGATCTCGACCACCCTGCCACGCGGCAGGCCACCGATTCCCAGCGCGATGTCCAGACCCAGCGACCCGGTCGAGACCACGCCGATCTCGTCCTCGACGCCGCCATCGCCCAGCTTCATGATCGAGCCCTTGCCGAACTGCTTTTCGATCTGCGCCAGTGCGGCTGCCAGGGCCTTGCTCTTGTTGTCGTCCATCGCGGTTCCTATTGCGGTTACGCTTCCCATTTCGGTTCTCCGGTTTACCAGCATTTTCGAGCTGGCGCTGTTAACTGGATATTAATACACTGTTTTTGCATACAGTACCGAGTCTAGCGCTAATTTTCGAGAATCGCAAGCAGCTCCGTCAAAGCGTGCGTGACCGACTGCGCGCGCACCGCGGCACGATCACCGGCCAGCAGGCGTGTCTGCACCTTCTGCCTGCCGTCGGCGCGCACCCAGCCGAAACATACGGTCCCGACCGGCTTCGCCGGCGTGCCCCCGCCCGGGCCTGCCACCCCGGTGATCGACAGCGCGACCTGCGCCGCGGAATGCCTGAGCGCGCCGGTGGCCATTTCAAGCGCCACCGCTTCACTCACCGCACCATGCGCGCTGAGGGTGCCGGCCGCCACGCCCAGCATCGATTCCTTGGCGGCATTCGAGTAAGTGACGAAGCCGCGCTCGAACCAGCCCGAGCTGCCGGCGATGGCCGTCACCGCCGCGGCCACCCCGCCACCGGTGCAGGACTCGGCGGTCGCAAGCAGCAGTCCCAGCTCTCCCAGGCGAGTGCCGACCCGCGCCGCGAGGTCATCGAGTTGCAGGTCCGTCATGCCATTCCCCTAGTCCACAGCGCAAAAATGATCAGGCAAAATGCCGCCGCCAGAAAGTCGTCGAACATCACGCCGAAACCGTTTTTCCAGAGCCGGTCGAAATGCCCGATCGGCGGCGGCTTGGCGATGTCGAAAAAGCGGAACAGAAGGAACGCCGCCAACTGGGTCGCCCAGGCCGTCGGCACCATGGCCAGCACCAGCCAGAATGCCGCCACCTCGTCCCATACGATGCCCCCGTGATCGGCCACCCCGAGATCGCGACCGGCGCGTCCGCAGGCCCAGACGCCAATGGCGAAGGCGGCCGCAACGCCCGCCAGTCGCAGGCTCTCCGCTTGAGGCTGCAGCAGCAATACATAGCTTGCCCAGGCGAACAAGGTGCCCCAGGTCCCGGGTGCGGGGCGCAGCAAGCCACTGCCGAACCCGAACGCGAAGAGGCGCGCCGGCGAAACCACCATCCAGGCCAGCGTGGGCTTCAAGGATCGGTACCAAAATGGTCGAACCCGGTCATCGGCGGCAGGATCCGGCCGTCGCTGTCCACCAGCATCAGCTCCGGGCTGTTGGCAGCGGCGGCGAACATGCTGCCCACGCGCGTGATCGCGAGGCCGACCGAGCGACCGACCGCGACCACCAGTTCATGCTGTTCCACCGCCGCAGTGAAGCACAACTCGTAGTCGTCCCCACCTGAAAGCGCGCAGCGCAGGCGGCGCGCCTGGCTTTGCCGGCGCAACGCCGTCGACAGGGGCAGCGCGTCGACATTGATGCGCGCACCCACACCGGATGCGTGCGCGATATGCGCCAGATCCCCGGCCAGGCCGTCCGACAGGTCGATCATGCTGGCGGCCACGCCACGCAATGCGAGACCGAGGTCGATACGCGGCTCCGGCGACTCCAGCCGGCCTACGCAAAACGCACGATCAGCGGCGTCGAGCATGGCGTCCGACTTGAGCGCCATCAGGCCAAGGGCCGCATCGCCCAGGGTTCCCGAGACCCAGACATCGTCGCCGATCGCCGCACCATCGCGGCGGATTGCCTGGCCGTTCGGCACCTCGCCGAACACGGTCACGCAGATGGCCAGCGGGCCGCGCGTGGTGTCGCCGCCCACCAGCTCCACGCCGTGGCGCTCGGCCAGCGCGAAGAACCCGGCCGCGAACTGTTCGACCCATGCATCGCCGGCGTCAGGCAGCGCCAGCGCCAGGGTGGCATAACGCGGCTGCGCACCCATAGCCGCCAGGTCGGAAAAATTGACCGCCAGCGACTTGTGCCCCAGGCGGCGCGGGTCGGTGCCGGCGAGGAAATGGGTACCGGCAACCAGCATGTCGGTCGATACCGCAAATTCATGGCCGGGCGCCGGCGCCAGCAGGGCGCAATCATCTCCCACTCCCAGGCGGGCTCGCTTGACCGGACGCGTGAAATGCCGGGCGATCAGCGTGAACTCGGATGACATCGATCAGCCCGCTCCAGCCAGCTCAGGGGGGCGCGCTCCCGGCCTCGACCTTACGCGCCGCCGCCGCCAGCTTGTCGAGCACGCCGTTGACATACTTGAAACCGTCGGTGCCGCCGAAGGTCTTGGCCAGCTCGACGCATTCGTTGATCACCACACGATAGGGAATTTCTGGATGATGCGCCAGCTCGAAGGCGCCCACCAGGAGGATCGCATGTTCGACCGGCGACAGTTCCTTGAGGGTGCGATCCAGGCATGGCGCAAGCGCGGCATGCAGATCGCCCGCATGCTCGATGACGCCGTACAAGAGCGCGCGAAAATGCTTTTCATCGGCATGCTCGAAGCCGCGGGTGGTCGCGAGGTCGGCGGCGATCAGGGTCGGATCCGTGGCATTGAGCTGCCACTGATACAAGCCCTGCACGGCGAACTCGCGCGACCGGCGCCGGGCGCTTTTCATCGGGTCAGATCCTCGGCCAGCAGCGCCATTTCCACCGCCACCCGCGCAGCGCCCGCGCCCTTGTCGATGCGCGCTTCGGCCTGGGCCTGGTTTTCCACCGTCAGAATCGCGTTGGCCACCGGGATCATCCCCTCCAGCTGCACCTGGGTAATGCCGCGCGCCGATTCGTTGCACACCAGTTCGAAGTGGTAGGTTTCGCCGCGGATCACGCAGCCCAAAGCGACCAATGCATCGAATTCATCGGAGTCGGCGAGCAGCTTCAATGCCAGCGGCACTTCCAGCGCGCCCGGCACGCTGACGATCTCGATATCGTCTTCAGACACGCCCAGCCGCACCAGTTCGGCCACGCAGGCCTCACGCAAACGATCACCGATCGATGCATTGAAGCGTGCCTGCACGATGCCGATGCGCAGGCCGCGGCCCGACAGTGCCGCGTCAAACGCAACCTGGTCGTCACTCATATATCCCCTTCGCGCCAAGCCGATGCGCAAGCACAGGCGCGCCGACCACTGGCCCGCCGCCTGCAGGCGCCTTCATGCAGCCTCCGGCGCCAGATACCCGGAAACCTCGAGGTCAAACCCGGCCATCGACGGCATCTTGCGCGGATTGGCCAGCAACTTCATGCGGCCCACGCCCAGATCGCGCAGGATTTGCGCACCGATGCCGTAGGTGCGCAGATCCATCTTCGGCCGCGGCCGCACGCCGGCATTGAGTTCATTCAATTTTCCCATCAAGGCCTCGGCACTTTCACCGGCGTTGAGCAGCACCACCACGCCGCTGCCATGCGCGGCAATCGTGCGCAACGCCGCGTCGACGCTCCACGAATGCGTGCCGCCGCCGATATCGAGCAGGTCCAGCACCGAAAGCGGCTCGTGTACCCGCACCAGCGTTTCCAGGTCGGCGCGCAAGGTGCCGCGCGTGAGCGCCAGATGGGCGCCGCCGCCGGCCCGGTCGACATACGCGATGGCATGAAACGCGCCGTGTGCGGTGGTGATGCCGCGTTCAGCCGCCCGCGCCACCAGGCTTTCATTGCGGCTGCGATACTGGATGAGATCGGCGATTGTACCGACCTTGAGCCGATGCTCGCGCGCGAATTCGACCAGGTCGGGCAGGCGAGCCATGCTGCCGTCGTCCTTGAGAATCTCGCAAATCACCGACGCCGGCATGGCACCGGCCAGGGCCGCCAGGTCACAGCCGGCCTCGGTGTGGCCGGCGCGCATCAGCACGCCGCCCGGTTGGGCCATCAGAGGGAAGATGTGGCCGGGTTGCACGATATCCTGTGGCCGTGCGCCCGGCAGCACCGCGGTCAGCACGGTATGCGAACGATCAGCGGCCGAAATGCCGGTGGTGACGCCTTCGGCGGCTTCGATCGACAGCGTAAAATTGGTGCCATGCTTGGCGCCGTTGCTCGACACCATCAGCGGCAGGCTCAATTGCCGGCAGCGCTCCTCGGTCAGCGTCAGGCAAATCAGGCCGCGGCCGAACTTGGCCATGAAATTGATCGCCTCGGGCGTGGCGAACTCGGCCAGCATGAGAAGGTCGCCTTCGTTCTCGCGATCCTCGTCATCGACCACCACCACCATGCGCCCGGCCTTCAACTCGGCGATGATTTCAGTGATCGGACTGATCGCATTGGCCGATGCTGGTGATGCGGGCGATTCGCCGGACACCAAGGAAAGTCGTTGCGTCATCGCGGCTCCTTTTTTTGCTCACTGCGAGGGGCCGGATTCTACCGCAGCAGGCACGCAAAGCGACAAGCTGCCCCATCCTTGCAGCACCGCGCCGGCGACACCTCGGCCGGGGTCAATGTCGCTTGCTCACTTCACGACCAAACCCTGTCCGGTAGGCAATTCGAGCACCGGCAGCCCGTACCGGCCGAAAAACAGGTCTTCGGCCGCCTTTTGTTCGCGATAGGTCAGCCATCCGTAGTCGTCGAGCAGAATCTGGCCGCCGTCGGCTACGCGGTCGTACAGGGCCTCCAATGCGCCGACTTCAGCCTTGGCCGAGTTCATGTCCAGGTGCAGGAAGGCAATCCGGTCCGGCACCACTTCGGCGAGCACCTCGGGCACCCGGC
>JBEIFV010000205.1:0-9997 GCA_040382235.1 Burkholderiales bacterium
ATGGGCGATTTTTCGCATCCACAGTCGGAAGACAGCCTGACGGTAAGCATCTGGACCCCGGCTGCGGACCAGGCGCGCCGGCCGGTGCTGCTGTGGCTGCATGGCGGTGCCTTCATGAGCGGCGCCGGATCGCTGCCCTGGTATTCCGGCGCCACCCTTGCACAGCGCGGCAACATGGTGGTGGTGGGCGTGAACTACCGCCTGGGAGCCCTGGGCTTCATGCACCTGCCTGGTGTCAGCCCCCCCAACCTGGGCCTGCAAGACCAGATTTGCGCGCTCGACTGGGTCAGCCGCAACATCACCGCCTTCGGTGGTGACCCCGACAACATCACCATCGCCGGGCAGTCGGCCGGCGGCTTCTCGGTGCTGGCCATGCTCGCGCTGCCGCGTGTGCGCGCGCAGTTTCGCCGCGCCATCGCGCAGAGCGCACCGTTTGGGCGCGTGATGCGCCCTGCTGCAGCGGCAGCCGAGAATGCACGGCGCCTGCAGGATTTGCTGGGCATCACCGCAGCGGACCAATGGCACAAGGTTAGCGCCGCCGATATCGTGGCAGCCCAGGTCAAACTGACCATTGCGACCACCGAATTCGCCAATGCGGTGCCGCCCTTCGGCCCGGTGGCCGACGGCGTGCTTTTCGGCGATGACTTGCTGCCGGCAGCGCTGGCCGGCGCCGCCGAACGCGACCTGCTGCTGGGCCACACGCGCGACGAGATGGCGGCCTTTTTCGCCATCGACGAGCGAGTGAAAAGCGCTACGCCGGAAGCCATCGAGGGGCGCTTTCGCGCCCATTTCGGTGCGGCCGCCGACGCTGCCTTGAACGAATACCGGCAACGCGCGCGCAGCCCGTCGCCCATGCATTTGCTGGGCGAGATGGCTGGCGACGCCTTGTTCAATGGCGGCTGCTTCGCTTTCGCCGAGCGGGTCGCCGCGCTCGGACGGCCCGCGCACGTGTTTCGCTTCGACTGGGCGGCAGCGGACAATCCCTTCAGTGCGTGCCATTGCATCGAACTGCCGTTTGTGTTCAACAACCTCGGCCACTGGTCAGCCCCGATGCTTGACGGCGGCGACCCAGCCGCCATGGCGACCCTGGCCACGCGCATGCAGGACGCATGGATCGCCTTCGCACGTGGTGGCGACCCCTCGCATCCCGGCCTGCCGGCATGGCCACGCTTCGGCCAGGCCACGCGCGAAGTGATGTTGCTCGATGCCGAACCAGGCGTGCGCAACGATCCCGCCGGCCGCGCACGCTGGCACTATTGGCCATGACGCGAATCCTGCTGCGGCAAAGTTGGCACGGCAGGTGCATGGGCCACCCCCACACAAGCATCACCACGCAATCAAATTGCCGGAGCATCAGGATGATCGGTCGTTTCGCACCCCTTTTCGCATTGCTGCTATCGCTGTGCGGCGCCACCTCCGCACTTGCGCAAGACTGGCCCGCCCGGCCACTCAAGATCATCGTGCCCTTTGCCGCCGGCGGCAACACCGATGCGATTGCGCGCCTCCTGGCGCCCAAGCTGGCCGAAGCCTTGGGCCAGGCGGTGGCGGTTGAAAACAAGGCCGGTGGCGGCGGCATGATCGCCGCCGATTTCGTCGCCAAGGCCCCGCCCGATGGCTACACCCTCTTGATGTCGTCCACCGGCCCGCATGTGGTGATGCCGGCGCTGGCGCCGAAGATTCCCTACGACCCGGTCAAGGACCTGGCGCCGGTCAGCAATGTCGGCAGCAACGCGCTGGTGCTGTTGCTGCATCCCACCGTCCCGGCGAAGAATGTGGCCGAACTGATCGCGCTGCTCAAGCGCGAGCCCGACAAATGGGCCATCGGTTCCGGCGGCATCGGCAGCACCACCCACATGTCGGGCGAGTTGTTCAAGTCGATCGCCGGGGTCAGCATGACACACATCCCGTTCAAGGGCGGCGCGCCGCTGGCGATCGCCTCGCTCGGCGGCGAGGTGCCGATTTCGTTCAACAACATGTTCGATGCCCTGCCGCACATGAAGACGGGCAAGCTGCGCGGCCTGGCTGTCACCAGTGCCAAGCGCCAACCGCAAGCCCCCGAGCTGCCGACCCTGGCCGAATCCGGTCTGGCCGGCTATGAATCGGGGCCATGGAACGGCATCGTGGCGCCAGGCAAGACCCCGCCGGAGCTGGTCAACCGGCTATCCGGGGTGATCCAGAAAATCGTCCGCGATCCGGCCTTCCAGGCGCGCTTGAACGAAATCGGCTCGGTCGCCATCGGCGACACGCCGGAGCAGTTCCGCGCCTACATCACGGTCGAACTGGCGCGCTGGAGCAAGGTGGTGCGGGATTCCGGCACCAAGCTCGAGTGAACCGGCAACGCGCGCAAGGACCACGCAATGCACACCCAGGTAGGCATCATCGGCGCCGGCCCCGCCGGCCTCTTGCTCTCGCACATGCTGCACCGAGCCGGTGTCGAGTCGGTGGTGCTCGAACGCGGCAACCGCGACCATGTCGGCACCCGCTTGCGTGCCGACGGCCTTGAACACGGCACGGTAGCGCTGCTGGAGGCGGTCGGCCTGGGTCGGCGCATGCGTGAAATCGGATTGATCGTCAAGAGCACCGATTTCCGCTTCGATGGCCAGGGCCATCGGGTGGATTTCATGGCGGCCACCGGGCACTCGTTCATGATTTACCCGCAGTACGAGATCGTCACCGACCTGCTCGACGCGCACGCGCAGGCCGGCCGCACGGTGATGTTCGATACAGCGGTCACGCGCATTTCCGGCATCGACGGGCCGCGGCCCACCATTCACTACACGGCAAACGGCGCGCCTGCCGAATTGACCTGCGATTTCATCGCCGGTTGCGACGGCTATCACGGCGTGTGCCGCCAGGCGATTCCCGCCTCGGTGCTGAAGGTGTACGAAGAAAACTACCCGTTCGGCTGGCTCGGCATCCTGGCCGAAGTGGCGCCGCCCTCGCTCGAGGTGGCCTACAGCTGCCACGAGCGCGGTTTCGCGATGAACAGCTTTCGCGCCCCCGAGATCAGCCGCATGTACCTGCAGTGCCCGGCCGACGACCGCGCCGAGAACTGGTCGGATGATCGCGTGTGGAGCGAGTTGCGCCTGCGCCTGGATGTGCCGGAGCGGCCGCCGGTCAAGGAAGGCCGCATCATCCAGAAGAGCGTGACGGCGATGAAAAGCTTTGTCATCGAGCCGATGCAATACGGGCAACTGTTCATGGCCGGCGACGCCGCGCACATCGTGCCGCCAACCGGCGCCAAGGGCCTCAACTCCGCCATGGCCGATATCAGCGTGCTGGCGCCGGCGTTCGCCGCCTTCTACCAAACCGGCAAGCGCGAGCTTCTCGAGCGCTACTCCAGCACCGCGTTGAAGCGCACCTGGCAGGTACAGCGCTTCGCCGCCGACATGTGCACCCTGTTGCACCGCTTTCCGGACGGCAATGCGTTCACCTGGCGGGTGCAGCGCGAACGCCTCGAATACATGACCGGCACGCCCACCGGCATCCGCACCTATGCGGAAAGCTTTGTCGGCCTGCCGTTCGCATCCTGAACGTCCGGTGGAAATCATGCGCTGCCCGCACCCACCCTGCCATGGCGCGCGTACGCACCAGGTATCGTTCGCATGAGCAGCGCGATCAGCTTCGAGGCGGTCGGCCTGTCGTTTGGCGGCGAGGCGATCTACGAGAGCCTGGGTTTCAGCGTCGCGCGCGGTGAATTCGTCTGCCTGCTGGGACCCTCGGGCTGCGGAAAGTCGACCGCGCTGCGCATCATCGGCGACCTGCTCGCGGCCGAGCGCGGCCGCGTGCTGGTGGGCGGCAAGCCGCCGTCAGCCAGCCGCGATGCTCTGGCATTCGTGTTCCAGTCGCCGCGCCTGGCGCCTTGGCGCAACGCGCTGGACAATGTGTTGCTGGGCGTCGAGTTGCGCTTCGGCCGCGCCGAGGCACGCAGGCGGGTCACGCGCGCCGCCGAGTTGTTGGCGTTAGTCGGCCTTGCCGACGCCGCCGCCAAATACCCGTTGATGCTATCGGGTGGCGAGCGCCAGCGGGTGGCGATCGCGCGCGCGCTGGCGGTCGACCCGGACATCATCCTGATGGACGAACCGTTTTCCGCACTCGACCCCAACACGCGGCGCCGGCTGCGCACCGAGATCGAGCGCATCTGGCAGGCCACCGGCAAGACCATCGTGTTCGTCACCCATGACATCGACGAAGCCCTGACCCTGGCCGACCGCATCGTCTTGCTTTCCAACAAACCCACGCGCGTGCTCGACACCATCACAGTGGAAGCTGCGCGGCCGCGCGATCTCAAGAACAATGCCGGCCTGCGCGCCGCGCGCGACCATCTGCAACAGCTGTTCCGCTCACTCGAACCCGCGACCGAACCCCTTGAGGAGAACCCGGCATGAAACGTCGTCAATTCCTGCAACTGGCCGCCGCCCCGGCGCTGCTGTCGTCCACCCGCTCGGTGCGCGCCCAGGGCAAGCAGAAAATCACCTACGCCTACCTGCTCGACCCGGTCTACGACAGCGTGACCTGGGCCATCAAGAACGGCCGCGTCAAGTCCGACACAATCGACGTCGAAGCCACCGGCGCCAACATTCCGACCCTGCTGCAGGCCACTTCCACCAAGCAATTCGACATCGTGATGACGGCGGTGATCGGCGTGCCGGCGGCCGCCGCGCGCGGTCTGGACCTGCGCATCCTGTCTGCGGCGCTCTACACCGCGCCGGCCGGCGAAGGCAGCGGGGTGTGGGTCAAGAAAGGCAGCCCGATCAAGAGCGCCGCCGACCTCAAGGGCAAGACACTCGCTTCCTACGGCCTGCGCTCCACCGGCTACATGTTCGTGCGCGAGGCGATGAACCGCAAATTCGGCCTCAACATGGCGCTCGAGGGTGGCGACATGCGCCAGGTCGAGGTGCAGGCACCCAACCTGCCGGCGGCGCTGGCCACCGGCCAGGCCGATGCCGCCGCGCTGATCCACAGCCAGGCCTGGCGCGCCTTGCAGACCGGCGACTTCGTCAGCATCTGCGAGACCGCCGCCATCAACAACGAGATTCACGGCCGCCTGGTGTCGGCGGTCAACGTCTCTTACCCCGACAAGCTGGCGGCGCGCCCGGAAGCGTTCAAGGAATTCAACCGCATGCTCAAGGAGTCGGTGGCCTATGCGCTGGCCAATCGCGACGAGGTGTTCGGTGCGCTGTCCAAGCAGGCCAACATCGACCGCAAGTTCTATGACTGGTGGTTCGATCGCACCTCCAGCGTGCCGGCGGTGTTTGGCGAAGCGCATGCCAAGGCGGTCACCACCGCCTGGAACATCGGCCTGAAGATGGACATGATCAAGAGCGTGCCCAACGTGGCGGCACATACCTGGGATCAAGCGCTCAAGGCGTGAACGGCGCCGCCTTCGGGGATAGCCCGACAGCGCCGGTTCGCACCAAGGCGTTGGTCGCATTCGGCTTGGTTGCGATCATCGCCGCAGCCTGGGTGTTTGCCTCCGGTCGCGTACCGGCCTATATCCTGCCCCCGCCCGGCGAGATCGGCCGGGCGGCCCTCAAGTTCTTCGGTTCCGCGCGCCAGATGTCGCACCTGGGAGCCACCCTGGCACACATCGGCATATCCATCGCCATCGCCTTCGTGCTCGGCACGCTGCTGGCGCTGGCGGCGCATTACGCCCATTGGTCGGCCGCCACCATTCACCAGCGCCTGAGCCCCTTCCTCAATGCCTTCTCGGGCATCGGCTGGACTCTGTTGGCAGTGATCTGGTTCGGCGTTTCTTCAGCCACGGTGGTGTTCTCGATCACGGTAGTGCTCCTGCCGTTTGCGATCGTCAACCTGCGCGAAGGCCTGTTGGCACTCGATCGCGAGTTGATCGAAATGGGCGCCAGCTTCGGCCGCGGCCGCTGGCGCAACTTCAACGCCATCGTGGTGCCGGCACTGCTGCCATTTGCCGCGGCGACGCTGCGCATCATGTTCGGCGTGGCATGGAAGGTCGCGCTGACGGCCGAACTGTTCGGCGGCAGTCGCGGCCTGGGCTACATGATCAACATCGCGCGCCAGGACTACGATACCGCGACCATTTTCACGGTGATCCTGTTCATCATTTTCGCGGTCTACCTGGCCGACCGCGCGCTGTTCGCACCGCTCGAGCGCTACACCTCGCGGCATTTCGGTCGCGCCACCAGCCGATGAGCCGCCTGCGCAGATCCGCCGGATTATGGCTGGCCGATGGGCTGGTACTGGCGCTTGTCGTGGTCTGGGCACTCGGCGCACAGCGCCTGCCGGAATTCGTGCTGCCGGGCCCGCTGGCGGTGGCGCGCCGGCTGCTGGCGCTGTTCAGCGACCCGGAATTCCTGTATCACACGGCAGCGTCGACCTGCCGGGTGTTGTTGTCGGTCATGCTGGCGCTGATCATCGGCAGCGGCCTCGCAATCCTGCAGCGCGCGGTACCGGCGCTGGACTGGGTGATTCGCGGCGGCGTGCAGCCGTTTCTCAATTCGTTCCCGTCGATCGGCTGGGCGATCCTGGCGGCGATCTGGTTTTCGCCCGGGCATGGCTCGATCATCTTCGTGCAGGTGGCGATCCTGATCCCGTTTTGCCTGATCAATGTGGGCGAAGGCTTGCGCCAGATCGACCGCGAAGCGCTCGAGATGGCAGCCAGCTTCACGCGCCGCCGCTCGCGTATCGCCTTTCTTGTAGGACTACCGCTGTTGATGCCCTACCTGCTGGGGGCGTTGCGAATTTCCTATGGCGTGGCGTGGAAGATTTCGCTGGTGGCCGAACTGCTCGGTTCCACCTCTGGCCTGGGCTATCTCATGCTGCGCGCCCAGGGCTCGGCCGACATGACCACCGTGATCGCCGCCTGCTTTGCCATCGTCGCCCTGTTCGTCGCCGGCGAGCGGTTGTTGCTCAACCCGTTGGCACGGCGTTTCGCGCCGCGCTGATACCCTCAAGAATGCGCTTTACAAGTCGCCGGAAACTTGTTCAGCGTTTCGCCAAGCGAAAGGCCATGCCATGAAACTTGATACCAAGACCATCGTCATCACCGGCGCCGCCAGCGGTATCGGCCACGCGCTCGCACTGCGCTTCGCCGGCGAACACCCCAAGGGCCTGGTGCTGGCCGACCTGCCCAGCCAGGCGGCGACGCTGGATGCCTTGGCGCACACCATCACTAACGGGGTGGACGGCCAAGCGGCCGCGCCGGCCATCGCGGTGCCTTGTGATGTGGGTGCCGAAGCCGGCGTCAAGGCGCTGGTCGCCGCCGCCGAGGCGCGCTTCGACCATGTCGATGTGTTCTGCTCCAACGCCGGCATCATCCGCGACGGCAGCGAACATGCGCCCGACGCCGAGTGGTCACTCAACTGGCAGGTACACGTGATGGCGCACGTGTACGCCGCGCGCGCGGTGGTGCCCGGCATGCGCGCCCGCGGCCACGGCTATCTGGTCAATACCGCGTCGGCCGCGGGCCTGTTGACCTCGCTGCCTTCGGCCACCTATGCCGTCTCCAAGCACGCGGCGATCGCGTTTGGCGAATGGCTGGCGATCCAGCATGGCGACGCCGGCGTGCGGGTCTCGGTGCTGTGCCCTCAGGCGGTGGATACGCCGATGATCGCCAATCGCGCCGGCTCGGCCGCGGCCGCCGCCGACGGAGTGATCTCGCCCTCCGCGTTGGCCGACTGCGTGGTGGCCGGCATCGAAGCCGAAGCCTTTCTGATCCTGCCGCACCCGCAGGTGCTGGAGTATTTTCAGCGCAAGGCGCAGGGTTATGACCGCTGGCTTGGCGGGATGCGCAAGTTCGCTGCGCGCTTAGGCGTCAAGCGCGCGCTGTAGAGACACAATCTGACCCAAGGCTCTCGCCCTGCCAGCCCATGAGAGATCCGGATGACTTCCTCGTTTCTCGGTTGCGGTTCAAGCATCTCGCGCTGGTCGAGGCTCTTGACAGACTTGGAAGCATTCGCAAGGCGGCGCAAGCCATTCACGTCAGCGAACCGGCGGTGAGCAAAGCGCTTACAGAGGTCGAGGCAAGTTTCGGATTCGCGCTCTTTGAGCGTTCACCGGCAGGGGTCACGTCCACAGAACGCGGACGCGTGGTGATTGAAGGCGCGCGGCTTCTGCTGAACTCCCTGCGGCATGTGCGAGTGGCTGCAGCGAACGCGGAAGCCGTGCTGCCGCTAAGGCTAGGCGCCAATAGCTACATAGCCCAAACTTACTTTCCGCAGCTTGTCAGTGCTTTGTGGGACCAGATCGCGAACTTTCGTCTGGAGGTTCGGGAAGGCGCGGGGCCTCAGTTGCTACAGATGCTGCGGCAAGGCGATATCGACGCAGCGCTACTGGTGATCTCCTATGAAGATATTGCCGGTCGTGGTGGCGTGGATCTGGCCATTCGAACGCTCTACAACGAAGCACTCGTGGTGATCGCCCCGAAGGGGCATCCGATGGCGAACCGTGGATCGATTTCCTGGCGCGACCTTGCCCGGGAACAATGGATTCTTCCGCCGCCGCGGACCCCAATGGACATTTCGATCCGCAATGCATTCCTCTCGGAGGGTGTTGCGCCACCTATGCCCAGGATTCTCTCCTCTGCCCCCTGCACGAATGTCAAACTGGTATCGGCTGGACTGGGCATCAGCGCCGTGCCATCGCGATTCGCAAATGCGGCGCGCGCGACCGCGGCGATCGACGTTCTGCGTGCCAAGCCCCACGCCCAATTGCCGCCGGTGAGCCTGGTGTTTCGCGCAGCGGCAGCTGAAGAGGCAGGCATTCGGGCGCTGATTGACGCGGTTGACCGCACGATGCCGAAATGAACTGCTGCAGGCGGCGCCAGCGTACCAACAAATGGTTTGGGCCTGATTCAAAAATGCTGCTACCCAGTCGTTAGGTTGTCCACTATCGTAAGGGCCGTCAATCATCTGCACGTCGCGTTCATTGCTGAAGGAGACATCCAATGCCATTCATTCCCGCCAATCGACGTGCCTTCCTAAAGGGCGCTGGCGCGATCGCCGCAGGTGCCGCGTTTCCGGTGCGATCGCAGACCGGATTTCCCGACCGGCAGCTGCGGATCATCTTGCCGGTGGGGCCGGGCGGTGCCGCCGACGTGTTTGCCCGGTCATACGCCTCGGTGCTCGAGAGATCGCTGAACCAGTCGGTGATCGTGGAGTACAGGCCCGGCGGGAATTTGCAGATCTCGATGCAGGCACTGCAGAGCGCTCCGGCCGATGGCCACACCCTGCTATGGCTCTTCAACGGCCACCCGGCGATCCACGTGATCCAAAAGCTCTTCGATCTGCAGCGCCAGATCGACCCTATCGCCCAGGTGATTTCCACGCCGATCGCTCTGCTGGTACGTGGCGATTCGCCGTACCGGACGATGCGCGACTTCATCGAGTTCGGCCGCCGCAATCCCGGCAAGCTGACTTACGGGACGTTCGGTCCTGGCAGCGTCGAACACCTGAAGCTCGCGCAACTCGAGCGTGCTGCCGGCTTCACGGGAACCGCGGTGCCGTACAAAGGGGGCGGGCCGGACATAGTGAAGGCGGTGCTCAGCGGCGAGATCGACCTCGGCTTCCTCGCAGGGTTCTTCGCGAAGCAGTTCGCGCCGAGCGGCAAGGTCCGCGTGCTGGCGGTGCTGGAGAAGGAGCGATGGAGCGACTTCCCGGACGTTCCGACGCTCGCCGAAGCCGGGGTGGATACGCAGCCAATGAGCTATTGGGGAGGGTTCGGACTTCGCGCCGGCACGCCACCCGCGATCGTGCAACGCCTGTATCGCGAGATCGCGGCCGCATCGGCGCAGCCGGAGGTTAGAGAAAAGGTCGCCGCAGGGGGCGCCAGCGTGACGCTCAGCCCGTCGGTCGACGCGTTCAGGACCAGGATCGCGTCGGATATCGAATGGATGTCGCAGACGGCGAAGCTGCTCAATTTCTGAGCACATCCCTGGCCCCTGCCGCGGGTCCGCCAGCGCAGACTTCTGCCGCAACCGGCGAAGAGCCCCGTCATCGTGCCGCGGCCCGGTATCTGTGGG
>JBEIFV010000206.1:0-9781 GCA_040382235.1 Burkholderiales bacterium
CACCCGCGCCAGGCTTTGCTCGGAGCGCACCCAGGGGTTGAGCAGGCACAGCCCGCGCACCCGTGCATCACGCGTGCGCAGCCAGTACATCAGTGCGGCGGACGCACCATCGCACAGCCCCCACAGCACCACCGAGCGCACTTCCGGGCAGGCTTGAGTGAAAGCTTCGATCGCCGCCGCGATATCCGCATCGACCTCTTCGAACGAGCGCGCCGCGCCGCCGCTGTCACCCATGCCGCGGTAATCGAAGCGCAGCACCGCGCAGCCGGCTTCGGCCAGGGCGCGCGCCAGCAGCAGGAATTGGCGGTGGCTGCCCACCCGGTATTGCGGGCCGCCGACCACGATCACGACTCCGGTCGCGGCCGGCCGCTGCGGGCGCGCAACAATCCCCAGCAGGCGCTCACCCATGCAATCGAACCCGATCGCGCTCTCCGAATAGGTGGGTGGCAGCGCAGTCATTGCAATACCCTCCCGTCACTGCGTGACATCCTCCCCGGGGGAGGCGCGTTGCTCAATGCGGCGCTCGCTGCGGGCGGCCAAACGGGCGCGCTCATGCCGGCTCCAATGCGGCGACCGTCGCCTGCAAGAGCTCAGGGCTGACCGAGGTCTCGACGGTCTGCCAGAACGCGGACACGTCGAGCACCATGCCGCGCACCCGGTGGCCGCCGCTGCGCCATTGCGCCAGCCTGACCGACAGTGCCGGCGACAGCACAGTATCCGAACCCCCGGCCATCTCGAAGCACTCGATGCGCAAGTCTCCGGCGGGCAGGCGCATCTCGGCTGCCGCCATGCCACTGGCCAGCGCCGGGTTGAGACGGTAACCGGCCACCACTACTTCGTCGCCCTGCTCCAGGGCGTGATAGAGGGCGGTGTAGTCACGCGCCTGGCGGCCGGCGGCGACGTCGGCCACGGTTTTCAGGCGCAAGAACTGGCGCAAGGCCTGCTCGCCCGACAACACCGGCTGCCACATCAGAAACCCCTGCGCCAGGAGCCCGCGTTGCAGCAGGGCGGCCCCCAGGAGGCAGCCGGCGCGCAGGCCCCAGAGCCATAGCGGAGCCTCTACTTGCTGGCGCAACCAAGCCACCCCGGCTTCGAGATTTTCAACCCAGCCCGACCAGGTGGCGTCGCCAAAATCGCCGCTGCTGTCGCCACAACCGGAAAGATCGATCTGCAGCACCGCAAAACCCGCTTCTGCAAGCGCGCGCGCCTGCAGCGCCACCATGCGGCGCGCACGATTCATTTCCTCGGCCAGCGGGTGTATATACAACACGGCGCCGCGCGGTGCGCCCTGCGCGGGAAAATACAGGCCAAAGCAGCGCGCAGCGCCGGCCTCGATGAAAAAAGCCTCGAAGGGGATTTGTGCTACCGTCAAGCCGATACCTTGCGCTGAACAAAGGCCAACAGCGAGCCCAGGGTGGCGAACACCGCGCCATCGATTTCGTCATCGTGGATCACGAAACCGAAGCGCTCCTCGAAAGCGGTAAGAACCCCGACCACGGCCATGGAATCGAGGTCAGGCAGCACACCCAGGAGCCGGGTTTGTTCGGTGAATGCCAGCGCCTGCCCCTGCAACCCCAGCGCCCGATCGAGAATGTGCAGCGTTTCGTGTCGAATATCCAGCAACTGATGCCACCTGAAAAAGTTTCAAAGATTATACGTCGGGGCTTTGGCCGCTCCAGCCGCTCGCACCAGTGCTGCTGGCGCTGTGCCACGCGCGTGCCTTGCCTGGAAAGCCACTGATGCCAGGTGCGGTGGGCGTCACCGAACTGCATGCCTTCGCCGACTTGGCAGCACGCGCCCCCGATTTGTTTGCCTGCGAAGCACAAGACCTGTTTGCAAGCCCCGCCTGGTTTGGCACCCTGCATGCGCACGGCTTCGCGCCACAGGCGCCGCTGCGCCTGCTGGTCGCCGGCGACGCCGCCCAACGTACGCAACTGGCGCTGCCGCTTGCCGGTGCGCGCGACCTGGCCGCGCTTGCCAATTACTACAGTTGCCTGTATGCACCGATCACCTGCGCAGAGGAAGCCGATCCGCAGGTGCTGCGGGCGGTCATCGCGCACCTGCGCCGCGCGCGCGAGCGCCCCGCCACGCTGCGCTTCGCCCCGCTCGATGGTGAAGGCGCGTTCGCCCGCGCCCTCAAGCCGGCGCTTGCCGCGGCCGGCTATTTCACCGACAGCTATTTCTGCTTCGGCAACTGGTATCTGGCGGTGGCCGGGCGCTCATATGCGACGGTGTTCGCCGGTTTGCCGGCAACGCTGCGCAATACCGTACAGCGGCGTGAACGCCGGCTTTCGCGTGAAGGTGCCTGGTCGATCGCCATCGAGACCGGCACCGGGCCGGCGCTCGACGCCGCGATCGCCGATTTCACCGCCGTTTACGCCGGCAGCTGGAAAGAGCCGGAGCCGTTCCCGCGCTTCATCCCCGAACTGTGCCGCACGGCGGCGGCGCAGGGCTGGCTGCGCCTGGGCGTGCTCAAGCTGGGCACGCGGCCGATCGCCGCACAACTCTGGCTGCACCACCGCCACAAGTCGATGATCTACAAGCTCGCCTACGATCAGGCGTTCGAGCGCTTCTCGCCCGGCTCGATTCTCACCGCCGCCATGCTGCGAAACGCCATCGATACCGACCATGCGACCGAGGTCGATTACCTGAGCGGTGACGACGCCTACAAGCGCGAATGGATGAGCCATCGGCGCGAACGCATCGGCATTGTCGCCTTCGATCCGGCCACGCTGCGCGGGCTGATCGGGGCGGCGCGCCATTTTTCGGCCAGGCGCCTGCGCGCCTGGCGCGGGCCACGCACACATGCCGCGGGCGCTGACCTTGGCTAAACTGGCAACTTCAAGCAATGCGGCAGCACGCCGCCCAATCGCGCTGCCCGCACCCCTGATGACCGATCCCTTCCTGCTGCACGACCTGATCCGCATATCCGCCGCCCGCGATGCAAAGGCCGTCGCGCTCGAGACCGGCGATATGGCGCTCTCGTATGCCAGCCTGGCACAAGACACGGTGCAGTTCGCCAATGGCCTGCTGGCGCTGGGCCTGGCACGCGCTGAGCGCGTCGCCGTCTATCTCGACAAGCGCTTCGAGACGGTGACAGCGCTATTCGGCACCAGCGCCGCGGGCGGGGTCGCGGTGCCGATCAATCCGGCATTGAAGGCCGCGCAGGTAGAACACATCCTGCGCGACTGCGGCGTGCGCATCCTGGTGACTTCGCCTGAGCGCCTGCGCGCCCTGCTGCCGATCCTGCCGGCCTGCGGCAGCCTGTGCGCGGTGATCGTGACCGAGGAAGTTTCATCAGACGCCCTGCCGACCGAAATCGCAGACGCCCTGCCTCCCGCTTTGCGGGTGTGTCCATGGAGCCAACTGGCAGTCGCACCGGCGGCGGTCGCGCACCGCGCCATCGATGCCGACATGGCGGCGATTTTCTATACCTCGGGCAGCACCGGCAAACCCAAGGGCGTGGTGGTTTCCCACCGCAACCTGGTAGTCGGCGCGCAGAGCGTGGCTCACTACCTCGGCAATACGGCCCAGGACGCACTGTTGGCGGCCCTCCCCTTGTCGTTCGACGCCGGCTTCAGCCAGTTGACTACCGCCTTCTGCGTAGGTGCCAGGGTGGCGCTGCTCAACTACCTGATGCCGCAGGACGTGCTGCGTGCCATCGAGCGCCACCGCATCACCGGCCTGACCGCGGTGCCACCGCTCTACATCCAGCTCGCGCGCCTCGAATGGCCGGCGGGCGCCGCCGCCAGCCTGCGCTACTTCGCCAACACCGGCGGCCACATGCCGCGGGAGGTGTTGGCGCAATTGCGCCAGCACCTGCCTGCCGCGCAGCCCTTCCTGATGTATGGCCTGACAGAAGCGTTTCGCTCGACCTATCTGCCGCCTGGAGAAGTCGAACGCCGGCCGGATTCGATCGGGCGCGCCATTCCCAATGCCGAAGTGCTGGTGCTGCGCCCGGACGGCACGCCGTGCGCGCCGGACGAACCGGGCGAACTGGTACATCGCGGCGCGCTGGTCGCACTGGGCTACTGGAATGACCCGCAAACCACGGCCGAACGCTTCCGCCCGCTGCCGGCCGCCGCGGCTGCGCATGGCGCCGGCCTGCCGCTGCCGGAGTTTGCGGTGTTTTCCGGTGATACCGTGCGTGCCGACGCCGCAGGGTTTTTGTACTTTGTTGGCCGCCAGGACGACATGATCAAGACCTCCGGTTATCGGGTCAGCCCGACGGAAGTCGAAGACGCGGTTTATGCCTCCGGGCTGGTGGTGGAATGCGCGGCCTTCGGAGTCCCCGATGCGCTGATCGGCCAGGCCATCGCCCTGGCAGTGGTCACGCCCGCCGGCGCAAGCTTCGACTTAGCGGCCCTCGTCGCCTTCTGCCGCGCCAGCCTCCCCGCCTTCATGCTGCCCACACGCGTGATGGCACGCGCCAGCGCCTTGCCACGCAATCCGAACGGCAAGATCGACCGCCGCGCGCTGGCGGCGGAATGCGCCGCGCTCGATGGCGCTTAGACCATCCCGATGAGCGCCGCACCAGAGCGCGGTGCTTCCACCCCCGGCCAGGCAACATCGCATGGGGGCGGATGGCTGTGGCTGGCCTACAGCGCTTTCGTGATCTACGGCAGCTTGGTGCCGCTGGATTTCCGCATGTTGCCGATGGACGCGGCGTGGCGCGCCTTCGCCAACATACGCATGCTCGATCTGGGCATCGAGAGCCGCGCCGACTGGGTCGCCAACGGGATACTCTATATCCCCGTCGGTTTCTTGACCGTCAGCGCACTTTGCAGTCGCGGCGTCGGCTTTGGCCGCATCAGCGCAGCGTTGATCGCTGCCATTTTCTCCCTTGCTCTGGCGATAGCGGTAGAGTTCAGCCAGCTGTTCTTCCCGCCGCGCACCGTTTCGCTCAATGATCTAATGGCCGAGACCATTGGCGCGGCCGCCGGCATCCTGCTGGCGGCGCGCTGGGGGCGCTGGTTCCGCTCGCTGGCCGCGACCGTGCTGTCTAAGACCGATGCCCTGAAATCGCACCTGCTGGAAGCCTATGCGGCGGGCTTTCTGGCCTTGAGCCTGTTTCCCTATGACTTTCTGCTTTCGTGGGGCGAGGTCACGGAGAAGTTCAGCTCGGGGCGGGTCGGCTGGCTGCTTGCCGGTGCCCTCACCGAAGAAAACCTGCTCATCGCGGTGCTGGTGCGCCCCTTGGCCGAAACGGCAGCCGCGTTGCCAGTCGGGGTATTGGTCGCGCGCTGGCTGGGCGGCGGGCGCGACTGCCCTGTGCCACGCGCGCTCGGCGCCGGGCTGCTGATGGGGGCGGCGATCGAATGCGCCCAGTTCTTTATCGCCAGCGGCTATACCCAGGGCGTATCTGTACTCACCCGCGGCGCCGCATTTGGCCTGGGCGCGCTTGCGTGGAACGCGCGCGCGCGCCTTGGGCTGCCGATGCTTGGCGACCTGATCCGGCGCTTGAGCCTGGTCATCGTCCCCGCCTACCTGCTGGGCCTGGCGGCAGTCAGCGGGCTCTTGCGCGGGCAGTGGCAGATATCCCATATGCCGGCAGCCATCGCCGACCTGCACTTCATGCCGTTTTACTACCACTACTTCACCACCGAGGCCAAGGCGCTCAACAGCCTCGTCGGTGTGGCGGCGATGTATGTGCCAGTGGGCGTAATGTGCTGGGCCTTCGGCGCCGGTTCACGCACCGCCCTGGCGCTGGCCGGCCTTTTGGCAGTTGGCATCGAGGCCTGCAAGACAATGATGCCGGCGCTGCGCGCCGACCCGACCAATGTGCTGGTTGGTGCCGCCGCCGCATGGATTGCCGCGCAGTTGCTGGCGCGGGTTGCCGCACCCGGCACAGCGCGCAAGCGCTCACCGCCCGCCATTGCGACCGATACGGTGGCAAGCAAGCCGGCGGACGCGAACATCGCGCGCGCCGCAACGGCTGCGCCGCCTGCCCTGACGCCGACCTTGCACCTCACACCGTTCGCGGCGCTGCCGCTGGCCGTCAAGGCCGCCATGGCGATCGGCTTGGCGGCAGTGGTGGCCTCGCTCGCGGATTTTCCGACCCAGGCCTTGCCGCTCGGCATGCTCTATGCCATCTGCGTGGCTGCCGTCTGGCGCCAGCCGGCCTGGATCTTCGCGATCGTGCCGGCGGCCTTGCCGATGCTCGACCTGGCCCACTGGAGCGGCCGCTTTTACCTCGATGAATTCGACCTGCTGGTGGCACTGTGCCTGGCCATCGGTTTCGCGCGGGTGCCGGCCGCACGCGGACGCAGCCGTGACCCGCTGCTTACCGGCACCGTGCTGCTGCTGGGCGCCGCCTATGCGATCGGTACCGCGCGCGGCCTGTGGCAAGCGGGCTTGCCGGACGCCAA
Organism: Burkholderiales bacterium; assembly: GCA_040382235.1. Classification (GTDB taxonomy): domain Bacteria; phylum Pseudomonadota; class Gammaproteobacteria; order Burkholderiales; family JAEUOS01; genus JAEUOS01. The sequence goes on from JBEIFV010000206.1 coordinate 6,369, forward strand.
TGCATTCAACAATTACTTCAGCCCCTACGAAGCCCTGCGCATAGTCAAGGGCGCGCTCTGGGCAGTCCTCCTGTGGTGGCTGTGGCGCCGACTCGCCGCCTACGTACAGGCGCCGGCCGCGTTCCTGGCCGGCGGCATGGCGGCGGGGCTGGCCTGGACTGCCACCGTGATCGTCGTTGAACGGCTGGCATTCACCACATTTTTCGACTTCACCAACGATTACCGGGTGACCGGGCCGTTTTCGCAAATGCATACCGGCGGCGCCTATATCGAATGTTTCCTGACGGTAGCCGCACCATTCCTGTTGCTGCTAATGCTGCGCACCCGCAGCATGCTGCTGCGCGGGGCCGGCTTGGCCTGCCTGGTGGCGACGGTCTACGCGCTGATGGTCACATTCTCGCGTGGCGGCTATGCCGCCTTTGCGATCGCGGTGTGCCTGTGTCTCGCGGGATTTCAGTTAGGCGGCGCGAAGCTGCGCAGGACCCTGCCGGTCGCAGTAGTGCTTGGGGCCCTGGTTGCCGCGATTGCGCTGCCTATCCTTTTTTCACCCTATGCCCAGCAGCGCATCGCCGGCACCGCGACCGACATCAAGGTGCGCGAAGCCCATTGGGCGGATGCGCTTAACATCATGGCGCCCGGCCGCATGACTACCGTGTTCGGCATGGGGCTGGGCCGCTTTCCGGAAACCCACTACTGGAAGAGTGCGGAAAACACGCGCTCGGCCACCTATCGGCTGGAAGCTGATGGCGGCAATCGGTTCCTGCGGGTTGGCGCCGGCCGGGCAATGTATATCGACCAGATCATCGATTTCGACCCGGGTTCGTCGCATGCACTGACTGCCCGCGTACGCAGCCCGAACGCTGGTGGCACCTTGACCATATCGATCTGCCGCAAGTGGCTGTACGCGTCGGCGGACTGCTTGGGACGGGAGCTCAAAACCACTGGCGCGCCCAACTCCTGGCAAGTCTTGAGCACCAGCTTTCCGCCCGACAAGAGCCTGCGCGCCTGGCCTATCAAGTTTTCCATCCATTCCCCGGCCGGCTCTGCGGCCATCGATATCGACGATCTCGCACTCACCGGCGCGGATGGCCGCAACCTGCTTGTCAACGGCGATTTTTCACGCAAGCTCGACCGCTGGTTTTTCAGCAACGACGAGCACCTGAACTGGCATGTGAAAAACCTGCCGATCGCCCTGCTGTTCGACCTGGGCGCGCTGGGACTTGGTGCAATGACGCTATTGATCCTGCTCGGCATGTGGCGCGCAGGCCTGGGCTGGCTGCGCGGCGAGGCTTTTGCCGGCGCACTTTTTGCCGCCTTATCCGGCTTTTTGATTGTCGGCATGATTGATAGCCTGATCGACACGCCGCGCTTTCTGTTACTTGTCCTGCTTCTGGCCCTTCTGGCCTGCGAAACCCGTTCGAATTCACTGCCCGATGAACCAATCTAGACCGGTGCACGCACCCATGTCGCAGTTTACGGTGGTCAGCGGCGAATTGTGCGTCGGCGGGATTGCGCTCTGCCGGCTCACCGAACGGGCCGGCGGCACCCCCTTCTATGCCTACGACCGCGCGCTGATCGCCAAACGCGTAGCAGAGCTGCGCGCGATCCTGCCGCCTTCGTTGCAGTTGCATTACGCGATCAAGGCCAACCCGATGCCGGCGCTCTTGGGATTCATGGCCGGCCTGGTCGATGGTTTCGACATGGCCTCGGCCGGCGAGCTGAAACTCGCGCTCGATACCGGCATGGCCGCGGAAAATATCGGCTTCGCCGGCCCCGGCAAACGCGTGAATGAACTGCGCCAGGCGGTCGCCGCAGGCGTGCTGGTGAATGCCGAATCGGAGCGCGATATCCGCCTCCTGGCGGAAGCGGGCGTGGCCAGCGGCTGGCCGGCGCGCCTGGCGCTGCGCATCAACCCCAACTTCGACCTGAAAAGCTCAGGCATGAAGATGGGCGGCGGTGCCGGGCCATTCGGCATCGATGAAGAGCAGGTCGAGGCGCTGCTGGCGCAGGTGGCACAACCCGGACTGGCCTTCGAAGGCTTTCACATCTATGCCGGCTCGCAAAACCTGCGCGGCGACGCCCTGGCCGATTGCCTGCGCGCCGCCTATGCGCTGGCCTGTCGCCTGGCACCCTTAGCGCCGGCGCCGCTTGCGAGCATCAACCTGGGCGGCGGCTTCGGCATTCCCTATTTTCCCGGCGAAGAGCGGCTCGATCTGGCGCCTATCGAGGCCGCGCTTAAGGAAATCACCGCCGATGCGCGTGAGCGATTCGGCGACATCAAACTGATTCTCGAACTCGGCCGCTACCTGGTGGGTGAGGCCGGGGTGTATGTGACGCGCATCATCGATCGCAAGGAATCGCGCGGCCAGGTGTTTCTGGTGACCGATGGTGGCCTCAACCATCATCTGGCCGCCAGCGGCAATTTCGGCCAGGTGCTGCGCAAGAACTATCCGCTGGCCATCGGCAATCGCATGGGGCAGCCCCTGGCTGCGGTGCCGGTATCGGTGGTGGGCCCGCTGTGCACTCCTCTGGACCTGCTGGGCGATAATGTGTGGCTGCCAAAGGCGGGGCCCGGCGACCTGCTGGTGGTGTATCAATCCGGCGCGTATGGTGCAAGCGCCAGCCCGCAGGCCTTTCTGGGCCACCCGCCGGTGACCGAGTTGCTGGTCTGACGATTGCGGTCCATGAAACCACACAAGGAACAAACATGAGCACCACCATCAGGGCGCGCGCCCCACTGCGGCTGGGCCTGGCCGGCGGCGGCACCGACGTATCCCCCTTTTGCGACCTGCACGGCGGCCTGGTGCTCAACGCCACCATCGACCGCTACGCCTATGCGGTGATCAAGACGCTCGATACGCCGGTGGTGCGCTTCAATGCCACCGACCAGGAGCGCAGCTGCGAGCTGCCGCTGGCGGCCCGCTACCCGCTTGACGGCGAACTCGATTTGCACAAGGCGGTCTACAACACCATCGTCGAAAAATACAACGGCGGCAAGCCGCTGGCGATCGAGCTCTCCACCTTTTGCGACGCGCCCGCCGGTTCCGGACTGGGCTCCTCCTCTACAGTGGTGGTGGTGATGCTGCGCGCATTCGCCGAATTGCTCAACCTGCCGCTGGACGATTACACCCTGGCGCACCTGGCCTTCGATGTGGAGCGGGTGGATTGCGGCCTGCAGGGCGGGCGCCAGGACCAGTACGCCGCCACCTTCGGCGGCTTCAACTTCATGGAGTTCTACGCCGACAACCGCGCGGTGATCAACCAGCTGCGCATCAAGAACTGGATCATCTGCGAGCTTGAAGCCTCCCTCGTGCTGTTCTACACCGGGGTGTCGCGCGAATCGGCCAAGATCATCGCCGAGCAGACCAACAACGTGGAAACCAAGCGCGACCAGGCGCTCGATGCGATGCATG
>JBEIFV010000207.1:0-9633 GCA_040382235.1 Burkholderiales bacterium
CCTGCGGCGGGAAAAGGTGGTGGGCAAGTTTGTCGAATTCTTCGGTGCCGGCACCCGCACGCTGGCCCTGCCCGACCGCGCGACGATTGCCAACATGGCGCCCGAATACGGCGCCACCATGGGCTTCTTTCCGGTGGATGAACGCACCATCGAATACTTCCGCGGTACCGGTCGCAGCACGGACGAGATCGACGCCTTCGAAGCCTATTTCAAGGCGCAGGACATGTTCGGAGTCCCGCTGGCCCGCGAGATCGACTACAGCAGCGTGGTCAAGCTCGACCTGGGCACGGTGGTGCCTTCACTGGCGGGCCCCAAGCGCCCGCAGGACCGCGTCGAGATCACGCACCTGGCATCGAAATTCACCGAACTGTTCTCGCAGCCGATCGCCGACAACGGTTTCAACCAGACGGCGGCGCGCCTGGCGCAGACCTTTCCCGCAGGCGCGGGCGCGCAGGTCAGGAGCGGCGATATCCTGATCGCCGCGATCACCTCCTGCACCAATACTTCCAACCCGGGTGTGCTGCTGGCCGCCGGCCTGTTGGCCAAGAAGGCCGTCGAAGCCGGTTTGAGCGTCGATGCGAAGATCAAGACCTCGCTGGCACCGGGCTCGCGCATCGTCACCGAATACCTGACCCGCGCCGGACTCCTGCCTTACCTGGAAAAGCTGGGCTTCGCGGTGGCGGCCTATGGCTGCACCACCTGCATCGGCAATGCCGGCGACCTGACACCGGAAATCAACGCCGCCATCATCGACAACGACCTCGTCTGCGCCGCGGTGCTCTCGGGCAACCGCAATTTCGAAGCGCGCATCCACCCCAATCTCAAGGCCAATTTCCTGGCCAGCCCGCCGCTGGTGGTGGCCTATGCGATCGCCGGCAACGTCACTGTCGACCTGATGACCCAGCCGGTGGGCAAAGGCACGGCCGGCCGCGACGTCTACCTGGGCGACATCTGGCCCGGCTCCGACGAGGTCTACAAGCTGATGAAGTTCGCCATGGACCCGGCCGCCTTCAAGGCCAATTACGACAAGGTCAAGACCGAGCCCGGAAAACTGTGGAACGCGGTCAAGGGCGTCAAGGGCCAGGTCTACAACTGGCCGCCGTCGACCTACATCGCCAAGCCCCCGTTCTTCGACGGCTTCACCATGCAGCCTGCGCCGACCGAGTCCGGCGTCAGGGGGGCGCAGATCATGGCGCTATTCGGCGATTCGATCACCACCGACCATATCTCGCCGGCGGGCTCGATCAAGGAAGCCACACCCGGCGGCAAATACCTGATCGAACATGGTGTCGGCCGCGGCGACTTCAATTCCTACGGCAGCCGGCGCGGCAATCACGAGGTGATGATGCGCGGCACCTTCGCCAACGTGCGCATCAAGAACCTGATGATTCCCGCCGGCCGCGACGGTTCGCGCGAGGAAGGCGGCATGACCCTGTATCAGCCTGGCGGCCAGAAGATGTTCATCTACGACGCCGCCATGAAATACATCGCCGAAGGCACGCCGACCATCATTTTCGCCGGCGAAGAGTACGGCACCGGTTCCTCGCGCGACTGGGCAGCCAAGGGCACCCAGCTATTGGGCATCAAGGCGGTGGTGGCCAAGAGCTTCGAGCGCATCCATCGCTCCAACCTGGTCGGCATGGGTGTGCTGCCGCTGCAGTTCAAGCCCAGCGATTCGTGGCAAAGCCTGGGGCTGACCGGGCGCGAAAGCGTGGACGTGCTGCTGGAGGGCGAAATCAGGCCTCTGTCGGAAGCAAGGCTGGTGATTCGCGATACCTATGGCAATGCGCGCAACGTGACGGTGATCCTGCGTATCGATACCGCGATCGAGGTCGACTATTACAGGCATGGCGGCATCCTGCCTTATGTGTTGCGGCAGTTGCTGGCTGCCTGAAAGCTGCAACGGGAAGCGGCGGCGCTGTGGCCAGCCGTCAAGCATTGGCCACGGCTTTTTCGGCACGCACTTGTCTCGCGCAAAGGGGCGCAGGAGGCGAGTATCCGCTACTTCACAGCCTCGCTGATCTCGAGCTTGATGCCACTCACGCCGATCTTCATCGGCGCTGAATTCCCTTCGAAATCGCCGGGCTTCGGAATCGGGTCGCCGGACTTCGAGATGCGCGCGGTGATAATCACCTCCGGCACGGAAGACAGCTTGAACTGCGGCGCCATCGCCATGCTGTCATCAAGCTTGAAATCGAAGGGCAGATCGCGGACCTGCTTCTTCATCGCCGCCAAGGGCATGCGCGGCCCGGCGGCGGCGCGCGCGAAGATGAATACGGCATCGTCCGGGCTGACGCGGCTTTTGAGAGCGTCTGCAAGCGTGACGCGGCCGCTGACCGCGGCTATTCCAGCAGCCGTCCCTGTTCCCGCAATCCTTTCAGCGCCTGTGCCCGGCACAGCCGCCTTGCCGGCGATCTCTGGCGCACCACGCTTGGCATTTGCCTCATCGATGCTCTTCTGCAAGGAGGCAATCAGCTCGGAATCCTGCGGCGCCAGGGTCTTGACGCGCTCCCACAAGGCAACGGCGTTCTTGTAGTCGCCCGACTCGAATTCGGCGGTACCCGCGAGCAGCAAGGCCTTGACATTGTCGGGGTCGGCGATCAGCGCCCGTTTGAGCAGGCGCAGCGGCTCACCCTGCAGCTTGCGGTCCTGTGCCATCGCCAGGGCGTCGGCGTAGTCGGCCAGCATCTGCGCGTCGTTCGGCGCCAGCGGTTCGGCACGCGCGTAGGCGGCGGCGGCCTTGCGATACTCGCCCAAGGCAGCGTAAGAGCGTCCAAGCGTGCTCCAGCCGGTGACGTCCTGCGGCGACTTGGCCAGGCGTTCTTCGAGAGCGCGAATGCGTTCACCCATCTGCTCGATCGCGGCAGCCGGGCTCATGTCGGCGGCGGCGGCGAAGTCGGCGCGCAAGGCATCCGGTGTGCCGACTTTCCAGTACACCGGCAGGGCCAGCAAGGGAATGAAGAGCACCACGGTCAGCACGGCACGCCAGAGTGGCGCAGTCGTGCGAGGCGTCTCTGTCCTGGCCTGCGGCGCAAGCACGGCGTCAAGCAGGCGGCGCGCCAAAACATCGCGCGCTTCGGCGAAGCCTTCCGGCGTGATCGAACCCGCCTGCAACTGCTGCTGCAGGGCCGCATGTTCGGCCTGAAACAGCAAGGGATTGGCCGGAACCCCGGCTTTGCGTGGCGGCCACAGCAGCGGGCGCAGCACGATCAAACAGGCCGCCGCGCACATGGCGGCGGCAATGGCAGCGAAAAGAATCACGGGTTCTGCTTTGTTTTGTGGTTGGCCGGCGCGGGCGCTGCCGGCAGATCGTAATCGTCGAAACCGGTGCTCTCGGTATCGTCATCAAGTGCCAGCTTGCGTCTTTGCCGCACATACAAGGCCAGCCCGCCGATGCCCCCGACCACCAGCACCAAGGGGCCGAACCACAACAGCGCGGTGCTGGCCTTGACCGGCGGCCGATACAGGATGAAATCGCCGTAACGCTCGACCATGTAGCCGCGGATGGCGTCGTCGGAGCGCCCCTGGCGCATTTGTTCACGCACCTGGTTGCGCAGGTCCACCGCCAGCTCTGCGTTCGAGTCGGCGATGGTCTGGTTCTGGCACACCAGGCAGCGCAATTCCTCGGACAGGCGTGTGACACGCTTTTCGAATGCCGCATCGGCGGCAGCCGGCGGCGCCGGCGGCTGCGCGGCGCATACGCCGCAAAGCAGGCCCAGCATCAGGGCGATGCACCATTTAGCCATTCAATTCCTTGAGCAGCGGCAGGATCTTCTTGTCGATCACCTCGGGCGTGAGCGGCCCGATTTTCTTGTAGCGCACGGTGCCGGCCTTGTCGATGACGAAGGTTTCCGGCACCCCGTACACACCGTAGTCGATGCCGGCACGGCCGTCGCGATCCACCAGCACCGCGCGGTAAGGGTTGCCGAACTGCTTGAGCCAGCGCTCCGCGTCGGCCTGCTTGTCCTTGTAGTTGAGGCCGAATATCGGTGTCGGGGTTTTCGTAGCCAGATCCACCAGCAGCGGATGTTCCTCGCGACAGGGCGCGCACCAGGAAGCAAACACATTGAGCACCCAGGCCTGCCCCGCCATGTCGCGCAGACCGAGGCTCTTCTCCGGCGCATCGAGTGTGGCCAACCGGAATGCGGGCGCCGGCTTGCCGATCAGGGGCGACGGCACTTCGCGCGGGTTGAGGGTGAGGCCGATGCCCAAAAAAACCACGATCACCGCGAAGATGAGCGCGGGGATCAGGGTCCGCTTCATGCGCCGCCCGCGCCTGCCAGGCCCGCGCCCGGATGCGCGGCACGGGCGCGCTCGGCCGCGGTGCGGTAACGGCGATCGCACACCGCCACCAGGCCGCCAATGGCCATCAACACGCAACCCAGCCAGATCCAGACTACAAACGGCTTCACATGAACGCGGATGATCCATGCGGTAGCGCCATCGGCCTCGCCCAGGGCCACATAAAGATCGCGGCGCAAGCCCGAATCAATCGCAGCCTCGGTCATCGGGCTCTTCTGCACCCGGTAGATGCGCTTCTCGGGGCGCAGGGTCTTGACCACCTGCCCGTCTTCGAGCACTTCGAGTTCGCCACGCAAGGCCAGGTAATTCGGCCCCTCCACCTCGCGCACGCCGCGAAAACGGAAGCTGGTATCGCCCACGACCACGGTTTCGCCCGGCACCATGCGCACATCGGCATCGCTCTCGTAGGACTTGACCATGGTTACGCCGATGATGAACACCGCCACCCCGAGATGCGCCAGCAGCATGCCGAAGTAGCCACCGGGCAAGAGTGCCAGGCGCCGCCAGGTGGCCACCGGGCGCGGCCAGGCGTCGCCGGCGCGCTCACGCAGATTGACCCAGGCGGCGGCGATGATCCAGAACGCCAGCAACAGGCCGAAACTGGTCAGCGGCTTCCATTGTCCTGCCGCCGCCGGCGCCAGCAGCGCACAGACCACCGCCACCACCAGCGCCCAGCGCAGTCGACGTGCCAGATCGGGCACATCGGCCTGTTTCCAGCGCGCGATCGGCGCCACGCCCATCAGGAAAATCGCCGGCGCCAGCACCGGCACGAATACCGCCTCGAAATACTGCGGGCCCACCGAAATCTTGCCAATGCCCAGCGCATCGAGAATCAGCGGGTACAGCGTTCCCAGCAACACTGTGCCGGTGGCGGCCAGCAGCAACACGTTGTTGGTCAGCAGGAGCGATTCACGCGACACCAGTTCGAAACGCGAGCCAATGCCCACCGAAGATGCGCGCCAGGCGAATAGCAAGAGCGAGCCGCCGATTACCACCACCAGGAAACCCAGAATGAAAACGCCGCGCGAAGGGTCGGTGGCGAACGCATGCACCGATGTCAGCACGCCGGAGCGCACCAGGAAGGTACCCAGCAGCGAGAGCGAGAATGCCAGGATCGCCAGCAATACCGTCCAGGCCTTGAAGGCGCCGCGCCGTTCGGTCACCGCCAGCGAATGGATCAGCGCCGTGCCCACCAGCCAGGGCATGAACGAGGCGTTTTCCACCGGATCCCAGAACCACCAGCCGCCCCAGCCGAGTTCGTAATACGCCCAATAGCTGCCCAGGCAGATGCCCAGGGTCAGGAACAACCACGCCACCGTGGTCCAGGGGCGCGACCAGCGCGCCCAGGAGGCATCGAGATTGCCACCGATCAGCGCCGCGATGGCGAACGCGAAGGCCACCGAGAAGCCCACATAGCCCATGTAGAGCATCGGCGGGTGAAAAATCATGCCGGGATCCTGCAGCAGCGGATTCAGGTCGCGGCCGTCGGCGGCGGCGGGAAACAGGCGGTCGAACGGGTTGGAGGTGAACAGCATGAACAGCAGGAAGCCCACCGAGATCAGCCCCATCACCGCCAGAATGCGTGCCACCATCACCTGCGGCAAATGATCGGAAAACCGCGCCACCGCGACCATCCAGGCCGCCAGGATCACCACCCACAGCAGCAGCGAACCTTCATGCCCGCCCCAAACGGCGGCCAGCCGGTACTGCACCGGCAAGGCGGAGTTCGAATTCGATGCCACATACATCACCGAGAAGTCGTTGTTGGCGAATGACCACGACAGGCAGATGAAGGCGAACAGCACGAACAGGAACTGTGCTTCGGCCGCCGGCCGTGCCAACAGCATCCAGTCAAGCCGGCCACGGGCGGCGCCGACCATCGGTACCACGCCCTGGATGACCGCAACGGCCAGGGCCAGCACCAGTGCGAAATTGCCGATTTCCGGAATCATTGCGTCGTGCCTTTCATCTGGCCCATGGGTTTGCCTTTTTCATGCGCCTGCTTGAGGGCCGCCGCGGCTTCGGGCGGCATGTAGTTTTCGTCATGCTTGGCCAGCACTTCGCGCGCGCGAAAAATGCCGTCGGGCCCGAGTTGCCCCTGGGCCACCACGCCCTTGCCTTCGCGAAACAGGTCGGGCAGGATGCCGCTGTACACCACCGGCACGGTCTTGGCGGTGTCGGTGACCATGAAGCGTACCTCGACCCCGTTGCGCTTCACACTGCCGTCTTCCACCATGCCGCCGATGCGAAAACTCTTGCCCTGCGGCGCCTCGTTGGCGGCGATTTGCGAGGGCGTGTAGAAAAACACCAGGTTGCTCTGGAACGCATTGAGGATCAGCGCAGTGGCGATACCCAGCGCGGCCACACCAACCGCCACGGCTGCCAGGCGTTTGTGGCGCGGCTTCATGCTGCTGCCGCGGCTTGCGACAAGGCGCGCTTGCGCCGCGCCGCCAGCGCCAGAAGTTCGATCGCGATCGCAAGCGCGCTCACCCCATAGGAACCCCACACGTACAGGCCGTAGCCGCCCATCGCAAAAAATTCACCCGCACTGCCCCAGTTCATCGCGCTGCCCTTTTCATTCACATCGTCAATCCGCTTCGACCGCGGAATTCGCCTCGCGTTCTGCGATGATCGATCGCAGGCGCCACAGCGCGGCGGCGATCGAGTACATCCAGCACGCCAGGGTCATGACCAGCATGCCGGTCAGCATGGTGGTCGCCATTTTCGGGGCTGAGGTCAAACTCACCGAGGTGCCCTGGTGCAGCGTATTCCACCAGCGCACCGAAAAATAGATGATCGGGATGTTGACCACACCGACAATCGCCAACAGGGCGCCGGCACGGTCGGCACGGCGCGGGTCTTCGATGGCCGCTTGCAGGGCGATGAAACCGACATACAGGAACAGCAGGATCAGCTCCGAGGTCAGGCGCGCATCCCACACCCACCACGTACCCCAGGTGGGCTTGCCCCAGAGGGCCCCCGTCCACAGGGCCAGAAAGGTGAACATGGCGCCGGTCGGAGCCAGGGCGCTGGCCATCATGGCGGACAGGCGGGTGTTGAAAATCAGGCCGATGGCCGCCCACATGGCCATCACCAGATAAATCAGCATCGACATCCAGGCCGCCGGCACATGGATGAAGATCACGCGGTAGACCTCGCCCTGCTGGGCGTCGGTGGGAGCGACGAAAAAGCCGATATACAGGCCGGCGACGCCAAGCAGCGCCGCGGTGGCGAAGAACCACGGAATCATGCGCGCGGCCAGCGGGTCGAAGGCGAGCGGGGCGGCATAGCGCAGCCAGATCGAGCCTGCCCGCTCGGGGCGCGCGTAGTCAGGGGCTTTGTTTTCCGCGTTCATGCGCTATTGAATCATCAATCCAGCGAAATGCGCAGGGCCGCGGCGGCCGCCACCGGCGCACCCGCCAGGGCCAGCACCAGCAGCGCACCCAGCAGCGAAAAGTACGCACCGGCACCGGCATCCGCATCGACCGCGCCGGCGCCGAAGATCAGCACCGGGATGCACAGCGGTATCACCAGCAGCGACACCAGCACGCCGGCACCGCGCAGGCCCACGGTGAGCACCGCGCCGACCGCGCCGATCAGGCTCAAGACCGGCGTGCCAAGTGCCAGGCTCAGGGTCATCACGCCGATCGCCGGCGCCTGCATGCCGAATTGCAGCCCCAGGAGCGGCGCCATCAAGGTCAGCGGCAGGCCGCTTGCGATCCAGTGGGCAAGAATTTTCGCCAGCACCAGAAGCGTCAGCGGATGCGGCGACAGCAGCAGTTGCTCCAGCGTGCCATCGGCGTGATCGGCGGCGAACAGGCGCGCAAGTGACAACATCGATGCCAGCAATGCGGCCACCCACAAAACGCCCGGCGCGATGATGCGCAGGGTGGCAGGCTCGGGCCCGATCCCCAGCGGAAACAGGCTCACCACCATCACAAAGAAGATCAGGGTCGACAGCACATCGGCGCGCGGGCGCCAGGCAAGCGCCAGGTCGCGCAGCATGACGCGCAGGAGAAGTCTGCCCATGGCGCTGTGACTTAAGCGTCAAGCCGCAGGTGCTGCGTGCGTTCGGGGGCGACATCGATCTCCTGATGGGTGGTGAGTACCAGGATGCCCGCGTTTTCCAGATGTGTGGCCAGCAGTTTGCGCAGGGCCTCGGCGGCACCCGCATCAAGGGCGACGAAGGGTTCGTCCAGCACCCACAAGGGAACGCCTGGGCTGAGCCAGAGACGCGCCAGTGCGACGCGCCGGCGCTGCCCCTGCGACAGCAGTCTGGCCGGTAACGCAGCGCATGATGCAAGCCCCAATTCATCGAGCACGGCGGCGGCGGCACGTGCGGAGCAGGCGCGGCCGGCGACGTCGAGGGCGGCAAGCAGGTTTTCGTGCGCGGTCAGATCGTCCTTGAGCGCGGCCGCGTGGCCCAGGTACATCAGATCAGCGTTGAAGGCATCGCGATTGGCACGAATCGACAGGCCGCGCCAGGAGACACGGCCACGTTCCGGTCGCGTCAGGCCGCACAGGCTGCGCAGCAGGGTCGACTTGCCGCTGCCGTTGCGCCCGGACACCTGCAGCATCTGCCCGGCGCCAAGGTCGAAGGCAAGATCACTGAACAGGCGGCGCCTGCCGCGGCGGCACTCGAGTTCCAGCGCGCTGAGCAAGGGATCGATTGGCATGTCTGGATTCAAAAAAGCCCGGCAGCGCGCGGCCGGATGATGTGGATTGTCGTGCAGCGTCGCCAATGCATGTGCACGGGGCACGTCTTCACTGAAATGGCGATTGCAGCGAAATCTTTCGAAAGCCGGCATTTTCCCACGTTTGCCAATCACACCACTTAAACCGGGCGCGCACGGCCCCCCTCATTTCCGGTGCGTCTTGGCCACACGGTCATGCGCAATGGAACCGGATCAGCCTCAAATCGACATGTGCTCGAAAGACTGTGCCGGCTGGCCTGGCACTAAAATAGTGATCTGGATATGCGTTTTGCGGAAAGCAGTATGGACGATCTCGACTTCTCGCATTTGGCACCTGCCGCGCCAGTGGCTGCCGCCCCTGCCGCAAAGCCGGCCAAGGCCCATGCCTTGCCCCATGACCCGCAACTCGCCGCACGCTTTTTTCGCCTGGCCGGAGAGGAAGAAACCTTTGAAGCAGGCGTCAAGGTGTTCGCCGAACAGGAAAAGGCCTCAGGAATGTTTGCCCGGCGCGCCCGCATGTACCTTCTGGTAGAGGGCCAGATCGCGCTCAGCTTGAAGGGCAAACCGCTTTACATGATTCTGCCCGGCGAGACATTTGGCGAACTGGCCATCATTTCAGACGCGCCGCGCAGCGCCA
>JBEIFV010000208.1:0-9627 GCA_040382235.1 Burkholderiales bacterium
GCGGCGCCGGCCGCAACCGCTGCGCCGGCACCGGGCGCGAGTATGGCGATGCTCGATGAAAAGGACCCGCAGGCCCAGGCCTTGGCTTACCTGGCCGACGCGGCGCTCGTCGATCCTGCAAAAACCAAAGCCTACGTCGCCGGCAGCCAGTGCGGCGGCTGCGCCCAGTACCAGGGCAAGGCAGGCGACGCTGCCGGCGCATGCACCATATTTCCGGGCAAACAGGTGGCGGCCAAGGGGTGGTGCAGCGCCTTCGTGAAAAAGGCCTGAACACTTCGAATAACCTGCGGCACGGCAACATTGCAGCCGTTTGGTCGCGAGCGCCTCCTGAATCGACCAGGCGCGCCCTGCCGCAGGCGCAAGTGCGATGCCGCATCAGTGCCCCGGTGGCGCCCCCGCGACTTCCCGGAAGGCGGCCAAATCCGTAAGCATGGCGTCGCGCGTCCGGCGCGGCAGCCACGCGATTTAGATGGTGTAGCGCACCATTCACATAAGGCCCCCCACGCCCAGGCCGACCCCGTGATCGACGCCGAAGCCAACGTCCGTTAGGGAGTGCCCCCCCAAGGCGGCTGGCGTCCTACCCGAAAAGCCCCTCGATCGTAGGCTGGTGCAGGCCGATCTCCGCAACCCATTGATTTATATGGAAATTAATATTCTCTGCCGGGATTGTCATTGCGCGGCAGCACTTGTAGCTCAATATTCAGTCTTACCACACCGGGCGCGACACTCGCTCCTACCCGCCTCGATACACCGTGAACACGCACCCCATTAACTCCGAACCAACCAGATCCGGCCGGGCACGGCGCGCGCCGCGCGAGCTGACCGCGTTCACGCCGTTGCCGTTCCGCATCGGCCCGTACGGGTTTACCGTCAGCCGGGCCACGCGCGCGCAAATGCGTCACGCCACCCACCTGTCCGAATCGGACGTCAACCTGCAGCAGATCCGCCTGCACGACAGCCTCGCCGGCAAGCGCCTCATCGAATATTTGCTGTTCGAAGTGATCCGCCTGATCCATTATGTGAACGGGGTTCACTACGCCCGCTCCGAGGAAGGCTACACGCACTCTTTGTCTTCAGGCTTGGTCGAATTCATGCAAGGCAATCCGGACGCATGGACCTGGCTCAACGCATGCATTTCCCACTATTTCAAGCCCGGCACGCGCTTCGAGAAAGCTGCGCGCGGCGAGGCGGCGGCCGATCTGGCGATGCAGCCGCCTAAAACGGTGCTGGTGGGTGGGCATGACTTCCGCATCAAGGCCCTGTCGCCCGCGATGTCCAAGCGTGGCAATGCGTGGGGCTATCTGGATGTGCCCAACCGCAATGTCGAACTGGCGCACGACTTGCGCGGCACCCACTTGTCGGTGGTGTTCCTGCATGAACTCACGCACGCCTTTCACCGCGCCAGTCGGCCGCCAGTGGGCAACCGCGCCTCGACCCGCCGCTTTGCGCGCGTCGAGGCGCGCGCGCTCCTGGCCTTCGCAGCCGCTAATCCGCTCGCCTGGTGCTGGCTCCTATCGCTGGTGCATGCCGAGGAAGTCCACCACTTCGGCTTTCTGGACTTGAAGGTCGCCGCGTAAGTCGCGGCCGCAATCCAGCCACCCCGGCCGGCCAAACCGCGCGCTTTTGTCGGGTTTGCGCAGGCAGTAAACGCGCGCTATATCGGCGCCTCCCGCCTTTGGCTGGCGCGCTGTTGCGGGCGCGTCACGAGTCGACGGGGCGTCATCGCCCGACGACATGGCGATGACAAAAACATCGGATGTGCGAATCGACTCGCGTGCACGGTCCAGTGCAGGCAGATCCCGGCACGCAATTTCCGCCTTCGGAAAGGCCGTTTGTTTTGTATCAAGTCTGTATGTGCGCGACCGCACAGAGGGTTTCCGCACAATGCTTTGTAATCGCTTATCGACGCAGACAAGACGCACCAGATCGCTGGTGCGGGTCTCGGTCGAGAAAAACTCGCCCTAAAAGGAGCAACGCCGTGAAATCAGTCAAAGGATTCCTTGCTTTCCTGTCCGCCATTCTTTTTGCATCGCTTCTCGGTTGCGCGTCGTCACCCACGCAGGAGGGGACCGGAGAGTACGTCGACGACACCGTCATCACCACCAAAGTGAAAGCCGCGGTGTTCGGCGAACCGACGCTCAAGTCCGCGGAGATCAATGTCGAAACCTTCAAGGGCGCGGTCCAATTGACCGGCTTCGTCAGTTCGCGTGCCGCCATCGACAAGGCGGTGGAGCTCACGCGCGGGGTCAAGGGCGTGAAGTCGGTCAGAAACGACATGCGCTTGAAGTAGCGCCGGACACTGGCCGGTCGCGACAACGGAAGAGTGTTCCGTTCCTGCCGCCGGCGGGTGCCTCCAAAGACCCAAGCGCATAAGCGGATTCCCGCTTTGAAGAAGCGTTTGGAGCAAACGTCAGCACATGAATTGTCGCGGCACCGGACCAACGCTTTCCGGCAACCGGCCGGGCCCGACTCACCACGCAAAGGAACGATCATGAATACATTCCGCATCTCCTCATTGGTAGCCGCACTGGCGTTTTCCGCCGGCGCAATCGCCGCGCAAGGCATCACCAAGGAAGAAAACAAGTCCGGCAAAGCCAAGATCGCTGCGGACTACAAGGCCGCCTTGGCAGGATGCGCCTCGCTGACCGCCAATGCAAAGGATGTGTGTATGGCGGAAGCAAAGGGCCGCGAGAAAGTCGCCAGGGCCGAGCTTGATGCACGTTACAAGCCAGGCGCCAAGGGCGACTATGCGGTAAGCGTCGCCAAGGCGGAGGCGGGCTACGCTAGCGAGAAGGAAAAGTGTGACGATAAGGCCGGAGACGCCAGGCGAGCATGCGTCAAGGAAGCCAAGGCAGCTGAAGTCAGCGCGAAGGACGCCGCGAAGGCCAATTTGAAAACCACCGCGGCCAACAAGGGTGCGAACGTGGAATCCGCCGCCGCGACGAAGAAGGAGCCTGTGGCTGCGGCGCCAAAGAAGGAGAGCGCTTCAGAGTATGTTGATGACGCCGTTGTCACGGCCAAGGTCAAGGGCGATATCCTCAAGGAGCCTACACTCAAATCCGCCGAGATCAACGTCGAGACCTACAAGGGAGTGGTGCAGCTAAGCGGCTTCGTCAGGTCGAAAGCCGATATTGACAAGGCTGTCCAGGTTGCGCGCGGCGTCAAGGGCGCGGCGTCGGTCAAGAACGACATGATCGTCAAGGGCTTGCAATAAGCGGTGGAGAGCTTAAGGAACAAGTGATGATGCATTTCGGCTACCACAGCCTCTGGGGACTGTTGATCCTTGTCGGCGACGTCTGGGCGATCATCAACATCTTTCAAAGCCCTGTTTCCAGCGAGAAGAAGCTCATCTGGATCGTTGCAGTGGTTCTGCTGCCGCTCTTGGGCTTGATCCTGTGGTACTTCCTCGGACCGCGCAGCGGCAGGGCGAGCTAGCAGCGCGCGATCGCCAAGCTGGACAGCCTTTGTTGACCGGACCGGCAGTGCCGTGTCCCGGGCAAAGCTGCCCCGGCGGCGTATGCACCGCGACCGAACCACCAAGTACGCATGGTCAGGCGATGGCAGCGAAGGTCGTCCCCGCGATAGCCGCCGACCGTGAAATTCGCGTGACGCGATGAACCGGCCCCAAAGCCGGGGGCGGGTCCGCTGAGGTGGTCCATGATCTTGCTCGCGGTGTCGGCTTCGTTGATAAAGGCGACGGCGCGCATCCGTGTTCAGCGGATCGGGCACGGCAACAAAGAAGTCTCGACTATCCGTGCCAACGGCATGGCGCCCAGAAAGCGCGGCATTGCACGGCAGCGGAACTCTCCGCTGTTTGCGGCAAGCGCCAGCGCGCCGGCGTGGCGTCCAGGGAAGGCGCCACCACCATCGCGCGCAGCGGCGCATCGGGCACCGTCACAACAATTCGTAACTACGGCAATGCGCCCTGGGGGGCGGCACCAGGATGGCGACCCTCGTGATCCATCGCGTGCGTGGGCCGCGACGCCGCCCGGTGCATTGCACACCGACGCTTCGCTGATAATGCCCGTTCCGCGCTCCTGCGACCGCCCCCCGATTGAAAGCAAGAACTTCATGACAGCCCCTGCACGCACCCTGCCCCCGATTCTGAAGAACATCAAGTTTCCCGTGATCGGTTCACCGCTTTTCATCATCAGCAACCCAAAGCTCGTCATCGCCCAATGCAAGGCAGGCGTGGTGGGCGCGATGCCCGCGCTCAACGCCCGGCCGGCATCGCAACTCGATGAGTGGCTGGCCGAGATCACCGAGGCACTGGCCGCGCATGACCGCGCCCATCCCGACGCGCCGGCCGCGCCCTATGCCATCAACCAGATCGTGCACAAGAGCAACGACCGCCTGGAGCACGACATGCAGGTGTGCGCCAAATACAAGGTGCCGATCGTCATCACCAGCCTGGGCGCGCGCGAAGATGTGAACCGGGGCGTGCAGGGCTGGGGCGGCGTGGTGCTGCACGACGTGATCAACAACGTGTTCGCCCACAAGGCGATCGAAAAAGGCGCCGATGGCCTGATTCCGGTGGCCGCAGGCGCCGGTGGGCATGCCAGCGTGAAAAGCCCGTTCGCCATGGTCGCGGAGATTCGCGAATGGTTCGGCGGCCCGCTGGCACTTTCCGGCGCCATCTCCTCCGGCGGCGCGATCCTGGCGGCGCAGGCGATGGGCGCGGACTTCGCCTACATCGGCTCGGCCTTCATCGCCACTGAAGAAGCGCGCGCGGTCGAGGGCTACAAGCAGATGATCACCCAATCGAATTCGGACGACATCGTCTACAGCAACTTCTACACCGGCATCCACGGCAACTACTTGAAGGGCAGCATCAGGAATGCCGGCATGGACCCCGACAACCTGCCGCAGAGCGATCCCAGCAAGATGAACTTCGCCAGCGGCGAAGGCGCCAATGCCGCGAAAGCCTGGAAAGACATCTGGGGCTGCGGCCAGGGTATCGGCGCGATTCGCGAGGTGCTGCCGGCGGCCGCGCTGGTGGCTCGCTTCAAACGCGAATACGCCGAGGCGAAGGCGCGCATCTGCGGCAGCTGAGTGGCGACGGTCATCGAGCCGATCGAGCAGGCATGCGGTCAACCGGGAAGGGAAACCGAACATGAGCAAACCCGTCTGTCTGGTGGTGGGCGCCGGTGCCGGCATCGGCGGCACTGTGGCCAGGCGCTTCGCGCGCGAGGGCTACCACGCCTGCCTGGCCCGTCGCAGCGACAAACAAGGACTGGACCGCCTGGTCGACGAGATTGTGGCCGAGGGTGGCGCCGCAACCGGTTTCATGGTCAATGCGGTCCTCGAGAACAGCATCGAGAAGCTCGTCGAGAGCGTCGAGGCCGATGTCGGGCCGATCGAGGTGGCAGTGTTCAACCTCGGGGCGCAGATCGGTGACAGGTCATTGGCGCAAACCTCCTACAAGATGTTCGAGATTGGCTGGCGCATGGCGACTTTCGCCCTGTTCCGCCTGGCGTCGGTGCTGTGCCCGTTGATGGAAACGCGCGGCAAAGGCACCATCCTGGTGACCTCGTCAACTGCGGCGATGCGCGGCAACCCCGGCCAGCATTCGCACGCCGCGGCGATGGGCGGTCGCCGCATGCTGTGCCAGTCGCTCAACGCCGAGTTCGCCACCAAGGGCATCCACATTGCGCACATCATCATTGATGGCGCTGTCGACGCACCGGACACCCTGGGCAAGATGCTCGGGCCCGAGCGCTTCGAGCAATTGCGCCAGACCCGTGGCAATGAGCATGACGGCCTGTTGCTGCCGGTCGAGATCGCCGACACCTACTTTCATCTGGCCCGACAACATCGCTCGGCCTGGACCTTCGAGATGGACCTGCGCACCTACAGGGACCGCGCCTGGTGGAACTAGGCAAACGCTGAACATGTCCCTGGAACACGGACTGTCGAACGAAGAGTCCATTCGATTCAACATGTAGCCTAAGCGGATTTACCGGCCCACGGACTTGTACAGTGTTTGCTCAGTGACAGCCACCAGCGGTGTTGAAGGCCACCGGCCAGGCATAGTCGAAAGAACCGCGCGCACACTTGTCGGCGCAATCGGTCGCCGCCAGCGTGACCCGATCGCCCTGCTGCCAAATGCGTATCGAGCAGGCCGAACTCGAATTCGCCACCAGTCCCACAAATGGTGTCTGCCTGGTCTGATTGAACGCCGCCAGCTGGTAGCGACAGGCGCCACGCTTGGGCACTTCGATACGCACCGACAGTTGACCCACCTTGCCATCCGCGATGCGGAACTGCGCATTCTCCGTATAGCGCGTCTCGTCCCTGGCGACGCCGTTTCCCGTGAATGTCAATCCTGCCACCGGTGCGTCCGGGGGTTGCGTGCTCTCCGGAGGCGAGGGTGGCGGAGGCGCCGGATCACGTCCGCGCAGCTTGCGGATGATGTCGCGCACAACCTCGAAATCCTTCTTGAGTTTCATCAGCTGTTCGTAATCGAATGCACTGGCCGGTTTCACAAGCGCAATTCCAGCCAGCAGTGCGGCCACAATCCGCACGATTGCCCGTCGAATCATTCCTTGCACGATGCGTCTCCGCACTTGGTTTTTGGATTCCGGACGTTCATTACACCAGGCCATGCACAAGCTCATCGAAGACCTCACTCAATCCCACGGCTGGATTGGCTGATGGCGCACCTTGGACCGCCCGGTCCTTGAAAGGTAGCGCGCACCGCGCGGGCCGGCGACGCTGGGGCGAGTGCTGACGCCTCATCGCCGAACGACACGATGCGATCCGTGCATGAGTAGTCGCGCTTGCCGGCATGGCATCCGGCCCCCACGTTCGTGACATACTTTCCGCAGGCCCGGACAAAAATGGACACCCAAAATGGAAAGCTGGCGCGCACGACTGGGATTCATGATCCCTCCGCAAAACCCGACAGTGGAGCGCGAAATGACTCAACTGCTGCCGCGCGGCGTATCGGCACACTATCAGCGCATGGTCTCCAGCGGCGCGGTCGGCACGCTGGACAATCTCCAGGGCCGTGCCGCGAGCCATCTGGCGCACATGGACCAAACCGCGGGATTGATCGCCAGTGTCGAACCGGACGTGATCGTGCTCGCGCACACCGCCACCAGCTATGCGCTCGGCAAGGAAGGTGAGGCCCGGCTGACCCGGCACCTGGAGGAAATGACCGGCATTCCCTTCACTTCCGCGCTGGCCAGCGCGGTGGCGGCATGCGCTGCCCTGGGGGTGCGCCGGGTTGCCGTGGGCACCGCCTACGACATGGCCCTGACCTTGCGCGGCAAGGAGGTGCTCGAGGAATACGGCATTGAAGTGGTGGCGACGGAATGCCTGCCTGATGTCAAGAGCATCTTCGACCAGTCGCAGGCAAGCGTGTACAAACTGGCGCGCAGCGTCGATCGTGCGGACGCCGATGCGGTGTTCCTGAGCGGCGTCGGGTTGCCGACCATGTCGCTCCTGGGCGCGCTCGAGACCGACCTCGGCAAGCCGGTGCTTTCCAGTGTTGCCGCGATGACCTGGAATGCCCTGCGACTGGCCGGGATTGGGTCGCCGGTCGCCGGCTACGGCAGGCTGCTGGAGGATGTTCGGTACAGGCCGCCCTCGGCCAGCCGTCGACGACGCAATTAGACCGCCTGCGCCGCGCGGGTGACCGCCGTGCCCTTGCCTGGCACGCGATGCCCCCTATTGCGCCTTGATGCCGGCGGCTTGAATGACGCTGCCCCAGCGCGCCAGTTCGGCTTCGAGGAATTTATGGAAGTCCTGCGGCGAAGTTACCGGGGTGGCGTCGACACCCAGCTTCTGCAACATGCTGCGCGTCTCCGGCACTTTCTGCACCGCTGCCAACTCGGTGGCGAGGCGCTGCACGATCAGGGGCGGCAGGCCGGCGGGCGCCACCAGGCCGAACCAGTTGGCGAAGTTCATGGCCTCGAATCCCTCTTCCTTCAAGGTAGGCACGTCGGGCATATCGAAAAAGCGCGCGTGCGTGGTGACCGCGAACACCTTGATCTTGCCGGACTTGCGCAATTGCACCGCGCTGCCGGCCGGCAACATCTGCAGGTCGGTCTGCCCGCCGAGCAGGGAGGTGATGGCCGGCGCCTGCCCCTGGAAAGGCACGTGCAGCACGTCAAGACCCGCCAGGCCCTTGAGTGTTTCCATGGCGATCTGCGAGGTGCTGCCAAGGCCGGCGGACGAGTAGCTGAATTTGCCCGGCTGCTCCTTGATTCGCGCGAACAATTCCCGGGTCGTGGCGGCCGGAATGTCGGCGCGCGCGACCAGTGAAAACGGGTTGATGGCGAACGGACCGATCGCCGCGAAATCCTTCAACGGATCGTAGGCAAGTTTGACGCGCATGTTGGGCGCGATCGCATGCGTCTCGGCACTTGCGAGCAGCAAAGTGTAGCCGTCAGCCGGCGCGCGCGCCACCGAATCGGCACCGATCGTGCCCGCCGCCCCGGCGCGGTTGTCCACCAGCACGGAGGTGCCCATCTTTTCGCCCAGGCGCTGCGCCATGGCCCGCGCCGCGAGGTCGGTTATACCGCCGGCGGGCCACGGAACCACAAGTTTGATCGGCCGTTCCGGGTAGCCCTGCGCGCCTGCAGACGTACAGGCGAGCAGTGCTGCTGCCGCGACGAGCCACGCAAGCTGCGTCAACTGATGAACCTTGCTTCTGCCGATCCTGTCCATTTGCCGTCTCTCCCGGAATTTATTGTTCATGAAACGGCGCCTCGCGGCCGCGCATCGGATGGCCACGCCACTTCGCACGCGCACCGCGATGCCGGTACCCGCTGATTGTCGCGCGATTGCACGGCATGCGCCATCACAGCGCCAGCCCCGCGGCCATGCCTTCGCTGGTCGCCGCGAGCACATCGCGCGCGCAACGGCTGTCGCCGACCCGATGCACCTCGATCCCGGCGGCGATCAGCGGTTCGCACAGCGCATCGACTGGCGCGCGCGGCGTCGACCAGGCGAAAAAGGCGACATCCTCGATGTGGCTGGTATCGCCGTTGTATACATTGACGCAAGCGAGCCGACCGTCCGCCAGCCCGGCGTCGATGCACGGTTCGGTCAGCACCAGGGTGCGCATGCGCAGGGCATTGACGCGCCGCAGGATGCCCTGGCGCGTCACCAGCGACGCCAGGGTGGCAATGGTGTCGCGCGGCGTGACGATCACCACCCGCTCGAAGCGCACATGAAGCAGTTCCGCGGCGGCGTAGGTGCCTTCGGTATGGTCCATGTCGTAGATCACCGCGGTACCGGCCTGGCGCGCGCTGATGTGCAGCAGGTCGGCGATCGCGGTGCGCAAGTCCGGCACCACACCGGCGGTGCGCAACTCGGCCGGCAGCCAGTCCGGTACCAGCATGCGCGAACCGGTGGCGATCACCACCGCGTCGGGCTTGTGCGCCAGCACGTCGGCAGCCGTTGCGGTCACTCCCAATTCGAACACCACGCCCGCGCTTAGCGCCCTGGCATGCTGATAGTCATAGATGCTGCTCAGCGACTCGCCGCCGGGCAGTTGCGCATGCAGGCGGGTCTTGCCGCCTACCGCGGCCGAAGCGCCCAAGACGGTGACGCGATGGCCGCGCGCCGCCGCCACCCAGGCCGCCTCCAGACCGGCGATGCCGGCGCCGACCACCACCA
>JBEIFV010000209.1:0-9580 GCA_040382235.1 Burkholderiales bacterium
GCGTGTTGACCCCGGTGATCCAGGTGATAGGAGAGTTTTCGATCGCACGCTGCAGGTTTTGTACCGGGCGCGGACTAGGCACCAGAATATTGCGTGCACCGATGTCCATGAAGCACAGCAGGTTGGCCGTGAAAGCGAAGATATGGTAGAGCGGCAAAGCGGTCAGCACACATTCGTCATCGCCCATGTGGGAGCGCCCCATCGCCAGCACCTGATCGATGTTGGCCAGCAGGTTGGCGTGGCTGAGCATGGCGCCCTTGCTGACCCCGGTAGTGCCGCCGGTGTACTGCAGTGCAGCAACAGCATCGGGTCCAATGCCTCGCCACCATGCCTCGACCGTTGCTGGTGCGGCCCGCACCGAGGCCAGCGCCTGGACCAGGCGCACGACGGGCACCTTGACCGGCGGGACCGGCGGCAGCACCATGCTCCAAACCTTTTGCACGCCGCGCACGATCAGGTTGGGCACGGTCGGAAACATCTCCGATACTCCAGCGACAACTACATGCCTGATGCCGGTTTGTGGCAATACATCGGCCAGTTTGTCGACGAACATGTCGACCATGACCAGCACCTTGGCGCCAGAGTCGTTCAACTGATGGATCATTTCGCTGCTGGTATAGAGCGGGTTGGTGTTTACCAGAACGCAACCGGCCTTGAAAGTGCCAAACGCCACCACCGGATAGGGCAACCCGTTGGGCAACTGCACCGCGACCCGATCCCCGGCCTCAAGTTGGCAGCTTGTGCGCAGATAGGTCGCGAAAGCGTCCGACAAGCCGGCGACCTGGGCGTAGGTGAGCGTGCCGTTCATGCCATTGGGCACCACGCATGTAAAGGCCTTGCGGTCGGCATGGCGTTTGCAGGCCGAATCGATCATCTCGGCCAGGTTGCGAAAGCGCGGCGCCGGCAGGGTGGGGACGATGTGGTCGTTATAGGCGGGCAGCCAGGGCTTGCTGTCGTAGGATGCGGCGTGGGCGGTCATTTGTCGTTTTCGTTGTGTTTGGAGGTGCGCCGTCGTTGGCGGGCCGAAGTTGAGTCGGGAACCTGTCTCGTGACCGAAGCCAGCGATTCAGATGTCGCCACGGGGCAGAAGTTCCCGCGAAACCAGGACTGAATTTGGCGTCGCAGGGGGCTTGTCTTTGCGCAGCCGCGGTGTTCGAATGTCGGAATGGAAGGAGCAAGTAACTTGAGCACCTGGCAACTGGGAAACGTGCGTGTCGACCGCGTGGTCGAATTCGAGATGCCGCTGCTGCCACCGGCGGTCCTCTATCCGGCCTCGACCCCCGAGGCCGTCGAACGGCACCGCCACTGGCTTGAGCCCCGGCTGCTTGACCGCGCCAGCGGCCTGCTGGTGCTGGGCATGCACAGTTTCCTGGTGCGCAGCCGCCATCACACCATCCTGGTGGATGCCTGCAGCGGCAACGACCGGCCGCGCCCGAACAAGCCGCGTTACCACATGCGGAACTGGCCGTTCCTGGCCAACCTTGCGCGCACCGGCGTCACCCCCGCGGATATCGACTTCGTGCTGTGCACCCACCTGCATGTCGATCACGTCGGCTGGAACACGCACTTGGTCGATGGGCGCTGGGTGCCGACCTTTCCCAATGCCAAATACCTCTTCGCCCGCGCGGAGTGGGACTACTGGCGCGAGCACTACAAGACAGAGGCGTTTCGCGACGATCCCTACTACCAGGACTGCATCCTGCCGGTGATCGAGACTGGCCAGGTTGAGCTGGTCGAGGGCGACTATGTGTTCGACGACGAGGTCTGGCTCGACCCCACGCCTGGCCACACGCCGGGCCATGTGGCGCTGCATATTCGCTCCAATGGCCACGAGTGCGTGATGAGCGGCGACCTGATGCACCACGCGCTGCAGTGCGCCGAGCCCGACTGGAGCAGTTGCTTTTGCGTCGATCCGGCGCACTCCGCGCGCACCCGGCGTGCCTTTCTGGCGCGCTATGAAGGAACGCCGGTGCGCATCATGCCGGCGCATTTCCCGACACCAAGTGCCGGCACGATCGTGCGCGCCGGCGATGCATGGCGCTTTCGCTTCGAAGGTGACCAGTGAGGATTGGCTTTGCCGTGAAGCAAGGCAGCGGACGAGCAGTGCGCTGGGTGAGGGGCTGGCGATCGCACAAGGGGCATTGCCGATCATCGCCCAAGTTGTTCGGCCAGGCGTCGCGCCGGATCCATCCTCCGCGTCCGGGCGCCGCGTTGTTGCGACGCGCGCTTTCTCTGGTTAAATGAGTTTAGTCGGCAAGCTGGAATCAAGAATGTGCGGCACCGTTGTTGCATGTGAGAGTGCGAGGGCTTTACATGTCTCGAAAGCGTTCAAACAGTGCATTCACTTGAAGAAGGAAGCGCATCATGAATCATCGATTTAGCGGGCACCTCCGTGGTTTGTTCTTCTGCATCGCATTGTTGGGCACCGCCGTCACCCCCGCGCATGCGGCCGACCCCACCGCCACGGTCATGCTGGTCGCTACACCGAAACTGGCTGACCCGATTTACCGTGCCTCGGTGCTGGTGGCAAGCCCGCTTGCCGACGGGCGCTTTGTCGGATTCATCATCAACAAGCCGACCCGGCTCACCTTGGGTCAGGCGTTTCCCGAACATGGCCCTTCCAAGAAGGTGGTTGATCCGATTTTCCTGGGCGGCCCGGAACAGGCGAACAAGCTTTTCGCCCTGGTGCAGCGCGAAAAGAGTCCGGGCCGGGGTTCAATGCGCCTGTCGGCAGACCTTTTCCTGGTACTGGCAGGTGATACGGTCGACCAGGTGATCGAGCAGGATCCCGCGAATGCGCGCTTTCTCTTCGGTGCGGTGATCTGGCAGCCGGGCGAGCTGGATTCCGAAATCAAGCGCGGGGCCTGGTATGTGGAGGAGCCTGACACAGCGGTGATGATGCGCAAGGAAACCGGCAAGCTGTGGCAGGAACTTTTGCAGCGCAGGGGTATTGATGGCGGCGGCGAGGGCAGTGGCAGTCGTCGTGGCTACATCTGACGGAAGCCTGCACAAGTCCTTGGCTCGAGAAAGTCGCTCTTGCATCATGTCGAATCAGGAAGACTCTTCGTCCTGCAAACCGTATGTCAGGCACTGGTCCAGTGTTTTGCTTGGCCTGCCTGCGGCCATGAAAGGCATCGGTAATGGAGCTGGTTGAAAACGGCGTTGGCGCAATCGCCTGGCGCGACAGTTTTGATCTGGGCTTCGGTCCGATGGACGCCATTCATCGCGAGTTCGTCGACCTGGTTGCCGCCGTGCAGGCGGCGCCGGATGAAGAACTGGTTGACCGACTCGCCGCCCTGGCAAGCCACTGCGCCAGCCACTTCGAAGAAGAAAACAATTGGATGATCGAGACCGACTTCCCCCCCCGGGACTGTCATATCGATGAGCACAACGCGGTGCTTCATTCGATTCGGCAGGTGCAGGCGCTGCTGCTGGAAGGCGATAACGCCAACTGTCGCCGGCTCGCAGGCGAGCTCGCCAAGTGGTTTCCCGGCCATGCCGATCATCTCGATTCGGCCCTGGCGCACTGGATGTGCAAGCGACGCTTCGGCGGCAAGCCGGTGGTGTTTCGGCGTGAACCGCTCGACCCGTCGGCACCTGAACCGGGAAGCCGTTCGGTCCGGGCCTGATTTGCACGGTGTTGCGCTTGCGTGAAGCTCAGGCGCTGGGTAGTAAGGTCACACTGGCCGTTGGACCAAAGGTCATGCGTTCGATCACGGTGCTTTCTCGCGTGCCTGCACAGCACCGGGCGCGGCAAGCGGTGCATTGACCACGCCTCCGCGCCCGCTTGACTGGCGCCGCTGCAGCAGAGCCAGTGCGCCGATCACCGCCCACATGCCGGTGCCCGGGTCGCATACCGAGGCGCTGCTTCGCATGGGCGGATCGTCCGGCCCGCCGTTGGTGCTGGACAAGCCGCTGAAGGCCTGGATCAGCGGCTCGTAGCCGGGCCGCATGTGCATCGGCCCGGCATCGCCAAAAGCCGAGATGGCGCAATACACCAGGCGCGGATGGCGTTCGCACAAGGCGGGGCCATCGATGCAGAGGGCTGCGGTCACGCCGGGGCGCATGTTGTGAATGAAGATATCGGAGTCGGCCGCCAGGCGTTCGAAAGCCTCGCGTCCCGCCGCTGACTTCAGGTCGAGCGCCACCGACTTCTTGCCGCGGTTGAAAACGTGAAAGTTGAGCGCGTCGCCGTCGCGAAACGCCGGCCCCATGCGGCGCGCGTCGTCGCCGCCGTCGACATGCTCCAGCTTGATCACTTCCGCGCCGAGATCGGCCAGGATCGCGCCGGCGAGGGCCCGGCCAGCACCCGGCCTAGTTCAAGCACGCGAATGCCGGTCAGGATGCCGTTCATTGGAACGCTATCCTGCCACTGCGTGACAACCCCCCCGAGGGAGGCGCATTGCTCAGTTCGGCACCCTCCTCGGGCGGCCGCGCGGCAGCGCTCATGCCAAGGCGATGCGGCGCGCCATCACTTGGCGAACAGCGGGTCGTCCTCGCGCCAGGGCGAGATCTGCCCGGCATACACCTCCGGCCCCTTGCGGAAATGCGCCGCTTCTTCCAGGGTTTCAACGAATGGCATGTTGACCGGGTAGAGCGCCTTGCCGCGCGGGCGCGCGCCTGACTTCGACACATGGCCCCACAAGGGGTGGCCCACCACTTCCTCGGCGATGGCCGCCGCTTCGATCAACTTGTCCAGGTTGTATCCGGTCTCGATGCCCATCTCGTGGCACAGGTCGACGAAATCCTCGGTCGGCACCTGGCCGGCAGCGCGACCGTTGCCGCAGTAGGGGCAGCCGCCCATGCCGCCCAAGCAGGTATCGAACTCGCGCACGCCCAGCAACAGACCCTCGTAATAGCTGGCGATGGTGGCGCCGCGCTGGTTGTGCAGGTGCAGGTGGAAGTCGGTGACCTCGGGCCAACGTTCGCGAATGGATTCGATGGTCTGGCGTACCAGATGCGGCAGGTTCCAGCCCATCGCTTCGAGCAGCGACACGCGCGTCACCTTGATGCCGGCGGCATGCCATTTGCCGAACATGGTTTCCAGCAAAGCCATGCGCTGCTGGTGGCTGAACGGCCCTTCATAGTTCGAACCGAACGGGTTGCCGATGCCCACCGCGCCTTCAGTGGCATTGGCGGCGCGCGCTTGTTCGATGGTGGCGTCCATGGCGGCGAGTTGCTGCGCCTGGCTGCGGTTGTAGTTGCGCCGTGCGAAGGTGTCGCACAGTTCGACGTTGGTGCGAAAGCGCTTGCCGCTGCGCACGTTGAGCTTCGGGTAGTAAGCATCGGCGCGATCGTAGCCCTTCTTGTTGAACACCGCCGCGGTGTAGATGACGCCGGGTTTGGGCACGAAGCGCTCGGCGATCTCGTCGATACAGGCCATTTGCGGCGTCCATTTCGGGTGCGCGAAGGAACCGATGGCGATCACCTTGGCGCCGGTTTCACCGAGCGCGTCGAGCAGGCGCAGCTTGGCTGCTACGGAAATGCCGGCACTCTCGATCTGCAGCCCTTCGCGCATGGTGTCGTCGGTGATGGTCACGGATTTGGGCAGGAGGCTCATGGTGGTTGGTCCGGTTTGGTGGTCGGGAGGGGCCGCTGGCGGGGCCTAGAAAGCGAGTTTAACCCCGGCGTGGCGAACGGTGGCAGGGACGCCAAGCGCGGCGTGGCTGCGGCTGCGCGGCAGAAACGTCCTGTCGCGCGGCCACGCGAAGCAAGCCGGAAAAGCGCTGCCGCGAACTCTGTTATCGTCTCCGGGCTTTGTTTGATGCGTGCGCCTTCGATCGTGGAGCGCAGCACGAAATCATGACTCTCGGCGCGCGCAACAACGCCGCGCAAAGGAAAAATCCTGGCACCCGGAATCGAGTACGCGTTTGCCGCCATGCTGTTTTTCGGTGCCGGCGACCTGGTCTACAAGCGCGGTGCCGCCGCCGGGGCGCCGGCGCACCAGTTCATGATGGTGCAAACCTGGTTCTTCATTCCGAGCGTCATCTTGTTCGGCTGGGTCACCGGAACGCTGGTGTGGAATGCCGGCGCGTGGTGGGGCGCGCTGGCCGGTGTGTTCATCGTGACCAGCTACTACAACTTCGCTTTCTGCCTGAAAACCGGCTCGGTCAGCGTGGTGGCGCCGGTGTTTCGCCTGAGCTTCGCGCTGACTGCTGCATTGGCCGTATTGCTTTTGGGGGAACCGCTCACCGCATTCAAGCTGGCGGGACTTGCGCTGGCGCTGGCCGCGGTATGGCTGCTGTTGGGTGCACCGGCCGCTGGCGACGCCGCGGCGCGGCGCATGAGCCGTGCGTTGACACTGCGCCTTCTGGTGGCGACCACGGCCGCGGCGCTGGCGAACTTCACCTACAAGCTGGGCCTGCGCGCCGACTCGACCCCAGCCACGCTGCTGGTCACCCAGGCCTGCGTCGCCGGCGTGATCGCCACCGGTTTTGCGGCAAGGCTTGACGGTGCGGTGCGTCCGGTGCGGGCGGCGCTGCGTTACGCGCCGGTGGCGGCGGTGGTGCTGGCAACCGCCTTCATCCTGATGATCCAGGGTTTGCGGGTCGGCGAGGCAAGCATTCTGGTGCCGGTGGCGCAGATGGGATTCGTGGTCACCGCGCTGGCGGGTTTCGTGTTTCTCGGTGAGTCGTTCAACCTGCGCAAGGGCGTGGGGCTGGTGCTTGCCCTGGCGGCGATGCTCAGTCTCGCTCACGGATAGGCCGGCTCGCCAATAGAGCCATTTATTTTCCGTTCGGGGCCCGAGTATTGCACTGCAGACGGCGATCGGGCCAGTGAATGCCTCAGCGCGGCCGGATGGCCTGCACCGCCTTCAACCAGCGCGCAGAGTCCTCGTCCAAAAACTTTCGAAACGCATCGGTATCCATGAACGAGACTTCGCCGCCGGTGCCCGCCGTGCGGGTTCGGGTGGCCTCATCCGCAGTGGCGGCGGCCACCGCATCCGACATGCGCCTGATCACTTCCGGCGGCGTGCCGGTGGGCGCATGGCAGCCGTACCAGCTGATCACGGTGGCATCCGGATAGCCGCTCTCGGCCATGGTCGGCAGGTCCGGCATCACCGGTGAGCGGCGGTTGCTGGTGGTGGCAGGCGCGCGTATGCGGCCGCTTGAAATCGAACTCATCGCCACGTTCAGGGGCAGCACCGACATCGCCAACTGGCCGCTGATCAGGTCCGCCAGAATTGGCGGGCCACCCTTGTAGCCGATGCTCTGGAACTCCGGTCCGGCGGCATGCTTGAGCAATTCGACCGCCATGGTTTGCGGCGCACCCGGGCCGCTGTCGCCGGTCGGCAGGCCGGGTTTTGCTTTCGCCGCGGCGACGAATTCCGCCAAAGTCTAGTGTGGATGCGCGGCTGGCACCACCAGCACATTGGGTGCCTGGGCGAAGCGCGCCACCGGCACGAGCGTCCGGCTGGGGTGAGCTCAGGGCAGTCAGACATGCGGGGATGCTATCGGACACGCCGGGCGGCTGGCGGCGGCCCTCGGTGCCACCGGGAACACACGCGCCGGTCTGGCAGGACTGAGTCGTCGCGCCGGGTGGCGCTCGGCTGCTGCCGGACGCCGGCATCGACGTACCCACGGGCGCGCTGGCACCGGTCTGGTCGGCATGATTCGGCCATAATGAGGCCAATCCCGATGTCCTGCACACGCATTGTCCTCCATGGCCATTCGCTGCAGGCGTAGGCGGCACGAGAACCGGCCCGCCGCCGGTCAGCCTGTTCTGATCAAACCGTTTGTGCACGGACTTTCGCCAACATGTCGCACGCCCCCGCCAACGCCACTTCCGGTATCGACCGCGCCTCGCTGCTTGCGCAAGATGCAGCCGACCCGCTGGCCGTCTTTCACGACGCCTTCGATTTGCCTGCCGACGTGCTTTACCTGGACGGCAATTCGCTGGGTGCCTTGCCGAAACGCGCGTTGCAGATTGCGCAACGCGTGTTGCAGGAAGAGTGGGGCAGCGGGCTCATCCGCAGCTGGAACGACGCCGGCTGGTTCTCGCTGCCGCGCCGGCTGGGCGACAAGATCGCGCAGTTGATCGGCGCCGAAGCGGGCGAGGTGGTGGTGACCGACAGTACCTCGGTCAACCTGTTCAAGGTGCTCAACGCGGCATTGCAGTTGCGCCCCGGACGCCTGACGATCGTTTCCGAGCGCGAAAACTTTCCCACCGACTTGTACATGGCCGAAGGGCTGGCGCGCATGCGCGGGCAGGGCCATGTGCTGCACCTGGTCGACACGCCCGATGAGATCGAAGCGGCGATCGACACGGACTGCGCGGTGCTGATGCTGACCCATGTCAACTACCGCACGGGCCGCATGCATGACATGGCGCGCTTCACCCGTCTGGCGCATGACAAGGGGGCGCTGGTGGTATGGGATCTGGCGCACTCGGCCGGCGCGGTGCCGGTCGACCTGAACGCATGCGCGGCGGATTTCGCGGTTGGCTGTACCTACAAGTACTTGAACGGCGGCCCCGGCGCGCCGGCCTTCGTGTTTGCCGCGCGGCGCTGGCAGGCGCTGTCCGAGCAGCCGCTGTCGGGCTGGTGGGGGCATGCGGCGCCGTTCGCGTTCGACCCGGGCTATCGCCCGGAGGACGGTATCGGACGCTTTCTATGCGGCTCGGCGCCGATTCTTTCGATGGCGGTGGCCGAGGCCGGCATCGACCTGATGCTCGAAGCCACCATCGCACGGGTGCGCGCCAAGTCGATCATGCTGTGCGAAACCTTCATCGCGCTGGTGCGCCAGGAATGCGCCGGCCTCGGGCTGGAACTGGCGAGCCCGGCGGACCCGGACCTGCGCGGCAGCCAGGTCAGCCTTGTGCATGAACAGGGCTACGCCATCATGCAGGCGCTGGTGGCGCGCGGTGTGATCGGCGATTATCGCGAGCCCGGCATCCTGCGCTTCGGCTTCGCGCCCTCGTACCTGCGCCATGTCGACATCTGGGACGCGGTGGCGGCGCTCAAGGATGTGATGCTCACGCACGAGTGGGATCAGCCAAAGTTTCGCGAGCGGCGTGCGGTCACCTGAAGCGGCACTTTGGCGCGTAGAATTTCGGTCTCCTATTGCATACAAGTGTCCATGCCGGATATCCCGTTCAAGACCGATCGCATCGCCGCCGCCGAGATCGTGCTGCCGTGCCCGAATCTCGATGCCAGCCTCATGTTCTTTACCGCTGGCCTCGGATTCCAAGTGGCCGTCATTTTTCCGGCCGATGCGCCGGAAGTCGCCGTGATCACCGGCTACGGCCTGCGCCTGCGGCTTGACACGCATGCAAGCGGCGACCCCGCAAGCCTGCGCCTTTACTGTCACGCGCCCGACAGTGTTGCCGGTGGCGTGCGCCTGCTGACCGCGCCTGACGGCACGCAAGTGGAAATCATCGACGCCGATCCCCCGCTGGTAATGCCGCCATTGCGCCCGCGCCTGGTGGTGACCCGCATGGACGGCGCCGCGCCGTGGCACGCCGGGCGTGCCGGTCTGGCCTATCGCGACCTGATACCTGATCGCCTGGGCGGGCGCTACATCGCTTCGCATATCCGCTTGTCCGAAGGCGGCCCGGTACCCGACTATGTGCACTTCCACAA
>JBEIFV010000210.1:0-9573 GCA_040382235.1 Burkholderiales bacterium
ACGCGACATGGCCGATAGCTACCGGAGTCCGCGCCAAAGGATTGAGCCGAGCGCTGGCCCTTTTCCGCCTTTTCAACTGCTGCTCGAACTGATCAATCTCGAACCGCGTTACCTGGCAACGAATGGGCCGATTACCGTGTTTGACGACGCCGGACTCCGCGCCATGTTCGATGATCTGTTCAACGCTGCACAAGACCGGGGCATCAGCCTTGATGCCATCGCGACAATCCTGCTGGCGGAGCTTCTCGCGGGCCCCTTGCACCGGTACCTGGGCACCGCGGCGCAAGTCCAGGCCAAGGAACTGCAGGCGCGCGCAGAACGGCTGATCGAGGCGCTCGGGCACCTGCCCAACACATCTGAACTGTTCTTGCGAACAAAGGAACGGGCGCAACGGGCTGTGCAGCACACCCAGCAGCAGCAGCGCGGACGTACAGACCGCGCTGCCGCCTGAACCAATAGCCATCCGGGCACATGCCCGGCCGCGGGGCGCGGCCCGCAGGGGCTCATTCGCGTGAGCCGGAACCGCGCGCGTTTAAGCGTTCAACACCATTGGAGTTACACATGAACCACATTCAATCCACCCTTTCACGTTTAAGCCTGGGCCAGGCACAATCCTTCGCCAACATGACCCTGTTTCCCTTGATCACCGCGTACGCCGAAGCACCGGACTACCTGGTGCTGGAGGAGGCGCTGCAACAGCAGGTCGGCCAGGTCACCGAGATTTCCGAAGGTGGCAGCGTGCCCGAGCTGAGCTTCGAAAACAATGCGACAGCCCGCGTGCTGCTGGTCGATGGCGAGCAGCTCATCGGCGCGCTCCAGAACCGCATTCTCAACATCAGCATCCTGGTGCCGGCCGGCAAGAAGCTCACCATTCCGGTCTCGTGCTGCGAGCAGGGCCGCTGGGCTTACACCGGTGCGCAAGAGTTCTCGTCGTCCCGAAACACCCTCTTCTCGCGTGCCAAGGCGAGAAAGATGATGCAGGTCTCGGCGTCGATGAAAAGCCGCGGCGACCACAGTTCCGACCAGGGCGAGATCTGGCGCGACATCGCGATGAAGTCCGCCAGCCTGGGCGTGCATTCCGACACCAGCGCCATGGAAGATGTGTATACCCAGCACAACAAGCGCATTGAAAGTTACGTCAGCGCATTCAAGCTGGTGCCCGGCCAGTCCGGCGCGGTGGTGGCGCAGGACGGCAATGTGGTCGGGCTGGAATTGTTCGATTCGCCGGCCACCTTCGCACGCTTTTTCGACAAGCTGTTGAAGAGCTTCGCGCTGGATGCGATCGACGTTCGTCAACCGGTGGATACGGTGCCGGCGGCGGAAATCGCGCGCGGCTTCATCGCCCGCCTGATGGCCTCATCGGCGGAGACCTTCGCCGCCCTGGGCGAAGGCGAGGACGTGCGCCTGCAGGGTGCCGACGTGGTGGCCGGCGCACTGGTGGCCGACGGCCGGGTGCGCCACCTGGCGGGCTTCCGGACCGCCGGGCTGGGTGAGGAATCGGCATCGTGGCGCGCGCGCAAGGTGCACTCGCAGCGCTTCGGGCGCGACGGCGTGCGCTGAAACGCGCGGGCATCCGCGGCGGCAAGCTTGTTCTTGCGAGCGAACAGGCGGGCCGTTGACGCCTCGCGGCGCGGGAATTCGTACTTCACCTTTTCGGGCCTGATAAGTACCTTGAAAATCCCGCATGGAATGCGGGATTTTCGAGGCGTTGCGCCGCACCCGGGAACATTTCAATTTGATCCCGCAGTGCAGACTACGCTCTCGCGCACGCTGGGCAACACAGCGGTCAACTTGCCGGATGGTGGCGCGTCCCGCCGTCGGTAATGCAGGGCATCCAGGTGCGAGCGGGTCAGCGAATCGGTGCCAGCCTGGCGACCGCTTCTAGTAATCGAGTCGCAACCGCAACAAGCTCGGCCAGCAGGCGGGGGTCCTCGAACAACGCGCCTTCATACTCGATCACGTTGCGGCGGTGATGGCAGTGGGCAAGCAGGCGCCAGTCGGCACTATCGAGCTTGAGCGTGTGCTCGAGCGCCTGAAAAACCAGGTAGCGGTTGTCGGACCGGTAACCGTTCCACCGCAAGGCCGCCAGCGCCAAGGCATGCGCGGCGTTGTACGCCAGATCGAAACGGCTTTCGACCGCGATGGTGGTGTTGCGGGCATCGTTGAGCCGTATGCGGGCGGAGCTCAGCAATCCGTCAAACTCGGCCGGCGCCGGCGGCTCCGCTTTCAGCTTGCCTATGCGAACCAGGTTCTCAAGGTTTTGCAAGGCCATCGTCGGATCCGATGATGAATATCTTCGGCTGCTCCAGCACTCGGGCGACGAAACTGTTGCCGCCGGCAATCTTGCGATGCAGGTCGGCGCGCGATTGCAGGGTCGGGTTGATTTTGCGTGCCAGCAGCGTTTCCGCCGGCTCAAGCACCCGCATCAGGTCTGCATAGGCGAGCGTGTCCGCGACCACGAACAAGTCGATGTCGCTGTGCGCCGTATCGGACCGCTTTGCCACCGAACCGTAGACGAAGGCGACCGCGATTTCGCTCGCACAAGGCAGGAGCGCATCGCGTAGTACGTCGGCCAGGCCAAAGGTCTTGATGACGATACCGTGCAGTTCCTCGAAAATCGGCGCACCGCGATTCGCCTGGTAATGCTTCTGCTGACCGATGACCTGCATGCTGATCAGGCCCGCACGTTGCAGGCGCGCCAGTTCGCGCTGCAGCGCCCCTTTGCCGGAGTGCGTCAGGCGCAACAGTTCATTGCCGTAGAAGGAGCGGTCCGGATGGGCGAACAAGGCGCCCAGCACCCTTTGCTGGACGCCTGAAAACAGCGCCGCGCCGAGGCTGTTGTCCATTTCTTTCGGTCCCATTTTGGGGATTATAACCCCCATTTTGGGGATGATTCAAGGGCCTGTTCCAGGTTTTCCAATGCGACCGTCGTCGCCTTCTTGGCAATGCGAAACCGCCATCCATCGGGGATACCGCTCCGCATTATTGAGAATTGCATGATCCTTGACAAGGCCCCGCTACCGGCGAGGCCGTCATGTTTTTGGCAACGATCAACAGGTCAGAGCGCGATGATCATTCCAGTCTTGCAATCGCAGCATGCCTTTTCAGCAACTCGCGCAAGGCAAGCATCCCGCCGGCGCAATCGGCCTCACTCAAATACGCCAGCACATAACGATCCGGTCGCAGCACCACTGCTCGCGCACCGGCCGCGATCAGCGCCTGTTCGATGATGCCTTCGCAATCTCGCACTCCCTCGTCGCCATCAGCCGGCCCGAACGCGTCGCCCTTGCGCAGCAAGGTGAGCACCCGTGGCCTGAACCCCGGCGCCAGCCTGGCGAGCGCCGGCGGCACGCCGTCGGCTTGCCAACCGATATACGCGAAACCCGCGCCCAGCAGGTCATCGAGCAGCACCCGCGTGCCATCGCGCCGCTCGATCGTTGGCTGCGGAAACAGCTGCCCGGCGCGCACGCCGTCGGGCGGCCCGCCGGCCACGAAAAAGCCCGCGTCAAAACGCGGCTTGGGCTTGAACTTGAGTTGCAGCACATAGTCGCGTGCCGGCGGATAGAGGCCGGCCACGCGCAGCGCGGCCTGCATCGCCATTGCCGCGAGCCTGCTCTTGGGCTGCATGAAGCGGCCGATGCGCAAGGCCATCGCGATCAGTGACCAGGCATGCGGCTTGCGCTCTTCTTCGTAGGTATCGAGCAGGGCCGCGCCCATTTCACCACGGCTCACCGCAGCCAGCTTCCAGGCCAGGTTGAAGGCGTCGCGCACGCCGCTATTCATGCCCTGCCCGGCGAAGGGCGGGGTCAGGTGGGCGGCATCGCCCGCCAGCAGCACGCGGCCGACCTTCCAGCGCTCCGCCATGCGCGCATGAAAGGTATAGACCACCTTGCGCACGATCGGCAGGTGTTCGTCGCTGGCAACACGCTCGCGCATCCAGGCGCGCATGCGCGCTTCGTCCAGCACGTCCTGCGGCGACTCGTGCTCGAACAGCATGAATTCGTAGCGCAGCGTGCCCTGCGGCCCCGGCAGGCGAATCGCCGGGCGCCGCGGGTCGCAGTAGGTGCGGGTATGGATGAACGAGTCCTGGCGCTCTGCCAGATCGACAATCAGCCAGCGCTCGGCATAGGTGGTGCCGAATAGCGCGACATCCAGGGCTGAACGCACGCCGCTGCGGCCACCGTCACAGCCGATCAGCCAGTCGCAACTGAAGGTCGCCGGCCCGGCCGGCCCCTCCACTTCGAGCGTGACGCGT
Organism: Burkholderiales bacterium; assembly: GCA_040382235.1. Lineage (GTDB taxonomy): Bacteria > Pseudomonadota > Gammaproteobacteria > Burkholderiales > JAEUOS01 > JAEUOS01. The sequence continues at coordinate 4,256 of JBEIFV010000210.1, forward strand.
GCGCCATTGTCCTCGAAGCGCTTGAGCTCGGTGGTGAGCTTCACATCCACCGACGCGAAGCGCCCGAGCGCCTCCAGCAGGCGCGCTTCCAGCAGCGGCTGGCGGAATGCGTTGCGCTTGGGGTGGCCGTATTCGCGCGAAGTGGGCTCGATGCGCGCGAACTCGCGCCCCGACCACGAGAAGTAATGCACGCCGTAACCCAACACCAGGTCCGGCAGCACCTGCTCCTGCACGCCAACGTTTTGCAGGGTGCGCAGGCTTTCGTCGTCGATCGATACCGCGCGCGGCTCGGCAACCGTCGAGGGGTTGCGTTCCAGCAGCAGGGTGCGGATGCCGTAGCCGCCCAGCAGGTTGGCGAGCGTCAAGCCGCAGGGCCCGGCGCCGACGATGGCCACCGGGTAATGCGTGTTGGTCATGGCTGCATTCAGCTGCGCATGACGGCGCGGCCCCACAGGTTGAGGGTGCGCTCCTCGTGCGGCCACAGCCCGACCGCGCGCCCGGGCTGGCAGACCTCGATCTCGGAGGAAATCTCGGCCAGGTTGCCGTCGGGGTCGGCCACCATGAAGAAGACGTCGTTGCCCGGCCCGTGCCGGCCGACACCCCAGGCCATCGGCGTTTTCAACCCCGCCATGTGATCGGCCCAGTCGCGCAGGTCTGTCCAGGTCGGCGTTTCGAATGACTGGTGGTCGAAGCGGGTCGCCGGCGCGCCGAACAAGGCCAGCGCATGGTGCATGCGGTCGGTGCGCAGGAAGCAGGCGCGCAGCACGCCGGACGCGTCCTCGACCCGGTCCGAAAGCGTGAAGCCCAGCTGGTCGCGGTAAAACGGCAGCAGGCGCGCCGGATCGGGGCTGCGTAGCGCAAAGTGCTGGGTCATGGCGGCCGGCAGGCCGGCGCCCGCGTCCGGGGTGGCGGCGTCGCCGGTGGTGAAGACGGTCAGGTTGCCGTCGGGGTCGCGCACGGCGAACGCCTGCGCGTCGAACAGCGCCGGCATTGGCGGCGAGACCTGCAGCGCCGCCGGCACCCGCGCGCGCTGGGCCATGAGGGCGGCGCGGTCGGCAAAGCGCCAGGCCGCGTACTTGAGCTGGTTCGCGCTGCCTGCCGAAATCGCCAGCCGGCGCGTAGGCCCGGTGAGCATCCACACATCATCGATCAAGCGGGCGCGCATGCCGAAGTGTGCCGCGTAAAAGCGCGCGGCCTGCTCCGGAGCGGGAGACGACAAATGCAGGTGATCGAGGACGGCGCCGATTTCCATGGTGGTCATCAAGACAAGAAGAGCCCGCATGATGGGCACGCGCCGCGCCGCTGTCAACGCAGTGCGGTCGATGCAATACCTGGCCTGCACTGGCTCAGGCGCGCTGAGATTCGCAGGCTCCCGCGGCCCGCATGCCGCGCTTCGAAAATCGATGCATTGCCGCGCACGACGAGGCCGCGCGCGCTCGCCCCGCGTGGCCGCGCCAGCGCTGCCTCAATGCGGCGTCAGGCAGAAAAACCCGGACACCGCGGCCTGCCCCACCGAGCCGGCGTGGGCGATGCCGAACAACCCCAGGCCCAGCACGATACTGCCGGCCACCGTGCGCACCGCGCGCCCGTTGCGGCTGCGTGACAGGGCACGCATCAACGCGCCGGCCAGCAGCAGGTTGGGCAGGGTGCCCAGGCCGAAGGCCAGCATCACCAGCGCGCCATCGAACGCATCACCGGCCAGGAGCGCGGTGGCCAGCATGCTGTACACCAGGCCGCAGGGAATCCAGCCCCACAACAAGCCCAGGCCCAGGGCGCGCGGCCAGGTGCGGGCCGGCAGGAAGCGCCCCGCCAGCGGCCGGATCAGGCGCCAGGCCAGCGCCCCCACCCGCTCGACCGCCGCCACATAACGGGTGATGCCGAAGAGGTAGAGGCCCAGGCCCACCAGCATCAGGTTGGCCAGCAGATACATGGCCAGCTGGATCGGCAGCACGTCGTTGAGAAACATGGCCATCGACCCGGCGGCGCCGGCCGCCGCCCCGGCCACGCAATAGACCAGGATGCGCCCGGCGTTGAACGCCAGTTGCAGCGACCACGGCGCGCGCCCGCCCGCCTGGCCGGCCGAGAGCGCAGCGACGATGCCGCCGCACATGCCGGCGCAATGCATGCCGCCCAACAGCCCCACCATGAAGATCGCGCCCAAGGCGGTAATGCTCATTTGCATGAGCCTCAGATGATGCGCGAATAGCGCTGGCGCGCGCGATCGGCTTGCAGATAGCGATCGAAGGGCATGCAGATACCGCGCAGGAAAAAGCGGCCCTGGGGCGTGACGTTGATCTCCGCGGGCGTGATGTCGACCAACCCGGCACGCTCGAACTCGGCAAGCTCTTCAAGTTCGGTGGCGAAATAGTCGCGAAAGTCGACCAGGTGGGCGATGCCGATCGACTCGAACGACACCCGGCCCTGGCACATCAGCGCCATGATCACCGCGCGCCGCAGCAGGTCGTCGGCGTTAAGCTCGAGGCCGCGCTTCACCGGCAGGCGCCCGTGGTCGAGGCAATCGTAGTACTCGTCCAGGGTGTGCACATTCTGGCTGTAGGCCGGGCCGATCTTGCTGATCGACGAAATCCCCAGCGCCATGAGGTCGCATTCAGAGCGCGTGGTGTAGCCCTGGAAATTGCGATGCAGGCGCCCGCTCTTCAAGGCCAGCGCCAGTTCGTCGTCGGGCCTGGCGAAATGATCCAGCCCGATGTACACATAACCGGCGTCCAGCAGGCGCGCAAGCGACATCAGGAACAGGCGCAGCTTGGTTTCGCCGCTGGGCATGTCGGCCGGCGCGATGCGCCGCTGCGGCTTGAAGCGTTCCGGCAGGTGCGCATAGCTGTAGAGCGCGATGCGTTCCGGCGCTTCGCGGATCACTTCGTCGAGCGTATTGGCGAAGCTTGCCTCGGTCTGGCGCGGCAGGCCGTAAATCAGGTCGAAATTGACCGAGCCGAACCCCGCGCCACGCGCCGCAGCCAGCACCGCGCGCGTCAGCTCGACGGGCTGGATGCGATTGACCGCCTTTTGCACGTCCACGCTGATGTCCTGAATGCCCAGGCTCATGCGGTTGAAACCGAGCCCGGCCAGGTGTTCGATGGTGGCCTGGTCGGCGGTGCGCGGGTCGACCTCGATCGACAACTCGCTATCGGGCGCGAAATCGAAATGCGCGCGCAGCATGGCCATCAGCTCGGCAAGTTCCGCATGCGACAGGAAGGTCGGCGTGCCGCCGCCGAAATGCAGCTGGCTCAAGCGCCGCTCGCCGCCCAGGTGCGCGAGCTGCAGATGCAGCTCCTTTTCGAGGTAGCGCAGGTACTTGGCCGAGCGAGCGTGGTCGCGCGTGATCACCTTGTTGCAGGCGCAGTAGTAGCAGATCGAGGCGCAGAACGGCAGGTGCACGTAAAGCGACAGCGGACGCGCGAAGCCGCCGATGCTGCGCTGAGACAGCCAGGCCGCGTGCGCAGCGGCGTCAAACGCCTCGACAAAGCGGTCGGCGGTGGGGTAGGAGGTGTAGCGCGGGCCGGGCGTATCGAAGCGGGCGATCAGTTCGCGGTCGATCTCGACCTGGTCTGGCGTTGCAGGCATTGCGGCGTTCCGGTTCCGGTGTCGACCTTGCGATCGGGCCACTATGCCGCGCCACATAGCCCCGGTATTGATCCACATCAAGCGCCCTGCCCGTGCGATGATGCAGACCGCGACCAAAGCAGGAACATCGAAAAAGCGCTAATCTCGCAGCTCATGCGTACCCGCAAACTCAATCGAGCAAGGCCATGCACGCCCCCTTAAGCCTCGCACACCTGAAAACCGCCTGCTCGACCTGCAATCTGCGGGAGTTGTGCCTGCCGGTCGGCATGACGCGCGACGAGCTCGAAACCCTGGACGAACTGGTCTACACGCGCCGCCGCATCAAGCGCGGCGAGAGCTTGTTTCGCACCGGCGACCCGTTCCAGTCGCTGTACGCCATCCGCAGCGGCTTTTTCAAGTCGCGCGTGGCCACCGCCGACGGGCGCGACCAGGTCTCCGGCTTCCAGATGGCAGGTGAACTGCTGGGCATCGACGGCATCGGCTCGGACACCCATCACTGCGACGCCGTCGCGCTGGAAGACAGCGAGGTGTGCGCGATTCCCTACGCCAGGCTGGAGGATCTGTCGCGCAACTTTCCGCCGCTGCAGCACCATTTCCACAAGGTGATGAGCCGCGAAATCGTGCGCGACCATGGCGTCATGCTGCTCCTGGGCAGCATGCGCGCCGAGGAACGCCTGGCCTCCTTCCTGCTAAATCTCTCGCAGCGCTTCACCGCGCGCGGCTTTTCGGCTTCCGAGTTCATCCTGCGCATGACGCGCGAGGAAATCGGCAGCTATCTCGGCCTGAAACTGGAAACGGTGAGCCGCGCGTTCTCGAAATTCCAGGATGACGGCCTGATCAGCGTGCAGCAAAAGCACATTCGCATCGCCGATATCGCCGGCCTGAAGAAAATCACGGGCCAGGGCAACGCCGCGAACTGCTGAGGCGCGCTGTTGCCTGGCTGCTGTCTGGCCCTTGTTGCCGGCAGCGCGGATTCTTCTGGTGATCGTCCCGCTCTGCGCACCCGCCTGACTACGCAGGCGCCGCGGCCATTTTTCAATTTCGAGGCTAAAACATGAGCAGCACATTCAGGGCGATTCGCGCGCAGGACCAGGCCGGCAAGCTGGCCGGGCATCTGGTGCGCCAGAGCATCGGGGAACTCGATGCCGGCGAGGTATTGATCCGGGTGGCCTACAGCGGCATCAATTACAAGGATGCGCTGGCGGTGACCGGCAGCGCGCGCATCGTCACCCGTGCGCCCTGCAATATCGGCATCGAGGCCGCGGGCCTGGTCGAATCCTCCACCGCGCCGGCTTTCAAGCCCGGCGACGCGGTGATCGTGCACGGCTTCGGGCTGGGCATGCGGCATGACGGCGGCTTCGCCGAATATGTGCGGGTGCCGGCGGACTGGGTGGTGGCCCTGCCGCCGGGCCTTTCCACGCGTACCGCCGCCACCCTGGGTGTGGCCGGCGTCACCGCCGCCACCGCGCTGGCCGCGCTTGAAGAGGCCGGCGTGACGCCGGATGCGGGCGAGGTGCTGGTCACCGGCGCCAGCGGCGGCTGCGGCGGGCTGGCGGTGGAAATGCTCGCGCGCAAGGGCTACCGGGTGGTGGCGCAAACGCGCAAGGCCGAACGCGGCGACTGGCTCAAGTCCCTGGGTGCGGCCGAAACGCTGGTGGCGGCCGACATCAAGGACAGCGGCCGGCCGCTGGAGTCGGCACGCTGGGCCGGCGTGATCGATTCCATCGGCGGCCAGC
>JBEIFV010000211.1:0-9503 GCA_040382235.1 Burkholderiales bacterium
CCAGTTCGAAATCTTCGCCGCCCATGTCGTGCGCCAGCCAGGAAATGCGCACAATCGCATCGACCACCGCCTCGAGCGCCAGCGCCTGGCCGCGATAGCCCGCGAGTACGGGCCAAATCGCCAGGGTCGCCAGCAAGGCCCTGGCATCGGCTGGCGCCAGCGGCGCGCTGGCAATCGCGCGATCGGTCAGCAGTTCGACCAGCACACCACCGGCGCCGATCACCACGATCGGCCCGAACTGCGGATCGCGCCGGGCACCGACGATCAGCTCCAGCCTGCCCTCGAACATGGTCTGTACCGACACGCCATCGATGGCGGCGCCCGGCACGGCGCGCCGCGCATTGGCGACAATAGTCTCGTAGCCCGCGCGTGCCGCTGCCGTATCCGCGACGCCGAGCATGACGCCACCGCTGTCGGATTTGTGAACGATGTCCGGCGACACGATCTTCAACACCACAGGGAAGCCGAGTTCAGTCGCGATGCGCGCCGCGTCTTGCGCATCGGTGGCAACGGCTGCGCGGTTCACCGGCATGCCGTACTCCGCCAGCAATGCCTTGGCAGCGCTTTCATCGAGCACGCCGCGTGCCGTTGCCACCGGCCCGGCGCCCGGCGGCCGCACGGCGGCGATCCGGCCAACCCAGCCGCTGCGCGCATGCCAGGCGGTCAGCGCATCGATCGCTTCGCCGCCGAAATCGGTATACGGCACAGCGTGTCTTGACAGCACCGCGCGCGCGCCATCACCCGCCCGCCCCGGCTGCAGCACGTAGAACGCCGGCTTGCGTTCACGCCCTTGCGCGTCGGCCATGCCGGCCACCAGCTCCTCGGCCAGTTGCGGCAGCATTGGCGCGGTGGTGATCGGCAGCAACACGGCGTCGGTACCGGCATCGTCACAGAGGATTTGCGCGGTCAGCTTGGAAACATTGGCCGCCTCGTCGAACTTGCGGCCCCCCAGGTCGATCGGATTTTGCGCCTGCCCGGGCGAGTAGAACCCGTCGAAGCGCGCCGCGGTCTCGCCATCGAAGCGCGCCAGCCCGACGCCGCGCGCGGCCAGCGCATCCGCCGCCAGTGCGCCGCCACCGCCGGACGTGGTAAGGATCGCCACCTTGCGCACCAACACACCCGGGTGGCGCACCATGCTTGCCGCCAGCGCGATCATCGCGCCCGGGTCCTCCAGCAGGGTCACCTGCTCTTCACGGCAAATCGCCGCGAATACGGCATGACTGCCGGCGATGCTGGCGGTGTGTGAAAACGCCGCCTGCGTGCCGGCCTCGGTGCGCCCGGCCTTGACCACAAGCCAGGGCTTGCCGGCGGCTCGCGCACGGCGCGCGGCGGCGACGAAACGCGCCGGATCCTTGATGCCTTCGACATAGCTGCAGATCACGCCGGTGTGCGGGTCGTCGATCAGGTGGTCGACGAAATCGGCCAGTTCGAGGTCGGCCTGGTTGCCCACCGAGATGCAGTGCGAGAAGCCGACGCCGACCGCCATCGCACGGTCGAAAATGGTCGCCATCAGCGCGCCGCTCTGGCTCACAAAGCCGATGCGGCCGACCGGCAGCGAGTCCACATCGAGCGCGGGCGAGGAACACAGGATCACGCGATTGGCCGGGCTGATCACCCCCAGGCAGTTCGGGCCGATCAGCCGCATGCCGCCAGCCCGCGCAATGGCGACGATCTCGCGTTCCAGGGCGGCGCCCTCCGGCCCGGCATCCGAGAACTTGGCGGTGATGATGATGCCGCCGCGCGCGCCGCGCGCAGCGGCGGCCGCGATCGCCGCCTTCACCTTGTCACGCGGCAGCGCCATCACCACCATGTCGGGCGGTTCCGGCGTGGCCTCGACGCCAGGGTATGTCTTGATGCCGAACAGGGTGTCGCGGCCCGGGTTGATCGGGTACACGGTGCCGGCGTAACCATGCTTGAGCAGGCTCCGGTACAAGCGCCCGCCGAACTTGGTCTGGTGTTCAGATGCGCCAATCACCGCCACCGAGCGCGGTGCCAGCAATTGCGCCACGCTGGCAGTAGCCGGCAGTGCCGACGCATTCACTTCTGTCATGCTTTCCTTTCGCGCAGCGCCAGCGGCGCGACACTAAACAAACGGTCCCGGCAGTTTTTCGCTGGCGAACACCCGCTGCACCGCCGGCCGCGCCAGCACCCGCTGCAGATAAGGACCAAGCCGGGTAAGGCTGCGCGCCGGCCGCGCAAAGCCGCGCGTCCAGCGACACAGCACCAATGCATATGGATCGAGCACGCTGTAGCGATCGCCCAGCAGCCATTGCGCGCCATGCCCGGCCAGTTCGGCATCGAGCTGTTCAAGCATGGCGCCGATCTTTTGCTCGGCATGCGCCTTGATCTGCGCCGCGCCGAGCGTATTGCCGGCATCGAGCCAACGCTCCGGATAGAAATACAGCAGCAGGCCCGCCTGCAGGGTGTTGGTGAGCCACATCAGGCGCTTGTAAAACTGTGCGCGCTCGCTGGTCCCCAGCGGCGGCACCAGCCCGGCCTCTGGATGACAATCTGCCAGGTGCAGGCAGATCGCCGCGGTCTCGTACAACACCAGGTCACCATCGACCAGCACCGGGATCAGGCCGTTGGGATTGAGCTTCAAGTAAGCGGCCGACTTTTGCGCATACAGCGCGCGGTCAACATACTGCAACTCGAACGGCAGCCCCAGCTCTTCGAGCAGCATGTGCGGCACCATGCTGGCGTCGCCGGGGGAGTAGTGCAATTGAAGCATCGGGCGCGCCGCTTACGCCAGGTGCTTCTTGAAATGGGCGACGGTGCGCTCCCACGAAAACTTGGCCGCCGCTTCGTTGTAACGCGGTGTCGAGTTGTTGTGAAAGCCATGCTGCGTGCCCGGATAGATGTGCACCTGGTGCGCGACGTTGTTGGCCTTGAGCGCAGCTTCAAAAGCCGGATAGGTGGCGTTGATGCGTTCATCGTTTTCCGCCAGGTGGCACACCAGCGGCGCCTTGATCCGCGGCACGCTGGCCGTATCCGCCGCCACCCCGTAGTAGGGCGCGCCGGCATGCATGTCGGTGCCCAATTGTGTTGCCAGGAAATTGACCACGCCGCCGCCGTAGCAAAAGCCGGTCACGCCCAGCTTGCCGCTGGAAAGCTTGTGCGCTTTGAGGAAACGCGCACTGTTGAGCATGTCGGTGCGCAGCTTGGCCTGGTCGAGATTGCCCTGCAGGGTGCGCCCGTCATCATCGTTGCCCGGATAACCGCCGACTGGCGCCAGGCCATCCGGCGCCAATGCCAGGAAACCCTCCACCGCGGCGCGCCGCGCCACATCCTCGATATAGGGATTGAGACCGCGGTTCTCGTGGATCACCAGCACCGTGGGGAACGGACCGGCCCCGGCCGGCTGCACCAGGTAGCCGCGCATGGTGCCGGAATTGCCGCCTGGAGAAGGGTAAGTCACATAATTGGCCTTCATGCGCTGGTCAGTGAATGAAATGGTCTGCGCCTGGGCATAGCGCGGCAGCAGCGCCTGCGCCATCGCCAGGCCCGACCCGCCCACCACCGCGAGCGAGGCGGCCCGCCTGAGGAACTCGCGGCGATCGATGCTGCCGTGGCAATACTCGTCATACAAATCGAACACCCGCTGGTCGATCTCCAGTTGCGTGATGCCTGGCAGCGCCGGCCGTTCTTCAAGTTGCAAATCACTCATCGCGTTTCTCCGGAAAATTCGGACCAAGCCCGTCAGGTGGCAATATTAACTTGTGGCTGGCGCGTCGCGGTGCGCCGCGCATTGCATGCCCGGCTGCAACACACCCGGCCGATTTGTAACCGCCTGTAATCGATGTACACGTGCCAGGCGCGGCGTCGTTATTCACGCACCGGCCCACTGCGGGCCCTTTATCGCGAAGGACACAAAAATGAATCTGATCAAGCACATCACGTTGGTGAGCGCCGTTGCGCTGGTGCCCGCCTGGGCGCTGGCCCAAACCACCGCACCCGGTGCCGGCACACCGCCCGCCACCAAGAGTGAAAGTGGCAAAGGGGAACGCGGCCGGCACGGCGAACGCATGAAGACCGCCGACAAGGACGGCGACGGCGCCATCAGCAAGGCCGAAGCCGATGCCGCCGGGATGACGCGCCTGAGCCAGAACTTCGACAAGCTCGACGCCAACAAGGACGGCAAGGTCACGCGCGACGAGATGAAGGCAGCAACCAAGGGTGAAGGCGGCAAGGGCGAACTCGGCCGGCACGGCGACCGCATGAAGGCCGCCGACAAGGACGGCGACGGCGCCATCAGCAAGGCCGAAGCCGATGCCGCCGGGATGACGCGCCTGAGCGAGAACTTCGCCAAGCTCGACGCCAACAAGGATGGCAAGGTGACGCGCGACGAGATGAAAATGGCCCGCCATGAGCATCGCGGCGAACACAAGGGCGGACACAAAGGTGCGAACGCACCGGGTGCGACCCCCGCCACGCCGACGGCACCGGCCGGCAAGTAAGCCGGCGTCAAACGCAGCGCAAGCACATCACCAACGGCCCGCTTCGGCAACGAAGCGGGCTTTTTCGTTGCCGGCATTCGGTGCAGGCAGGTTCGATATGGACAGGCGGCCACAAACCGCGCCTTATGCTTATAATTAAAAGTTGATGGTATTTGGCGCGACCCACTGCACTGCTACTCTCCTGCGGAGAAACCGGCGGCTTGGTCGGGCGCAAATGGTATGAATCTTGCTAAATGATTTCAAAGCGTTTGACAGTGTCGCACTGGTCCAGGCGGCCCGCCAAGCGTTTCAAGTTTGACAACGAGGCCGTTCGCACCTTGGCCTGCGAACATGATTAACCGAGGAGCACATCGCATGACCGCACGTAAAACCGTACTCGCAGCCGTAACCAGCCTGGCCCTCGCGCTGGGCGCAGGTGCCAGCCAGGCCCAGACCAAGTGGGACATGCCCACGCCCTACCCCGACAGCAACTTCCACACCAAAAACGTGCGCCAGTTCGTCGATGAAATCGCCAAGGGCAGCGGCGGCAAGCTGCAGATCACGGTGCACCCGGCCAACTCTCTGATCAAGCATCCGGAAATCAAGCGCGCGGTGCAAACCGGGCAGGTACCGATCGCCGAAGTGCTGATCTCGGTGCTTTCCAACGAAGCCGCGGTTTATGGCTTCGAGTCGATCCCATTCCTGGCACCGACCACCGCGCAGCAGAAAAAGCTGTGGGATGCGGCGCGTCCGCACCTGGAGAAACGCCTCGACGCCCAGGGCATGACGCTGTTGTATTCAGTGGCCTGGCCGCCTTCGGCGATCCACAGCAAGAAGGAAATCAACACGCTGGCCGACCTGAAGGGCGTGAAAATGCGTACCTACAGCGCCATCACCTCGCGCTTCGGCGAACTTGCGGGCAGCGTCCCGGTATTGATTGCTGCGCCCGAAGTGGCGCAGGCCTTCAAGACCGGCATGGTCGATGCGCAACTCAACTCATCATCCGGCGGTGTGGATACCCAGACCTGGGATTTCACCACGCATCTCTATGACGCAGGCGTCATCGCGCCGCAAAACGTCATTTTCGTCAACAAGGCCGCCTGGGCCAAGCTCGACCCGGCTACGCAGAAGGTGATCCAAACCGCCGCGGTAGCGGCCGAGAAGCGCGGCTGGGATATTCGCGAAGAGGAGCACAACAAGAGCCTGCAGATGCTTGCCTCCAAAGGCGTCAAGGTGCTCAAGCCGAGCCCCAAACTGGCGGCCGAGTTTGCCGAAATCGGCAAGAAGATGACCGCCGAATGGCTTGAGAAAGCCGGTGCCGAAGGCCAGGCCATCATCAAGGCCTACAGCAACTAAAGGCCTCGCATGCGCGCCGTTCTTGACGCGATCTACCGGTTCTCGGGGATCGCGGCCGGTTTGTTTTTGGTTCTGATCGGCGCGCTGTCGCTGATGCAGATCAGCGGCCGCCTGCTGGGTTTCGCGGCGCACTCGTTTGACGAGTACGCCGGTTATTGCATGGCGGCGTCCACTTTCCTGGGCCTGACCTGGACCTTTCGCTGCAACGAGCATATCCGCCTGACGCTGTTGCTGGCACGCACCAGTGGCTGGCTGCGCCGCGCCATGGAAATCCTGTGCCTCGCTGTCGCCACCGGCATCATGGGCTTCTTCGCTTGGTCGACCATCGAGATGACCTGGACCTCATTTACCTTGAAGGAACCGTCGCAGGGCCTGGTACCGATTATGTTGTGGATTCCGCAATCGAGCATGGCGGCGGGCTTGAGCGTGATGGTGATCGCTCTGCTCGATGACCTGATCGTCGCCGTTTCCGGCGGCGAACCGTCCTACGATGCGAGCGTGCCGCCGACCGACAACACACCGAGCTTCGAGCGCTGATGGAACTCTGGGCTGTTTCACTGATCCTGCTCGCGGTATTCGCGGTATCGCTGGTTGCCAGCCTGTGGATCGCCATTACCCTGCTGGGCATCGCGGTACTGGCGATGACGGCTTTCACCAACTCGCCTCCCGGCTTGCTGATGGCCACCACGGTCTGGGGCTCGAGCGCCAGCTGGTCACTCACCCCGCTACCGCTATTCATCTGGATGGGCGAGATCCTCTATCGCACGCGTCTGTCGCAAGACATGTTCCGCGGCCTCGCACCCTGGGTCGAGCCACTGCCCGGCCGCCTGATGCATACCAACGTGATCGGCTGCGGCATCTTCGCAGCGATTTCCGGTTCGTCGGCCGCCACCGCCGCCACCATCGGTCGCATCACCATTCCCGAGCTGAAAAAGCGCGGCTACGACGAAAGCATGGCGATCGGTTCCCTGGCCGGCGCCGGCACGCTGGGCCTCCTGATCCCACCCTCGATCATGATGATCGTCTACGGCGTGGCCGCCGATGTTTCCGTGGCACGCCTGTTCGTGGCTGGCGTTCTGCCGGGCATCCTGTTGATGCTGCTGTTTTCGGGATTCATCGTGCTGTGGGCCCTGTTCAATCCGGGGCGCACGCCGCCACGCGAGGCCTTCACCAGCCTCAAGGAAAAAATCTGGGCAGCGCGCCTCCTGATCCCGACCGGATTCCTGATCATCATGGTGATCGGCTCGATCTATGCGGGCATCGCCACGCCGACCGAGTCGGCGGTGCTGGGTGTGGTGGGCGCGCTGGCGATCTCGATGGCCGGTGGCTCACTCACCCGCGAAGCCTTCGCCAACAGCGTGATGGGCGCGATGCGCACCTCCTGCATGATCGCCTTCATCCTGACCGGCGCCTCGTTCCTTACCGTGGCGATGGGCTTCACCGGCATTCCACGCGCCATGGCCAGTTGGATCGGCACGCAGGGCTTTCAACCGTGGCAACTGATCGCCGTGCTCACAGTGCTGTTCATCATCCTCGGCATGTTCCTGGATGGCATCTCGATGATCGTTTTGACCGCCTCGGTGATCCTGCCGTCGGTCAAGGCCGCGGGCATCGACCTCCTGTGGTTCGGCATCTACATCGTGCTGGTGGTCGAGATGGCGCAGGTGACCCCGCCGGTGGGCTTCAACCTGTTTGTGCTGCAGGGGCTCACCGGCAAGGACATGTTCTATGTCGCGCGTGCCACGCTGCCGTTCTTCTTCCTGATGGTGCTTGCGGTGGTTCTGATCTGGGTGTTTCCCGAGATCGTCACCTATCTGCCTAGCAAGATGTTCAATCTGAAATGATTTACCAACGCTTGATCATCGACGCAGACGTAGGCGAATAGATCGCCTGCCCCGTGACCATGCTGCGCCGCTCTCGCACAACGCACGCGGCGGCAGCACCTGAAGCAGCGCCAGCTTTGCGAGTCATAGATACGCCGGCTTGAGGCTTGGGTTCAGCCCTTTTTCTTGGCCGTGTCGGCACTGCCCTTGACCGCATCCGGCTTTTCAGCGTCGCCGATCACGGTTTTCAACGGGCATACGGAAAAAGCCGGGCACTTTTTGCAGCCAGCAACGATCGCTATCGGACAAATGGTCATTATGTGCCTTTCAAAGGCGTTGGAAGCGGCTCAGCATAGACCTATTTGACCTCATACGCTGGCCGCGAGCCCACTGCACCCGGCAGGCGCAAGGGCGGCGCGGTGAGGAGGCCGCGGCTGTGCATATGCTAGCCGCTGATTGACCAAGTCCTTCAGGCACCAACTCTTACGCGACGGAACGCCAAGATTGCCAAGAGCTTTGATCAGAAACCCGGCGGCCAAGAAACATTAATCGAGCGGCTCGACCATGGCTTGCAACTTTGCCAATGCCTCCGCCACCACTTCGCTTGACGCCGCCTCGATCTTGCGCGCACCACGCGCAGCCAGATCGAGCACACGGCATTGGCTGACCACGGCGGCGCCTTGCGTCGCCGCACCGGATCCCATCAGCGTCACCGCCCACCCCGCTACCCGCTCGAAGCTGCCGCCCTGCGTGATCGGCGCTGCCAGCGCGCGGCCATTGCGGTTGAATTCCGCGTTCGACAGAATCAATACCGGCCGGGTTCCGCGGATTTCGGTGCCCGCGGTGGGGTCGAGCGCGATTAGAACGATGTCGCCTTGCTTTGGCGCCTTGCGCGTCACAGCGCCTCGTTACCCACCGGACGCATCGCCTCCCAAGCCACCAGGTCGGCGGGCATCGGCGCGCGCGGATCGCATTGCGCGTTGAGATCCGCCGCACTGTATTTTTTTCTCGTCTTGGTCGGTTTGAGCGTCAGCGCGCCGTCGCCAGAACGCCCTACAAGCAGCGTCTGGCCGACCGAAAGACCCAACTCACGCAACAGCGGCGCCGGCAGCGCCAAGCCGGCCGAGTTACCCATTTTCCGGATCACCAGTTCCATCCACGCCACCTCGATGTAAAACAATGTTTTACAAGTATACCCCAGCGCATTCGACGCGCTCAGGTAGGTCTTACCCTGCCGGGAATGCGATAGCCGGCGACGATCGCTAGCGGGCAAATGCTCATGCCCTCTCGTTCGAGCACGTCGGGAAGTTTCCCGGCATAGACCCAATCGCCCTCAGACGGTGGCGATCGGCGTCGCCGGCGAGCCCACCGCGCCTGGCAGGCGCAGAGGCGGTGCGGTGAGAAAGCAGCGGCTGCGCCCATGCGCGCGCAGCCAGTCGGCCAAATCCTTCAACCACCAGATCTCACCCAGCGGAATGCCAAGCTTGAACAGGCAGTGATGGTGCAGGGGCAGCGCCGGGCGCCGCCCTTCCTGCGCCTTGGCCGGATGCGTTTCGACCGCGTAGTTATCGGCGATCAGCGCGGCGATGCCGGAGTCCGCAATCCACTTCAGCAGCTTTTCATCACGGCCGTCGAGACCGGCGCACGCATGGTCGAGCACTTTCATGTCGGGTTGCTTGTTCATGCCCATCATCAGGTCGGTCCAGCCGGTATAGAGCAGCAGCATGTCGCCCTCCTCCACCTTCACCTGGTCGGCCTCGAGCACGCGCATCAACTGGTCGTAGCCGACCGCAGTGTGGGCATCGCCGTAATGCGCGCGCAGGTTGGCCACCACGCCGCGCCCCTGCACGCCCTTGACCGCGAAGTTCTCGATGCCCAACTGGCGCGC
>JBEIFV010000212.1:0-9355 GCA_040382235.1 Burkholderiales bacterium
CGCCAACGGCACGCCCGGCGATGTGGTAAAGAATCCGGACGTGCAAAGGGCTTATCTTGGCGCTTGAACTCAAAGTCGAAGGCATATCCGCCAGCTACGGTGCGGTGCGCGCGCTCGAAGGGGTATCGATCAGTGTGAGCGAGGGCGAGACCGTGGCCCTCCTGGGCACCAACGGCAACGGCAAGAGCACCCTGATGAAGTGCCTGGCCGGGCTGGTCACCCCTCGCAGCGGCAGCATCACCCTGGAGATCAATGGGGTGGTGCACAACCTGATCGGCAAGGGGCCGCAGGAGATCGTCGACCTTGGTGTGGCGATGGTGGCCGAAGGGCGGCGCCTGTTCCCCAAGTTGACCGTGGAAGAGAACTTGTATCTGGGCGCCTACCGGCCGGCGGCGCGCGCCACGCTGGAGAAGAACCTCGAATTCTGCTACGCGACCTTTCCGGTCCTGAAGGAGCGGCGGCGCCAACTCGCCGGCAGCATGTCCGGCGGACAGCAGCAGATGGTGGCGATCGCACGTGCGCTGATGTCGGCACCGAAACTGCTGCTGGTCGACGAACCCTCGGTCGGATTGTCGCCCTTGCTGGTGTCGCAGACCATCGAGAAGATCGGCGAGCTCAACCGCAAGCACGGCATGACCGTGCTGATGGCCGAGCAGAATTTCCACCAGACCATCAAGATCGCGCACCGCGGCTATGTGCTGGTTCATGGCGAGATCGCTTTCGAGAGCCGCGATGTGGCCGAGCTCGAAAACAATGATCTGGTGAAGAACCTGTATCTGGGCGCCTGACCTGTTCGACGCTCGGCCCGGAGAGCCGTGCCGGCATGGCGGGCTTGCTGCGTATTTCTGCAAACCTGTGATCAAACCCTGGTAGGAACATGACACGACGCGCAATCATTGTCGGTGGGTCGGTCGCGGGCTTGAGCGCGGCTGCCATGCTGCTGCGGGCCGGCTGGCAGGTCGATGTGTTTGAAAAGGCCGGCATGGAGCTCGAAGCACGCGGCGCCGGCATTGCCACCCACCTCGAACTGCATCGTGCGCTGGCACGCGCCGGCTGCGACATCTCGCAACTGGGGCCCACTGTCAATGATCGCGTCGTCTTCGATTTGGCGGGCAATGTGATCGAGTCCTGGCGCTACGATCAGGTGTTCACCGCCTGGGGCCGGGTTTACAAGTTGCTGCGAGCGCAGGTGCCTGCGACGGCCATGCACCATGGCGTGTCGTTTACCGGGTTCGAATCCACACCCGCGCCAGGCGTGCCGGTGCGTGCGCGCTTTTCCGACGGGGTCATGCGTGAAGCCGACCTGTTTCTGGCTGCCGACGGCCTGCGTTCGGCGGTGCGCGCCGAACTCGCACCCGAAGTCAAGCCGGAGTATGCCGGTTATGTCGCGTGGCGCGGCATGGTCGAGGAAAGTCGCATCTCTCGGCACACGCTCGATACCCTGGTGGGCAAGTTCGGCTTTTGCATTCCGCCCGGTGAGCAGATGATCGGTTATCCGATCGCCGGCATGGATGGCGGTGTGGACAGTGGTTTGCGGCGCTTCAGCTTTGTCTGGTACCGCCCGGCGGATGAGGATGAGGCGTTGCCGCGTCTGATGACAGGCACTGACGGCATTACCTACCTGAGTGGTATTGCGCCGCATCTGCTGGACCCGCGACATATCGCCCAGATGCGTGCCGATGCACGAAGGCTGCTGGCGCCGCAGTTCGCCGAGATCGTCGACCTCACCGCGCAGCCGCTGATCCAGCCGATCTTCGACCAAGTGGTGCCGCGCATGGCCTATGGCAATGTCGCAATCATGGGCGACGCTGCATTCGTCGCGCGGCCGCATTGCGGCATGGGCGTGACCAAGGCGGTCAGCGACGCTTGCGTGCTGGCTGACGCACTTGCCGAATGCGCTTCGATTCCAGAGGCACTGGCACGCTTCGAGGCGCTACGCATGGTTGAAGGCCGGCGCGCGGTGGATTTGTCGCGCCAGCTTGGCGCTTACATGCAGGCGCAGACCAAGACCGACGACGAACGAGTGCAGGCCGAGAAGTACCGCACACCGCACGCGATCATTCGCAATACGGCGGTGGCTCTGCACTGATTCAAGTCTGGACGGTTGCAGTCCTGGCGTCTGCCGATGCCTAACGACCTGTCGGAGTTAGCGCGTCGAAAGCAAAAAATCGGTCCCAGCGAGGACAGCTTTTGCCGAACTCTAAGTCCGATATCCCGGCTTTGGGCCAAGAAGGCGGCAAATAATGGGCCGCTGCGGTGGATTTGCAGCCATCGGTTTCCTTGCCCTCAATCAAGGGGGCAAGTGTGGCGAGTGGGCGCGCCTGGCGCCCACCAGCATCATGCCGCCAGGAGTTTTTCCGACTTGATGGCCTGATTCACCAGCGGCATCACTTTTTCGGCCATCAATTCCATCGAGCGCCGACCCAGGGTGCCATCGGTCCAGTCGATGCCGCAATAGAGCAAGGTGCCGAAGTCGCCGGTTTCCTGGCGGAAGGCCAAAATTTGCTCGGCCACTTCCTCCGGGGTGCCGGCGATCACCAGGCGGTCGACCACGCCATCGAGGGTGACTGAGTCATCGGGGGCGTCGCGGCTTTCCTTGAACAGATTGGTGCGGCCAGCGCGCTTCAATTTGTACAGCAGTTGCTTGTAGTAGAAATGATAAGGTCCGCCCTCAGCCTTGCCGTATTTCTGCGCTACGGCGCCATCTTCGGCCACGAATACGGTCTTGGCCACGCGCCAGTTGGCGGGGTCCGCCGGACGGCCGGCTTCTGCACAACCTGGCACATACTTGCCCCAGTGCGACTTGACCCATTGCGGCAACAGGAAGTTGGCCGAAATCGGTTCCCAGCCACGCGCTGCGGCTGCGGTTACACCGGACGAGAAAGGCTCCACCGCGGTGATCACGATCGGCGGGTGCGGCCTTTGATAAGTTTTCAGGATGGTGCCCTGACCGATCTCGGTAATCAGAGTGCGCTCGGTCGAAAGGTTCCAGAACTTGCCTTTGAAGTTGTAGGGCGCTTCGCCGGTCCATAGGGCGATCATGTGGTTGATGCACTCCAGGAACATGGCCTTGCGGTCGCGGTCGAGGTTCTCGAACATTTCCATGTCGGACGGCAGTCCGCCAGGGCTGATACCAACGATAAAGCGCCCTTCGAGCATGTTGTCCAACATGGCCACGTTGGCCGCGAAGGCCGCCGGATGGCCGTTGGGCAAGTTGAGCGTGCCCGTGGCCAGCTTGATGCGACAGGTCGCATGCACCAGCGACGACAGAAACATCAGGCAAGAGGGAATGGTTTCGGCCAGGTCGGTGGTGTGTTCGCCCACATAGGCCTCCGTGAAACCCAGGCGGTCGGCCATGATGATGGCTTCACGATCTTCCTTGAGCGTTTCGAGGTAATTGCGCCCCGGGGGGTGCAGTGGCATGGTGAAAAATCCGAGTTCCATGAAGGGTCCTTTTATGCGGGCGGGAATGCATGCAAATGATTGTCGGCACAAATGGCGTTTGCACCAATATTGCTGGATTATCCTTTAATTATCAATTTATAAATTAAAAGGCAATCCGATGCAAGCGCTGCGTCGAAAACGTTTCAGGCGCGCATCGATCCGATCACCTGGACCAGCGGGCGGCCTGCGCGGCGACGGCAGGCGCGGTCCATGCCGGCAAGAATCTTGTGGCATGCGCTTGCGCAGTAAGGCAGTGTCGTCCCGTCCGCAGAATCAGGGTTTGCGCGGAGCCTTGCCCGGCGGCACGCGAAAACGGCGCCAGGGTCCCAACACTCGCTTCTTGACCACCATGGTCGTCACCAGACCGGCCGCAACCACGCCACCGGCAAGCACCATGGCCGTGTCGCCCCCGCTCTTGCTGGCCCACCACAGAAACAACAGGCCCACCGCGGGGATCGCCAATTGCCAATATTCGGCCGGATGCACATCCATCTCGACTTCCTGGTCGCACGCCGGACAAAGCATGGCGCGGCGCCCGCCTTCGGCTTCGAGCTTGACCGATTTGAGCGTCTTGGGCGTGATCGCATGGTTGCAGTAGGGGCAGTTCCAGAGCATGGGGGATGAATGGCGTTGGGTTTGTGGCGCGGTTACGAGAAGAGAAGGCGGCATCAACAGGGCCGGGTTCGACGCTAAGCCGATGTTTCCGAAGTGTAACGGCTGGTCGGCGGGCGGCCTACGTTTAGTCGCAATGCTGCCGATATTTCGAGTATCCATGTTTCCAAATTCGCACTTGATTGTGGAGTCGTGGCACCGGCTCCTACCGGATCCAGGCAGGCGTAGCAAGTTGCCATCCAGCTCGGATCAGCTTGCCGCGGCGGCTGGCCGCAACCCGGGTACATCAGTTGGAAACGTGTCAATGCGCAGCCTTTTGCTCTTGTTCTGCCTGCTTCTGCCCCTTGCGACCGCCCACGCGCTGGTGCGCGAGCAGGTCTGTGCACTGCAGGACACCATCAACGGCTGGTCGCGCCAGCATGTGGTCGAAGCGTTGATCCTGCGCGGTTCGGAACTCAACGAAGCGAAGAAAAACATGCTGTTCAGTCCGGCCTCGCTGTACGTGGTCTTGCTGTGGGACGAAAGCCGGGTCACCGCGATCCAACTGGACGCACCGGTATGGCGGCCGGTCGGGCAATCAGGCCGCGACGAACGCGGAATCCTCTGGCGAGTAGCGACCGGCCGGTTTTGCAAGTAACGCCCGCCGCCAAGATTGGCTCAAGCTCGTGCGGCCACGGATCGGGATTGCGTTGCGACCTGCGCTAAGATTGTGCGCTTCGCTCTTTCCCCGACTTTCAAAGGCCATCATCATGTTCGACGCCACCATCGCCGGCAGCCTGCCTAAGCCCTTCTGGCTGGCCGAGCCCAACAAGCTGTGGCCGCAGTGGGCCGCGCAGGGCGACGACCTCGCCACCGCCAAACGCGACGCCACCCTTTTATGGATCAAGGCGCAGGAAGACGCAGGGCTTGCGATCATCACCGACGGCGAACAATCGCGCCAGCATTTCGTGCACGGTTTCCTGGAATTCGTTGAAGGCATCGATTTCGAGCACAAGGTGAAAATGGGCATCCGCAACAACCGCTACGATGCCATGGTGCCGGTGGTGATGGGGCCGCTCACGCTGAAAGGGCGGGTACACGCGACCGAGGCGCGTCTGGCACGCGCGCACACCGGCAAGAAGCTCAAGATCACGCTGCCAGGCCCGATGACGATTGTCGACACCATCGCCGACCGCCACTATGGCGACAAGGCCAGGCTGGCGATGGCGCTGGCAGAACTGCTCAACCAGGAAGCGCGTGCGTTGGAGGCCGACGGAGTCGATGTGATCCAGTTCGACGAACCGGCGTTCAATGTGTACATGGACGACGTCTCTGCCTGGGGCATCGATGCCCTGCATCGCGCCATCGAAGGCCTGAAATGCACCACTGCGGTCCATATCTGCTATGGCTACGGCATCAAGGCCAACCTCGACTGGAAGCAGACCTTGGGCGGCGAGTGGCGTCAGTACGCAGCGATTTTTCCGGCGCTGGCCAAGAGCCGCATCGACCAGGTGTCGCTCGAGTGCGCCAACTCGCATGTGCCTATGCATCTGATCAAGCTGCTCGAGGGCAAGGATGTGCTGGTCGGCGTGATCGACGTTGCCAGCGACACTGTGGAAACCCCGGAGCGGGTGGCGGGCACCATCAAGGAGGCGCTCAAGTACGTGGACCGCACGCGGCTTTACCCGTGCACCAACTGCGGCATGGCACCGATGTCGCGCGAAGTGGCGCTGGCCAAGTTGGCGGCGCTGGGCGCGGGGGCCGCGCTGGCACGCGCGCAAAGCGGGGCCTGAAGCGGGACGGGCGGTCGATCTTGATTCTTCCGAACAACCGACGGTTGCGAAACCACGACTTGCAAGCGCGTCCTCGGGTGTGACGACGATGAGGTGCGACGAGGTCGGTGTTGCGCCTGCGCCCTTCGATGCCGATTCGGCACATTGCTGTTCGCGCCCTGCATTTGCCCAAGCGCACCATGCTGCGGCGCAAAAAATGTTTGAAAAACAATGGTCTTCGTAACATTCGCGGAGTACAATGGCGGGTTTTGCGTTGCAGCATTCTTGCTTAGGAACGCTCCATGCGTTTTTGAGCCAAAAGCAGCGGCGCAGCGAATCCATCGCCTTCGAGGTCTTCATGTCCCGCAATTTGCGCAATATCGCCATCATCGCCCACGTCGACCACGGCAAGACCACGCTGGTTGACAAGCTTCTGCAGCAGGCCGGCACCTTCGCCGCGCACCAGCATGTGACCGAGCGGGTGATGGATTCCAACGACCTCGAGCGCGAGCGCGGCATCACCATCCTGGCCAAGAACTGCGCTGTCGAATACGAGGGCACGCATATCAATATCGTCGACACCCCCGGCCATGCCGATTTCGGCGGCGAGGTCGAGCGCGTATTGTCGATGGTCGATGGCGTGCTGTTGCTGGTCGACGCGGTCGAGGGGCCGATGCCACAGACCCGCTTTGTCACGCGCAAGGCGCTGGCGCTGGGCTTGAAGCCGATCGTGGTGGTCAACAAGATCGATCGCCCGGGCGCGCGTCCGGATTGGGTGGTGAACCACACCTTCGATCTGTTCGACAAACTGGGCGCCACCGAAGAGCAACTCGATTTTCCGGTGGTCTTCGCCTCGGCCTTGAATGGCTGGGCCACGCTTGACTACAACAAGCCCGAGCCGAACATGCGTACGCTGTTCGAGGCGGTGTTGAAGCATGTGCCGATGCGGGCGGCTGATGCGGAAGCGCCGCTGCAGTTGCAGATCTGCTCGCTCGACTATTCCAGTTTCGTAGGCCGTATCGGTGTTGGCCGCGTTGCCGCCGGGCGCATTCGTTCGGGCCAGTCGGTTGTCGTGATGAACGGGCCGGATGCCACGCCGGTGGCCGCCAAGGTCAATCAGGTGCTGGTGTTCAAGGGGCTGGAGCGCACCGTGGTCGACCAGGCCGAAGCCGGCGACATCGTGCTGATCAACGGCGTCGAGGATATCGGCATCGGCGTGACCTTGTGCGATCCAGGCAGCCCGGTGGGCATGCCCTTGCTCAAGGTCGACGAGCCGACCCTGACCATGAATTTCATGGTCAACACCTCGCCCTTGGCCGGGCGCGAAGGCAAGTTCGTGACCAGCAGGCAGATCCGCGAGCGCCTCGAGCGCGAACTGCAGTCAAACGTCGCCCTGAAGGTCGAATTCACCTCTGACACCGAAACCTTCATCGTGTCTGGCCGCGGCGAACTGCATCTGACCATTCTGCTGGAAACCATGCGCCGGGAAGGCTATGAATTGGCCGTCGGTCGTCCGCGTGTGGTGATGAAGGATGTGGGCGGCGAGCGCCAGGAGCCCTACGAACTGTTGACCGTCGACGTCGAAGACAGCCACCAGGGCGCGATCATGGAGGAACTCGGGCGGCGGCGCGGCGACCTGCAGGACATGGCGGCCGATGGCAAGGGACGCACGCGGCTCGAATACCGGATTCCCGCGCGCGGGCTGATCGGGTTCCAGGGCGAGTTCCTTACTCTCACCCGCGGCACCGGCCTGGCCAGCCACATATTCGACGACTACGGTCCGGTCAAGGGCGACATGGACGAGCGCCACAACGGTGTTCTTATCAGTCAGGACGATGGCGCAGCAGTGGCATATGCGCTATGGAAACTGCAGGATCGCGGCCGCATGTTCGTCTCGCCCGGCGAGGCCTTGTACGAAGGCATGATCATCGGCATTCACTCGCGCGACAACGATCTGGTGGTCAACCCGATCAAGGGCAAACAACTGACCAACGTGCGTTCCTCAGGCACGGATGAAGCCGTGCGTCTGGTTACGCCGATCGAACTGACGCTGGAAAAGGCGGTGGAATTCATCTCGGACGATGAATTGGTCGAGATCACCCCCAAGAATATCCGCCTGCGCAAGCGACACCTCAAGGAGCACGACCGCCGCAAGGCTGAACGCCAGGCGGCTTAAGAAAGCGGCGGCGCCAAGCCCCTGCTCTACCTGTTGCCTAACGCGGTGGTTCGCCCGCCACCGTGGGCCACAGCAGCCACATTTCTCCCTGCTGGCGCATGCGCCCGGCTTCGCGCCCGGCCTCGTCGCCGAAACCCCAGAAGTAGTCGGCGCGATTGACGCCGCGAATCGCGCCGCCCGTGTCCTGCGCGAGCATCAGCCGCTCCAGCGGGCGGCTGGTGTTGGGCCAGGTCGTGGCAAGCCATACCGGTACGCCCAAGGGCATGAAGGCGGGATCGACCGCCAGCGAACGGCCGGCGGTCAGCGCGAGTCCCTGCGCGCCCAAAGGCCCCGGCAGGTCGGCGCCGTCGCCGCGCGTGATGCCGGTCTCGCGAAAGAACACGTAGCTCGGATTGGCGTTGAGCAGGTCGGCCAGTTTGGCCGGGTTGGCGCGAGCCCAGGCCTTGATACCCTGCATCGACGCCTGCTCGGCCTTCAAGTCGCCACGCTCTATCAACAGGCGCCCGATCGACCGATACGGGTGCCCGTTCTGGTCTGCATAGTTCAGGCGCAAGGTGCTGCCGTCATTGAGCCTGACCCGCCCCGAGCCCTGGATCATCAGGAAAAACAGGTCGATCGGGTCATCGACGAAAACCAGTTCGCGGCCGCTGATGACACCACGCCGGGCTTCGATCTCGCCGCGTGAAAAGTAGGGCACCACGCGGCGCCCTTCGATGCGCCCGCGCAGGCGCTGGCCCTTCAAGTCGGGGCGCAAGTCTCCCAGGTCGATGGTCAACAGGTCGTCAGGTACGCCATATACCGGGTGCACGTGCGGCGGTTTGCGCGTGCGGCTGCCGTTGAGCAGCGGTTCGTAGTAGCCGGTGACAAGGCCGGGCAGCGGCGCGCCACTCGCGGCATCCACCCGGCGCCATGCCTGCAACTGGCTTTCGAAAAATGCGCGCGCCTGCGCCGGCGGGGCGCGCTCGGCCGCGCTGCACACCGCCTGCCATGGCGCCTGACGTCGCAAGCTCACGCAACTAGCGACAAAAGCGCGCCAGGCATCTTCATGCGTATCACCGGACCAGCCGGGAAGCGCTGTCCAGTCGGCGCGTTGCCATGCCGGTTTGGGAGGCGGCTCGGGTGGCTTGTCGCACACGCATGGAGCGCAGGCGGCAGGGGCGGTGGACGTGGGCGGGATTGGGCAGACCTGCGGTGGCGGCGCCGGGGTTTGCACGGCAATTGCCGGCGTTGCGCCGCGCTGCGGTTCGACTTGCGCGCAGCCGGCCAACAATGCCACGACTAGAATGGCGCCCGGGTTCAAGCCGGAGCAGAGCATGTTTGAAGGTGGTATGTGGATCATTTTTCTGGAAATGGCTTTGGTGCTGGCCTTGGC
>JBEIFV010000213.1:0-9214 GCA_040382235.1 Burkholderiales bacterium
CCTTTGGTGACCGCCTGCTGATCGACAAGCTGTCGTTCACCATTCCGCCGGGCGCGATCGTGGGCATCATCGGGCCCAATGGCGCCGGCAAGTCGACCCTCTTCAAGCTCATTACCGGCAAGGAGAAGCCGGACAGCGGCGAGGTGGTGGTGGGCTCCACCGTGCGCATGGCGGTGGTCGACCAGACCCGTGACGACCTGTCGGACAAGAAAACCGTGTTCGATGATGTCTCGGCCGGCGCCGACATCATCACCGTGGGCAAGTTCGAGATGAGTTCGCGCGCCTATCTCGGCCGCTTCAACTTCAAGGGCGGCGACCAGCAAAAGCTGGTCGGCAACTTGTCCGGCGGCGAGCGCGGCCGCCTGCACCTGGCCAAGACGCTCTTGAAGGGCGGTAACGTGCTGCTGCTGGACGAGCCCTCGAACGACCTCGATGTGGAAACCCTGCGTGCACTGGAAGATGCCTTGCTCGAATTTGCCGGCAGCGTGCTGGTGATCTCGCACGATCGCTGGTTCCTCGACCGTATCGCCACCCACATCCTGGCCGCCGAAGGCGATTCGCAGTGGAGCTTCTTCGACGGCAACTACCAGGAGTACGAGGCCGACAAGCGGAAGCGACTGGGTGAAGAGGGCGCCAAGCCGAAGCGGATTCGCTACAAGGCGCTCAAGTAGCGCCGCAGGGCGGTTTCGAAGCTGTTGCCGCCGCCGCGGTGGGCAGTCGACGGCTTGCCGCGACCGGCTCCGGCTAAAGTCCTTCGACAAAGGTTTGCCACGAACATGCCTTGACGCCTGGTGCAATGGCATGCGAGTCGAGCGGGGTGCGCGGCGCCTGGTGCACCAGCCAGCTCTGCAAGCCGGCACGCGCGCCTTCGGGCATTGCCCGCGCGAGCTGCTGCATCGGGCGGGTCATCGAAGGCGTCGCGGTGCGGCCGAATTTGCATTCGACCAGCCAGCGCTTTCCGCCGGGTCGGGGAAGCACGAAGTCCACTTCCAGTCCCTGGGCGTCGCGGAAGTGATAGAGCTCGCGCCGCACGCCGCGACTGGCCTGCGACTTGACGATCTCCGAGGCGATGAATCCTTCGAAGATCGCACCGGCGAAAGGCGATCTCGCCAGTTCGGCGCTGCTGTCGATGCCGAGCAGGTGGCATGCGAGCCCCGGGTCGGCGATGTAGATGCGCGGCGATTTCAGCAGGCGCTTGCCGAAGTTTTCGAAGAGCGGCGGTATCACGAGGATCTGCGCGGTGGTCTCCAGCACGCCCAGCCACTGGTTGACCGTGGGAACGCTCACGCCCAGCGGTGCCGCCAGGTCGGCGCGATTGACAAGCTGGCCGTGCCGGCTCGCCAGCAGGCTCAGGAAGCGGCGGAAAGTGGCGAGGTCGCGCACATTGAGCACCGAGCGCACATCGCGTTCGAGATAGGACTGCAGATAGGAGGAAAACCAGAGTCCTGACGCCGCTGGCCGCGCGACGACCTCGGGGTATCCGCCTCTCAGCATGGAGACGCGCGGGGATTCGCGCGTCGAAAGCGGCAGCAACTGGAGGATCGCGGCCCGGCCCGCCATCGATTCGGAGACGCCGCTCATCAACGGGGCCTCCTGCGACCCGGTGAGGAACCACTGTCCCTTGCGCGAAGGTGCGCGGTCGATGCGCGCGCGAACGTGGGCGAAGACCTCCGGCACGTTCTGGATCTCGTCGAGTATCACCGGCAGGCGGACGTCGTCCAGGAACCCCTGGGGATCGGCACGCAGGCGCGATACGACCTCGGGATCCTCGAGCAGGAAGTAGGATGCTTGAGGAAAGGCATGCCGCAACAGCCAGGTCTTGCCCGCACGCCTGGGCCCGGTCAGTACAACGGCGGGAAACGCGCGCGCGGCCGCCGCCAACTTCTCGCCCAGCGCTCTCGGGATTCCTTTCATATTTGATTATTTTAAAGTATTAAATTAAAAATATCAATATTAGGACCAGTACGAGGCCCCTGCGCCGCAAGTCAAGGTCAGTTCGGAGCGTGGGCCCTTTGACCAGGCAGCGTTTGCTATAGTCGCACCCGCAAGCATGCATGAATTCAGGAATTCCGAAATGGACAAGTTCACTACCCGGGTGGCGATCGCCGGCGGCGGCATCGGCGGCCTGGTGATGGCCTTGCAGTGCCACAGGCAGGGCATCGACTGCATGGTGTTCGAGGCGGTGGAAAGGCTTGAGCCGCTGGGTGTCGGCATCAACCTGCTGCCGCACAGCGTAAAAATTCTCAGCGGTCTCGGCTTGCTGGAAGACCTGAAGGCGCTCGGAATAGAAACCGCCGAGCTTGCCTATTTCAACAAGCACGGCCAGGCCATCTGGCGCGAGCCGCGCGGTATTGCCGGCGGCTACGACTATCCGCAATTTTCGATCCATCGCGGCGAACTGCACTTCATGTTGCTGCAGAAGACGATCGAACGCCTGGGCGCGGAGCATGTTCTCACCCGGCATGCGATCAAAAGCTTCGATGGCAATGGCCCGAAGGCGCGGGCCGTGTTTGAAAACCGCCGCAGCGGCGAGGCGGTGGCAGAAGTCGAGGCCGACCTGCTGATCGCCGCCGACGGCATCCATTCCACCGTGCGCGCCGCGCTGTATCCGGACGAAGGGCCGCCGCGCTATTCCGGCCGCGTGCTGTGGCGCGGCGCCTGCGTGTGGCCGCCGTACCTCACCGGCCGCTCGATGATGCAGGCTGGCCACGCCACGCAAAAGGCGGTGATCTACCCGATCTCGCGCAAGGTGTTCGAGGAAACCGGCAGCAACCTGACCAACTGGATCATGGAACTGGCGGTGCCGGGCGATACACCACCCAAGCAGGACTGGTCGAAGCAGGTCGACAAGTCGGTGTTCGCCGGCCCGTTCGCCGGCTGGAAATGGGACTGGCTGGACCTGCCCGCCCTGATCGAAAACGGCGGGCCCGCATACGAATACCCGATGTGCGACCGCGACCCTTTGCCACGCTGGTCATTCGGTCGCGTGACGCTGCTGGGCGACGCGGCGCATCCGATGTACCCGATCGGCTCCAACGGCGCCTCGCAGGCGATCCTGGATACCGAGAGCATGGTGCATGCGCTGGTGGAGGAGCCCGATATTCCGGCTGCGTTGGCGCGCTACGAGGGTGAGCGCCGCGAGGCTACGGGGAAGATCGTGCTGGCCAATCGTGGCAACGGACCGGATCAGGTGATGCAACTGGCCGAGGAGCGTGCGCCCGAAGGCTTCAGACACGTCAACGACGTGATCCCGCAGGCCGAATTGGAGGAAATCTCCGCGCGCTATAAGCAGACCGCCGGGTTTGCCCGGGCGCAGGTGAACGCGCGCTGACGCGTATCGCACGACGCGCCTGCCGCCAATGTCTGCCGATCAGGTCCTCGAACGCCTGTGCGGGGCTTGCGACGCCACAGGCGCGGCCTGCTGCAAGTCCGGCTCGATCTTCCTGACGCCGGCCGAACACGATGCCATTGCCCACCATTGCGCGGACCATGCCGACCCCGCCGTGGCCGCAACCTTCGGTCAGCGTGTGAGCCTGCATGACGGTTTTGCGATGCTTGACCAAGGCGAGGTTTGCATGTTCCCCGATTCACGCAATCGTTGCACCCTGCACGAGCGGGGACTCAAGCCGCGCGAATGCCATTGCTGGCCCTTGCATGTCTGTTAGGAGTCCGGCAGTGGCGCGCAGCGCATAGACATCTGTCTGGCGGATTACTGCTGCGCCGGCGTCGGCTCGACTGTGGATGCGCAACGCATGGCGGCCCGTTATGCTGATGAGATGCGTGCCGTACTCCCGGCCTTGCAACGCGTTCGCGCTGTTTTCCCCCGCTCGGCGCCGCGTCGCCACGTGATGTGGATCGACGACAAAGGCTGACCGGCCGGACTGCCTAAAAGCCGTCGGTGAGGGGGTACCGCTACCCCGCGGCAGCCTGCTTCTGGATCAGCGAGATCGTCACCCGCGAGATCGACAGCAGTCGATCCTTTTCGTCGGTGACGCGCACTTCCCATATCTGTGTCGACCGCCCCGTGTGGATCGGTATCACGCGGCCGGTCACCCAGCCTTCGCGGCTGGCGCGCAGGTGGTTGGCATTGATCTCCAGGCCCACTGCGTCCGTCTTCGTGCGGTCGATGGTCTGCCAGGCGGCGCAACTGGCCAGGGTCTCGGCCAGCAACATGGTGGCGCCGCCGTGCAACAGGCCGGCCGGCTGGCGGGTGCGTGCATCCACCGGCATGCGCGCGACCAGGTAGTCGCCACCCACCTCGGTGAACTCGATGCCCATTTGCGAAACAGCCGTGTTGTCGTGGCTGCGGTTGATCTGTTCCAGGCTGGGGGGGGTGTGCCAGAGGCTCATGATGGCGGGAAAAGTGGAAGCTCGAAACACGTCAGGCAAAGGTGATGGCCTCGCGCCGCTCGGGCGTATCCAGGTGCGGAATGGCGTTGAAGGCCACCAGCCGGTACTCCTGGCTCGGGCCGTCGCCGGCGACGATCAATTCGCAAAAGCCGGCATTGCGGAACTGCAGGTTGAATTCCACGCCGATGGCGCCGGGGCTGCCTAGAATGTCGACCATGGTGCGGCTGATCGCGCCGCCGGAACTCACCAGCAGCGCGCAGTCATCGCGCTTCAAGCCGGCAGCGGCGGTGGTGAGAGCCGCACGGGTGCGCGCGCCGAACTGCGCCCAGGTTTCCGGCACGCCGGGCAGTTCCCCCGCGGCCCAGGCATGCATGGCGGCTTTCATGGTGCGCCAGTAGTCGCGATAGTCGCTGCGTTGATGGTCGAGTGGATTGCGCCCCCCGGTGTGCGCCGCATAGAGCGCCTCGCCGTGGTATTCGTCGAGGCCGGCATGGGTCTCCACAGGCACGCCGTCGTTCATCGCCTCCAGCAGCTCACGCGCGGTTTCACGCTGGCGGCGCAGGGTGCCGGCCACCACGCGGCTGAATTTCAGCTGGCGGCCGGCGAAGTATTCGCCCAGCCAGCGCGACTGCTGGCGGCCGCGATCGGAAAGCCGATCGTAGTCGGCGGTGCCGAACGAAGCCTGGCCGTGCCGGACTAGGAAAACGAGTGCCACGGGTGATCCTGGGATTAGGGCCTTCGCCTCGGGACGCGGCGACGGAGGCGCGCATTTTAGACTGGATGGGGCTGAAAGCGCAGGGCATGCGTGACGTGCAGGCCATGCGCCGCGTCGTGATCGGGCCGAAGGCGCCGAACACCTCGTGCAAATGGTCGGTGAAGCCGCTCACGGCGTCGCGGTGGGGCGCCTTAATCGACCACCAGCAAAGCGTCGACCGCGATGCCGCCGCCCTCCGCCAACAGCACCGGATTGATATCGATCTCGCTTAAGCGGTCGCGGTGGTCGGCGATCAGTTCGGACAAGCGCACCACCATGTCGGTCAGTGCGTCGATGTTGGCCGGCGGCGCACCGCGGAAGCCGTCGAACAGTTTCCGGCCCTTGAGCTTGTCGATCATGTGGCGCGCCTCGGCCTGGGTCACCGGCGCCAGGCCTACCTGCACGTCGCGCAGCAGTTCGACCAGCACGCCGCCCATGCCCACGGTGACGAGCGGGCCGAACTGCGGGTCGATGGTGGCGCCGATCACGATTTCCAGGCCCGGCTTCACCATCTCGGCCACCAGCACGCCGGCGATGCGCGGGGCCGGTTGCACGCGGCCGGCAGCGGCGGTGATCTCGTCGTAGGCGCGGCCCAGGTCGCTGGCGTTCTGGATGTTGAGGCGCACCACGCCAGCTTCGGTCTTGTGCGGAATGTCGGGGCTTTCGATCTTGAGCGCGACGGGGTAGCCGATGTCGGCGGCGGCGGCTTCGGCACCGGCAACATCGGTGGCCAGGGCTTCGCGGGTGACGCGGATGCCGTAGGCGGCCAGCGCGGCTTTCGAAGCGCGCTCGGTCATGGTGCCGGGTACCAGGTCGAGCGTTGCCGGTTTGGTCAGGCGCGCGCTTTTGGGCCAGCTCGCGCGATCGGCGCGGCGATGCCAGGCGGCCAGCGTCTGCATGCAGCGCTCGGTGGAGCGGAACATCGTCATGCGTTCGTCGGTTTCATATTCGCGGCTGCCCGGGCCTTCCAGCCATTCCGGGAACCAGATCGGGCAGATCACCTTGGCCGGATAGAGCGCCGAGAACTCCTTGACCTGCTTGTAGCGGGTCATGGTCGCGATCGGGTGCGAGTAGGCCACCGGGAACACCAGCGCATCGAAATCGGGGTGGTCGAGAAAGGCGCTCATGCAACGTGCGAACGAATCCATCCGGTTCAACACCTGGGCGGTCACGTCGCAGGGGTTGGCGGTCGAGCCGAAGTCGGGCACTTCCGCAGCAAGCTTGGCATCCACCGCTGCATCCGGTTGCGGCAGCAGCATGCCGGCGGCTTCGGCCTTGGCGGCGGCGATCACGCCGGCACCGCCCGAGCCCACCAGCACGGCAGGGCCTTTGCCTGAAGGCGCCGGTGCCTTGGCGAAGAACTGCGCTGTTTCCAGCACTGCCTCCATGTTGTCCACGGTGATGATGCCGACCTTGGCGAAAGCGGCCGCGTAAGCCGCGTCGGTTCCGGCCAGCGACCCGGTATGTGACATGGCGGCGCGCTGGCTGGCTTCGCCCGCGGTCATCTTGTAGGCCACGATGGTCTTTCCCGCGTCGCGCGCGCGCTCGCCCAGGCGGATCAGGCGCTCGCCGTCAGTGAGGCCTTCAAACAGGAAGGCGATGGTCGTAACCGCCGGCTGATCCACCAGGTATGAGGCCATGTCGCACACGTCGACATCGCAGGAATTGCCGGAGGCCAGGTAATGGGTGAAGCCGACGCCGCGCATCGGCGCCTGCACGAAGATGTAGCCCATGGCGCCGGATTGCGAGACGATGCCGATGTTGCCGGTGATCGCCGGTATTTCCGGGTAATGCGGCATGAAGGTCAAGCCGCAGCGCATCGCGTGGTTGACGATGCCGATGCAGTTGGGCCCGATGATGGGCATGCGGGCGGCGCGGCCGATCGCGGCCAAGCGCTCCTGCTGGCGGATGCGCTCCTCGATGCCGGTTTCCGCATAGCCCGAGGCGAAGACCACCACGCCACCGGCGCCCATGCTGGCCGCCTCCTCGACCAGCGGTTCCACATGCTCGCGCGGCACCGCGATCACCACGCAGTCCGGCGAGTGGTCGAGCGCGCGCAGCGATGCCACGCACGGGCGGCCGGCCACTGCGGGGTACTTTGGGTTGATCGCATGCACGATGCCGGTGTAGGCGGACAGGTTCTCGATGCTGCGGCGGCCGAAGTTGCCGGGCGTCTCCGACGCGCCGACTACGGCAATCGATCGGGGGCCCAGCATGCGGCCGAGTTCGTGTGAGGTGTAGAGGTCGCGCTTCATTGGGCTTCTGTGTGGGGTCGGGATCAATAGAGGGGAGCAGGGTGGCGGCCAGGATCGCCGCTCAGGGCACCACCGCGAGAAACAGGAACGCGGCGAACAGCACCAGATGAACAGCGCCTTGCAGAACCGTGGCCCGCCCGCTGCCGAGCGTGAGGGCCGAGGCGAGCATCGTGATGGCGAACAGCACAAGGTCTTTGCCGGACAGGCCGAGGGTGAGCGGCAAGTCGAGCGCAACCGACACCGCCGCCACCACCGGAATGGTGAGGCCGATGGTCGCCAGCGCCGAGCCGAGCGCGAGGTTGAAACTGGTCTGCATGCGGTTCTTCGCCGCCGCGCGAACGGCAGCCATGGTTTCCGGCAGCAGCACCAAGAGCGCAATGGCCACGCCGACCACCGCTGGCGGCGCCGCGGCGGCCGTCACGGCTGCCTTGATGGCCGGGGACAACATTTTCGCCAACCCGACCACGAGCACCAGGCACACCAGCAGGAGTGCCGCGCTGATGGTCGTGGCCCAGGCCGTCGGCGGGGCGGCGTGCGAGTCTTTGCCGCCGGTGTCGGGTGGCAGGAAGTAGTCGCGGTGGCGTACCGTCTGCACGAATACGAACGCGCCGTAGAGCACCAGCGAGGCGATGCCGGCAAAGGCCAGTTGCGAAGTCGAAAATGTCGGCCCGCGGGTCGTGGTGGTGAAGTCCGGCAATACCAGGGTCAGGGTGGCCAGCGCCGCCAGCACCGACAACGCCGGCACCGTGCCGTCGACCCGAAACACCAGCACATGATGGCGCAATGCCCCGACCAGCAGGCACAGTCCGACCACGCCGTTGCATACGATCATGATGGCGGCGAACACGGTGTCGCGCGCCAGCGCATCGGCGCCCGGGCCGCCCGAGAGCATCATCGATACCACCAGCGAAGCCTCGATGACGGTCACCGCCAGCGCAAGGATCAAGGTGCCGAACGGCTCGCCGACGCGATGCGCAACCACTTCGGCGTGATGCACAGCCGCCAGCACCGCGGCGATCAGTGCAATGGCAGTGAGCGCTGTCATCCACGCCCCGGTGATGCCGACGGTCGCCAGCGCCAGCACGATCGCCGCCGCAACCGGGCCGGTCAGGGTCCAAACCGGCAGGGCAACCGTATTGTCCTGACGCATTCGCGGGGCTGCCTCTCCTGTTGTCGGGCCGGACTCAGCCGCGCCCGACAAACGGCATCTTGGTCGCCATGATGGTCATGAACGGAATGTTGCTGGCCAGCGGCAGCATGGCCATGTGGGCGACCGCCTCACCGACGTGATCGACATCCATCAGCGGTTCGATGGCGATCTCGCCATTGGCCTGCGGCACCCCCTTGGCCATGCGCGCCGCCATCTCGGTGGCGGCATTGCCGATGTCGATCTGGCCCACCGCGATGTCGTACTTCCTGCCGTCCAGCCCGGCGGTCTTGGTGAGGCCGGTGACAGCATGCTTGGTGGCGGTATAGGCGATCGAGTTGGGTCGCGGCGCATGGGCCGAGATCGAACCGTTGTTGATTATGCGGCCGCCGCGCGGCGATTGGTCTTTCATCACGCGAAACGCTTCGCGAATACACAGGAACATGCCGGTCAGGTTGATGTCGACCACGTTCTTCCATTGCTCGAAACTCAAGTCCTCCAGCGGCACGCCCGGCGCGTTGACTCCGGCATTGTTGAACACCACGTCCACCCGGCCGAATTTCTGCACCGTGCGCGCGAACAAGGCATGCACCGAGGCTTCGCTGGCGACATCGGTCGGCACCGCCAGCGCGTTGCTGGCGCTGGCGCCCGCCGCCGCGATCGCTGCGTCCAGCGGCTCCGGGCGGCGGCCGGCGAAGACCACCGCGA
>JBEIFV010000214.1:0-9191 GCA_040382235.1 Burkholderiales bacterium
GCCGCGCGCGCCGAGTCGACGGCCGCGCGCGACCGCCATATCGCCGCGCGCGACAGCGCCTATGCGCGCGGCAGCGCGGCCATCGGCACCTTCTTCCCCGGTGCGGATTACAAGGGCGACCTGCTCATGTATTCGAGCCAGATCAAGACCGAGCGCGGCGGCGACATCAACATCTTCGTGCCCGGCGGCTTGGCCAATGCCGGCCTGCCGGGACCTTCGACCGGCAAGGGCGCAAACGAACTGGGCGTCCTGACTGTCGGCGGCGGCGACATCAACGCGCTGGTGAAAAACGATTTCCTGGTCAACCAGTCGCGCGTGTTCACCCTGGGCGGCGGCAACATATTGATCTGGTCGTCCGACGGCAATATCGACGCCGGCCGTGGTGCCAAGACCGCCGCCAGCGCGCCGCCGCCGCGCATCTTCATCGACTCTTCCGGCAACGTGCAGACCGACATTTCCGGCTCGGTCTCGGGCAGCGGCATCGGCACGCTGCAAACCCGCCCGGGCGCGCCACCTTCGGACGTGACGCTGGCCGCGCCCAAGGGCGAGATCAATGCCGGCGACGCCGGTATTCGCTCCTCCGGCAATTTCGATGGCGCCGCCCCGATTTTTGTGGGTCGCGACAACGTGCAGGTGAAGGGCGACTCCGCCGGCGTACCGCCGCCGGCCACCACAAGCGGCACTGTCACCGGGTCGCTGGGCGCCACCGGCGGCGATGCGGCACGCGCGGCCGCCGACCAGGCTTCCGCCGTGGCGCAGACACGCCCGCCCGAAGCCCGCCAGGCCACCACCAGCAACCAGTTTGTCGGTTTCGGCGAATGACGAAACCATGTCACATGTCTGAAAAGCGCGCTGCGTACCATCCGCCCCTTCGCCGCGGCATGTTTGCAGCGATCAACGCGTGCCTGCCGTGCAGAGCTGCCGCTGTCGGCAGACTCCGGGAGCGGCAGGCGCGATTCCCAATTCCAACGGTAAAAGCCATGAATTCCCTGATTTCCCGGATCGCCATCTGCTGGTTTTTGTGTCTGGCGACGGTCACCGCGCACGCCGCCGACTGGGCCCAGAAACAGAAGATCATCCTGGACGCCACCGCTGCCGCCGGCAATCTGGCGCAGGGCGCCACCAGTGTGCCCATCGCGGTGCGCCTGCACAGCGGCAACTTCACCTTCACCGACGCCAAGCCCGATGGCAGCGACATCCGCTTCATGTCAGCCGACGGCAAGCTGCCGCTCAAGTTCCATATCGAGCAGTACGACGCCGCCAACGAACTGGGCGTCGCCTGGGTGCTGGTGCCGAAAATCACGCCCAACGCCAAGACCGACAGCTTCATCATGGAGTGGGGCAACCCGGCCGCGCCCGCCAGCGGCGATACCAAGGGCACTTACGACGCCAGCCAGATCTTCGTGCTGCACTTTTCCGACAGGGAAGGCGTGCGCGACGCCACCGGCAACGGTAACAACGCACAAACATCCACCGCCAGGCCGGAGGCCGCCGGCCCGATGGGCGGCGCGGTGGTGTTCACCGGCGCCGAATCGATCAACCTGCCGGCCTCGCAGTCGTTACGGGTGACCTCCGCGAACGGCTTCACGTTCTCGGCCTGGGTCAAGCCGGCCGCCACGCCTGAAGGCAAGCTGATGGTGCTGGGCAGCGGTGCGCAGGCGCTCACCATCGGATTCTCCGGCGGCAATCTGTCAGCCGTAGCCGGCACCGTCAAGGCGGCCGCCACCACCGCGCTCAAGCCGGGCGTCTGGCAAAACATCGCGGTGTCGGTCGCGGCTGGCAAGATCACGTTCTACATTGATGGCGCGGCGGCCGGTGCCGGCGATTTCGCGCTGGCCGACGTAGCCGGCGCGGCCGTGCTGGGCGAAGGCTTCAAGGGCGAACTGGACGAGGCGGGCTTGTCCGGCGTGGCGCGTGCGGCGGACTACATCCGCGCCCGCGCCGTGGCCGAAATGGCCGAGTCGCCGCTGGTGGTGGCCGAGGAAAAGGGTGGTGGCGAGGAGGCCTCCTACATGGGCATCCTGCTCGGCGCCCTCACCGTGGACGGCTGGGTCGTCATCGCCATCCTGGCGGTGATGTTCGTCATCAGCGTGTGGGTGATGGTGGCCAAGACCAGCTTCATCCTGAAGGCGCAAAAGGGCAACGACTTCTTCGTCAAGCGCTTTCGCGAGAAGTCCGCGCAACTGCTGACGCCCGGCGACCCGGAAGCCGCTGCGCTGGCCAACGAAAAGGCGATCAGGCATTCGCCGATCTACCGCATCTACGCCATCGGCCTGGGCGAAATCCAGAAGCGCTTCGAGCACCAGTCGCGTGAGGGCAAGACCCGCAGCCTCTCGCTGGCGGCACTCGAAGCGATTCGCGCCTCGATGGACGCGGGCATCGTGCGCGAAGGCCAGCGCCTGAATAGCCAGATCGTGCTGCTCACCATCGCGATCGCCGGCGGCCCCTTCCTGGGTCTGTTGGGCACGGTGGTGGGCGTGATGATCACCTTCGCGGCGATTGCCGCGGCGGGGGATGTCAACGTCAACTCCATCGCGCCGGGCATCGCGGCGGCGCTGGTGGCCACCGTCGCCGGCCTCGGCGTGGCGATCCCGGCGCTGTTCGGCTACAACTGGCTGGCCTCCAAGATCAAGGAGGTCACCTCCGACATCCTGGTGTTCTCCGACGAATTCCGCACCAAGTCGGCCGAACTCTACGAACCCTAAAGCCAGCGCGAACCATGCAAGTTCAGGCGGAAAACCAGGCCTACGACGAGATCAACGTCACGCCCATGCTGGACCTGGCCTATGTGCTGCTGGTGATCTTCATCATCATGACCACGGCTTCGGTGCAGGGCGTGAAGGTGGATTTGCCCAAGGCCAAGACCAGCGCCAGCCTGGCCAAGCCGGGCACGCGCGCGGTCACCGTGTCCGAGCGCGGCGACCTGTACCTGGATGCCTACCCCATGACCATGGAGTCGCTGGAAGCACGCCTGGAACAACTCAAGGCCGGCAACCCGGGGCTGCCGATCGTTGTCAAGGGCGACGGCCGGGTGCAGTACGGCAAGGTGATGGAGGTGCTGGAAATGATGAAACGGCTCGACATCGTCGATGTGGGCCTGGTCACGGTAAGGGCGAAATGACATGCAGGTACAGGCCGAAACCAAACCCTACGACAGCATCAACGTCACACCCATGCTCGACCTGGCCTATGTGCTGCTGGTGATCTTCATCCTCATGACCACAGCCTCGGTGCAGGGCCTCACCATCAACCTGCCCAAGCCCAGCAACAAGCCGTCAACGGTGAAGAAGGAACTGCGCATCGTGCAGGTGATGCCGGGCGGGCGCCTGTTGTTGAACGGCGCCTCGGTCACCATGGGCGAGCTGGAGTCGCTGCTCACCGCCGTGCACAGCCGCGCGCCCGACATGTCGCTGGTGATCAAGGGCGACCCGCAAGCCGAATACGCGCGGGTGGTCGAGGTGATCGACCTGGCCGGGCGCCTCAACATTTCCAACCTGGGCCTGGCCACGGCGCGGATCGGCACCTGAGATGGCCGAAGCGGGCGAAGGTTCGATGAAGACCAAACTCCTGATCGGGGTTGCGGTGCTGCTGTTGCTCGCCCTGATTGGCGGCGCGGTGCACTACTTCATGAACATGAAGAGCAGCGGCGGGCCAAAGAAGCCGCCGAAGATTTCGCTGATTCCCACCACGCCGCCGCCGCCGCCACCGCCGCCCAAGGAGGAAAAACGTCCGGAAGCGCCGAGGGAGCAGAAAGAGATGAAGATGGAGCGGACGGAGCAGAAGACCGAGGCGGCGCCCGACCAGAGCCTGAAGATGGAAGGCGCGGCCGGCGACGGACCGAGCGTCTTCAGCGGCGGCAAGGTCACAAGCGATGACATGAGCAAGATCGGCCAGCCGGCGCCGGTAACTGGCGGGCCGGCGACCACCGGTACCAGTCGGACGCAGTTCGCCATGTTCACCAACGTCGCGCAGCAGTTGCTGCACGACGAGATCAAGAAGCGGCTTGGTGCCAAAAGCCGCAACCGCGACTTCCGCGCCAACTACAAGATCTGGCTGGAAGCCGACGGCAGCATCAAGCGCTTCGAACTCACGCCTACCGGCGACGCGGAGGTGGATGAAGAGTTGCGCCTGGTCCTGGCCGACGTGCGCAGCCTGCGCCTGACGCCGCCGGCCGACATGCCGCAACCCCTGCGTTTCCAGTTCACCTCGCGCGCTTCGGGTTAAGCCCCGAGTGCGTTCAACCTGATGCGTCAAAAAAAATGAATAGCCGACGAATTCGCCCGCGTCATCTCGCGCTTGTCACCCTGCTGGCGCTGGCCTTGACCACGCCTGTGCATGCCGGCGAACGCGAAGACCTGGAGCAATTGCGCGCCACCACCCAGGCGCTGATCGAGGCGCTGGTCGAGCAGGGGCTGCTAAGCCGCGAGAAAGCCGCCGACCTGATGAAACGCGCGCAGGCGCGGCCTGCCACGCCGGAGGCGCCACAGTCGGCCCGCATCGGGCCGGACGGCAAGCCGGTGGTGCGCGTGCCTTACGTGTCGGAGACGGTGAAAACCGAAATTCGCGAGCAGATCAAGCAGGAAGTGCTGTCGCAGGCCAAGCGCGAGCGCTGGGGCGACCCCGGCACCCTGCCCGACTGGATCGAGCGCATCCGCTTCGAAGGCGATATCCGCCTGCGCCTGCAGGATGAGCTGTTCGATCGCACCAATACCTCGGCCGCCTTCTACCAGGCACAGGGTGCGGCCGGCAACCCTGCCTATGCGCCGGACTTGATCAACACCACCGAAGACCGCACCCGCTTCACCCTGCGCGCACGCTTTGGCCTGCTGGCCAAGGTGGGTGAGAACGTCTCGGCCGGGATTCGCATCGCCACCGGCAGCCTCACCAGCCCGGCCTCGACCTCGCAAACCCTGGGCGCGGGCAACAACAACTTCAATCGCTACACCGTCGGCCTGGACCGCGCCTATTTGCGCTGGCAGCCGACCTCGTGGCTTTCGCTCGATGGCGGGCGCATGCCCAACCCGTTTTTCTCGACCGACCTGGTGTGGGCCGACGATCTGGCCTTTGACGGTGTGGCCGCCACCATCAAGCCGCGTCTTTCCGATCGTGTAGTCGCGTTTGCCACCGCCGGCGCGTTTCCCCTGCAGGAGCTCGAGGCCAGCCGCAAGGACCGCTGGTTGACCGGCGTGCAGGTGGGCGCCGAATGGGCGATCAACGAGGAAACCCGCGCCAAGTTCGGCATCGCGCAGTATGCGTATCGCGCCATCGAAGGTGTGCAGGAACGCGCCGGCAGTCTGGGCACCACGCTCTACGGCATCAGCGAATACCGGCGCAACATGCGGCAAAAGGGCAATACGCTTTTCAACATCGCCGACCCGCTGGCGGCGGCCCCCAACAATGTGTTGTGGGGCCTGGCCTCGCGCTTCAGGCCGCTGGCCATCACCGCGACGGTGGAACTGGCGCAGTTCGACCCGGTGTTTGTCACGCTCACCGCCGACTACGTGAAAAACCTGGGCTTTGATCGCGCCGAGATCCGTGGCCGCACCGGCTTCGATCTCGAACCCAAGACCACCGGCTACCAGTATCGCGCGCAGGTCGGCAACCGCGCCATGCGCAATGCCGGCGACTGGCAGGTGTTCGGCGCTTATCGCATGCTCGAACGCGACGCCGTGCTCGATGGTTTCACCGATACCACCTGGAACCTGGGCGGCACCAACTACAAGGGCTGGAGCGTGGGCGCCAGCTACGGCATCGACCGCAACGCCTGGATGAGCATGCGCTGGACCAGCACCAAGGCGATCACCTATACCGGCGGGCCGTGGGCGCCGTTCAATGTCGATGTGCTGCAGGTGGAACTCAATGGCCGCTTCTGATCGCCCCATGC
The DNA here is from genome assembly GCA_040382235.1 of Burkholderiales bacterium. Taxonomy (GTDB): domain Bacteria; phylum Pseudomonadota; class Gammaproteobacteria; order Burkholderiales; family JAEUOS01; genus JAEUOS01. The sequence continues at coordinate 5,885 of JBEIFV010000214.1, forward strand.
GCGCTGCCGCGCGCGGCTGGGTGCTGCTCGCACTGTGCGCGCTGCTGGCAGTGCCGCAAGCGGCGCTCGCGCAGGCCGACAAGGACAAGAAGGGCGCGCGCGAGCGCGAGGTGGCGCGTCGCGCCCAGCAGGCGTTGAAGAAGGCGGAAGACGAAAAGGCGGTGCTGCTGCGCGAAAAGATCGAGGTCGACGACAAGCTCAAGGCCGCGACGGCGAAGCTGGCCGAAGCCGACAAGACCGCCGCGGGACTCAAGGCCGCGGCGGGTCGCGCGCGCGTGCTGGCCGAGGAAATCAAGCGCGAGAAAGCGGCGGCGGCGGAACAGGCGGCCGCGCTGGCTGCGTTGCAGGGCCAGCTCAAGGAGGCCGAACAACGCATCGGCGCGGCCGGCGTGTTGCAGACCGAAACGCAGCGCACACTCGCTTCGCGCGATGCACAGTTGAGGCAGTTGCAGGCCGCGCTGGCGCAGACACGCACCCAGGCCAACAGCGAAATCGGCGTCTGCGAAGCCAAGAACGCCAAGCTCTATACCTATGGCACCGAGCTGATGCGCCTGTATCGCGACAAGACCGCGTTCGACGCCATGCGCCAGGCCGAGCCGTTGACCGGCCTCAAGGCTGTTGAGATCGACAACGTGCTTGAGGAATATCGCGACAAGCTGGGCGCGCAGCGCGGCACGCCGCGATAGGCGTATCAGGTCGTGACTCGCGCAGCCGACGGCACCTGGCAGGCGGAATCCGCCAGCGGCGAGAGCATCTGGGGGATGCTTGCCCCCGGCCTGGCCGGCAGCTTGTTCGCGTTGGCGATCCTGGCGATGTTTTTCTTTCGCGGCGGCGCCGGCGACGAAGGGGTGGCGCTGGCGCTGGGTGTTTCCGCCCTGGCATTGGCGGCGTGGATCGCGATCGCCCGTGCCTGGGCTGCGCGCGCGCCCGCCGCCTTGCTCCCCGCCGACTATTGCGTGGCCGCGGCCGGCCTGTGGATCGCGTTGCAGCAAATCTGGAATCCGGCGCCGCATGGCGGCATGGTGACAGCCGCGGTGCTGGGCGGGTTTTGCGTGGCCTACCTGATCGGGCGCCTGTCGCGCGCCGCGCCTGCGGTCTGGCGCATCGCCATCGCCCTGGTGGTGCTGCTGGCTTGCACTTGCGCGTTGTGGTCGCTGTTCGCGCGCGTGTTCCTGAGCCGGCAATCGGCGGGCCTGTTCATCGATGTCAACAATTTCGCGGCCTTTCTGAGCCTCGCGGCGTTCGCGCTGGCGGCCTGGTTTTGCGGCGAGCGGGCCGCGGCGCGACGCGTGCCAGGTGTGCTGCTGTGCACGGTGGCCGCTGCCTTGCTGGTGCTGGCCCTGATCGGCAGCGCCAGTCGCGGTGGCTTGCTGGGGCTTATTTGCGGGCTCCTGATTCCGGCCTGGGCCTTGCGCGCGCACTTGAGTGCGAGGCGGCTGGCGCTGATCGTGCTGGCGGTGGGTGCCGGTCTTGCGGCGATGACCTTGCTGTTCCCGCTGCTCGACGGTCGTGGCGACCTGCTGGCCCGCCTGCAGGCCGGGGGCCTTGGCATCGCCGGGCAAATGACGGGGCGCACTGTGATCTGGGCCGCGGCGTGGGACATGCTGCAAGCCGCGCCCTGGCACGGTTACGGGCTGGGGACCTGGTGGCTCCTGTATCCGGCCTATCGTGGCGCCGGCGACGAGACCGCCGGCTTTCATGCCCATAACGACTATCTGGAACTGGCGGCCGAAGGCGGATGGCCGCTGGCCCTGCTGGTGTTGGCCGGGATGTGGTGCATCGCGCGCCTGTTGCGGCCGTTGTGGTCGAGCCGGCAAGCGGCGGTCAGGGCCGAAGCGGCGTGGCTGGCGGGCGGCCTGCTGGCGCTGGCGGTGCACAGCGTGTTCAATTTCAACCTGTACATGGCGCCGATTGTCTGGCTGGCCGGTCTGATGTGCGCGCGCTCGGCGAATCTGGCGCTTGAAGAAGCGGTCGCCGCGGCTGGCCAGGCACGCCTGCCGCTGCGCCCCGCGCTGGCGGTGGTTGCGCTGGGGCTGACAGGCTTTGTCGCCTATGCGCTGGCCAACGCCGCCGCCGGCGTGTTCTACGAGGCCGGCAGGCAGGCGCATGCGCGTGGCGATGCCGATAGCGCGGCGCGCTTGCTCGGCCGCGCCCACGGCTGGGCACCCTGGCAGGACACCATGCTGATCACCCATGCCGACCTTTCGTTCAAGCGCGCGCTGGCGGCGCCGCCTGCGCAGAACGAACCATTGATCACCGAGGTGCGCTGGCTGCTCGATCGTGCGACGGCGGTCAATCCCTTCAAGCCTTATAGCCATGTGCTGCGCGGGCATCTGTACCGCATGGATACGCAAGTGCCGACGCTGTTGCGCAACGGCTTGGCGGAAGCGGAGTACCGGCGCGCGCGCGCGCTCGATCCGTTTTATCCCGAGGCCACGCACGCGCTCGCGCGCTTGCTGATGGAGGCCGGGCGCAACACCGATGCGGCCACCTTGCTGGCAGCGGCGCCACTGGAATTTCGCGGGCAGCCGATCGATTTGTTGACCCATTACACCTTGAGCGCGCATGCCCATGCGCGCGCCGGCATGGCGCGCGAGGCGCTGGCCGCTGCCGAACGTGCAGGTGATGCGCGCCCCGACGGCCGCGGCAAGGGCTTCGTGGCAGCGTTCCGCAAGACCTACGGGCTGTAGGCACGGCGCGCGTTTGCGCGCTGCTTTTGAGTGCCGCGTTTGCGTGCTGCTTTTTCGTGAATTGTCAGCAAGCTGCAACATCGGCCGCCTAGACTTGGATCGATCTGTTGATCAGTGGCGTGACCGTATCCGCGGTGCGCCTGCCTGGGACACACGTATGCAATTCACGCCACTGTGCGAGATCGGCACACAGCCTGCATCGCGGGCGTGTCCGGGCCGCGCGACCTACCGGTGGTGAGCAGCCTGTTTCCGACCATGGCTGATCCCGGTTTCGGGCTTGCGCCCCTTGCTCTTCGCGGGCCCGCGGCCGGCGCCGCTGCCGCGCCACCCGCGGTTGAAGCCGCGCTGACACAGCTGCTGGCGCGCGAACCGAACAATGTCGAGGCCCTGCACCGCCTGGGTCTGCTGCATGCGCGCCGTGGCGACAAGCCGCGCGCGGTTGAACTGTACCGCCGCGCGTGCTCGCTGGCGCCGGCCCACCCGCGCCTGTTGCGCGACCTGGCGCGCACCCTGCGCGAGCTCGGTCGCTTCGGCGCGGCCATCGAGACCTATCGCCGTGCGATCGCCTGCGGCCGTGCCGACATGGCGCTGCTGGTTGAACTCGGCTGCACCCAGAC
>JBEIFV010000215.1:0-9175 GCA_040382235.1 Burkholderiales bacterium
CGCCGTGTTAATCCGTAGTGTGCTTACTTAAATCTATACCCCCATTTAAATGCCCATTAATATTTGCAGTACAATTTTCCTCCAACCACAAAATGGGTCGACGGGGTCAATGGTGGGCACTTTTACGCCCACAAAATGGCGTTCAACATACGCAAGGTGCGCTACATCCGCCCGGCATTTCACCTGATTGAAAAGCACGACACTTTTGCTTATTGTCGAACCTTGAATTGGAGTCCGACATGTACGACTACCCCGTAACCCTGACGCCCGATGACGGCGCCGTGCTGGTGACATTCGCCGATGTGCCTGAGGCGATCACCTTTGGTGCCGATGAAAGCGAGGCCTTGCGCAACGCCATCGACGCGCTGGACACTGGCTTGTCGTTTTATGTGGGCGCGGGTGAGCCGCTGCCCAAACCCAGCAAGCCCAAGCGCGGTCAGAAGACGGTACGCCCGTCTGCGTCGCCGTGTACTTGATCTCTATAAGCGAACTGAAAGTCCAGCGTGACCGTCGAAACCACCTACAGCCGGGCCCGCGCGCAACTCAAGGCGCTCATGGATCGCGTTGTCAATGACCGCGAAGTCATCGTCGTGCGGCGCCGAACAGGCGGGGACGTGGCGTTGATCGCGGCCGACGAACTGGAAAGCCTCATTGAGACTGCGCATTTGCTCAGGTCCGAAATGAACGCGGAACGCCTTCTGGCAGCGCTTTCCCGGGCACCCGGGAAAACGCTCGAAGCCACGCCGCGCGCCGAATAGGCTTACGCCGGGCGCACCAGCCGCCCCGGCCGCGCGCCGCTGGCCTTGCCGCGCTCCATCACCCGTTCACCCAACACGAACGTCGCCTCATGGCCGGTGGCGTACCGACGCGCGATTGCCTCTGCCACGCGCCGGGCGCTGCACCGGAAAAACCTGTTCGACGCCGATGGGCCCCTGGAATCCGCAGTGCGATTTCCACCACCGCTCACGGCGAGCTGAAGCGCCGTTGCTTCGCATACCCTGGCTTGTCCGCAGGACAATGGCCGTATGATCGGTATTCGACTTCCCACGTCTTGACGAGAGCAAACAATGGAGTCCTACAACGGCTATACCGGCAAGGAACGCGAGGCGAAGTACCTTGAGTACAAGCGCCTGCGCGCCCTGGGAAAAAGCGAGCCGACCAGGCCGCCATGCCAGCTATGCGGCAATCAAGACTGCGAAGTGGAGCCGCATAGCGAGGACTATTCGCAACCTTACAAGTGGGTGCCCCCGTGCGACTACATGGTGTGCCGCTCCTGCCACCTGTGGGTTCACAAGCGCTTCGGCCAGCCGGAAACCTGGAATGATTTCAAGGCCCACGTCAAGCGCGGCGGCTACGCCAGCGAATTCGCCACCGCGTCAGTCAAGGCTGAACGAAAAGATGCGGCCGCGGCACGGGCGCAAAAGCGTGACTACAAGTGGAAGCCGATGCCAGGGCGCAACGCACGATCCGGCTGGTGGGAATATCTCACCCTGAGTGAAGAGTCAAAAACGTCCCGCCAGGCTCGCCCGCGCCCCTGACTAAAAGCCGAACAACCCGGTCTTCACCAGCGCCACGCACACCGACCAGCCGGCGATCACCTGCGCGGTGTAGTAGAGCCGCCCCATCCTGCTGCGCGCGCCGTGGCGCCACAGCAGCAACACGGTGAGTGTCATCAGCAGCATCACGAGCATGAAGGGGATCAGGCCCCAGCTCAACTCCTTCACCCAGGCCGGCACCGCGCCCAGCAGCAGCAGGAACTGGTTGCGCTCAAGCACCGAACCTACGCTGTTGACCGCGGCGGCCAGAAATACAAAGAGCGAAATCGCCGCCAGCACCGGCACCCAGGGCGCGGCCAGAATCATGCGGCCGCGCCAGTCGTCGGGCAGCGGCGTGGCGCGGCGGCGGAAGATGCGCACCACTTCCGTCACGGCATAGACCGGCACGGCGCTGAACAGCAGCAATAGCGCAAAGATCACCGCCTGCGCCGGACCGGCGAGTGCCGCCATCTGGTCCTGCAGGCTGGCGCTGCCGCCGCGCTTCAAGGCCGGCAGGCTGATCAGCTGGTCCGGGGTGACAAAGGCCGCCGCCGCCTCGCGCGCGCAGCTGCCGTCGGGCGCCTGCGTCGGCCGCTCGAGGAAATTGGCGATCATGAAGTTGGCGCAGGGCACCAAAAAGGCCTGGCCGTGGGCGCCGCGCGGAAAGGTGAAGCTGAAGGCGCGCGAAAGGGTCGAGGCGACGCGCTCGGCCCCCTCGGGCGGGGTGATCGGGTCGAAGCGGCCCGACAGCAGCAGGGTGGGAATGTCGGAGCGCACCGGCAACAGCAAGGATTTGTCGAGCAGGCGGATTTTCCAGTCGCGGCACAGTTGCAAAATCTCCCGGGCATCGTTCTGCCCGGCTTCTACCAGGCGCTTGATTACGCCGGGGAACTGCAACGCCGATTCCGGCGTGTCGCCGAACTCGGCGCACACCACCGTCATGTACATGGCGTCGGCCATGTCGTCGTTGGAGGCCTGCATCATGCGCACGATGTTGAGCATGAAGCTGAAGTCGCCCTGCTCGGCGCGCTGCACGATATAGGGAATGAAGGGCACGGCGTCGCGCTGGTAGACCGACTGGTAGAGCGCGGCATCGAAGTCGCGCCCGCTGATGGTGGGGGTGTCGGGGCGCGCCGCTGCCGGCGCGGCTTTCTGCTCGCCGCCAGGCGCGGGGGCCGGCGCCCGCGCCGCCGCTGGCCGCGCGGCCGGTCCCAGGGCCACCGGCACCGGGTTCTTGTCGAGCCGCTCCAGCAGGGCCTGGTAACGGTTGGCCAGATCCGGGTAGGCCGCGTTGCACGCGGGCGAAGCGGCGCAACTCTCGGCATAGCGCGGCATCACCTGCTGGCGCACCGCCGGCACCCCGGTGACCAGGCTGAAGCCCAGCGGCACCACCGCATCGAGCACCACGCTGCGCAAGCCCTGCGGGCGCTCGCGCAGCAGGAACTGGCCAAGCTCGGTACCGTAGGAAACGCCGTAGAAATTGAAGCTCTCGTAGCCCAGCGCGGCACGCACGACGTCGATGTCGCGCGCGTTCTCCAGCGAATTGAAGGCCGAGAGGTCGCCGGCCTCGCGCGCCAGGCGCTCACCGCAGCGGCGAAACGCCTCGCGCTGCGCCTTTTCGTCGGCATCCGGCGGCAGCGCGTTACCCTCGCGGCAGCGCAGGCGCGGCTGCGAGAAATAGGTGCCGCGCTGGTCCCACAACACCAGGTCGCGATTGAGCGTCGGCCGCTTGGCCGGATCGTCCAGCAGGCTTTGCGCAAAGCTTGCGATGGTCGAGCCGCCGGGCCCGCCCTGGGCCAGGAACAAGGGATCCGGCCGGCGGTTGTCGACATCGAGCGCAGGAATCACCACCACGGCCAGGCGAATGCGCGGGAAGGTGACCTCGCCATGGCGCAGCGGCACCGAGACAAACCCGCAGGCCGGCTCGGGCCCGCGCACCTGCAGCTTCATCAGGCCGCAGTCTTCGGGGACGAAGGCATCGGTGAATTGCTGCGCCGCCGGCACGGCCGCCGACCACCCCAGCAACGCTGCGAGCGCAATCACGAGCCATCTGCCGAACGTCATTCCTGCCCCCAATGGCCAACATCATAAGGCCTCGCCGCCCGCGCCTGTCGGGCTTGAGTTGGCGTGTCGGCGTTTCGCATCGATCTTGCAGAAAGAAATTGACGATGGTTCGCCATGCCGGGCGAACGGAATTTGGCGTTCTCATCTGTCACCTTGGACCATATTCGAGTCGCCGACGGCGTACCGCAAGGCGCTTCACATGCCAGGCAAACCCGCTGCCACTCAACGCCTTGCATGTGCAATGCGCACATGGCGACCAGGCGCGAGTCCGGCACCGACTTGATGATTGCGAAGATCGGCAGGATGGTCACGAGAACGCTTTTCAAGGCCCGCGAATACGCATCGCTGCTTGAAGAAGCGATTCGATTCGGCGGCCGGAAAGAGCGGCCTGCCCGACTCACGTCTTGGGTCAGTATTTCCTTAGCGCAATGCGTGTAGCGCCAATCGTTCGAAACACAGGGTATTCGCCCGCCACTCTGCTAGAATAATTTACGCCAAAGAATCTGCTAGCCCAGGCCTTCAGCTCACCGACCAATGATTGCGAGCCGGCGGCCAACATGATTCCTCCTTGCAAGCGGACCCGGCGGACACTTCAAAACAAGACATTCCGTACGCGAAGGCGTCGGCACAAGCCAAGGGAGACAAACATGAAGGCATTCGGCAATTCCATCCACCGGTTCGCCGTCACTGCGCTTGCGGTACTTGCGTTCGCGCCGTGCGCATCGGTACAGGCGCAACAGACGATCGACATGACAGCGGTGTCCGGCTACTCGCCGGTGGTCACCTGGATCCGCGAGTTTCGGGACTACTACATCCCGGAAGTCAACCGCCGTCTCGCCGCCGGCGGAAAATTCAGGATCAACTGGAACCAGGCCTACAGCGGGCAGATCGCCAACGTCGGCGGCGAACTGCAGGCGATCCAGCGCGGACTGGCGGACATCGGCGTGGCGGTGCTGCCGGTGGCCACCGACAAGCTCGGCCTGTATGCCATCAGCTACTACACGCCGTTTACTTCCAATGACGTGGTGCTTATTTCACGCACCATCGACAAGGTCGCCGAACAACACCCGATCATGAGAAAGCAGTTCTCCCAGTTCAACCAGACCCACCTGGTCACCCTGGGCGTGGTTGATACCTACCAGGTGCTGTCGCGCAAGCCGATCAAGGCACCGGAAGACTTCAAGGGCATGAAGGTCGGCGGCGCCGGCCCCAACCTGCTGTGGCTGCAGGCGATGGGCGCCACCGGCGTGGTGTCAACGCTCAACGAGGCCTACAACGCCCTGCAGACCGGCGTGGTCGATGCCTACACCATCCACACCGCCGGCGCCAAGAACGTCAAGCTCAATGAGGTGGCGCCGTATCACGTCGCCACCGAGCTCGGCGGCGCGGCCGCCTTCACCATCTCGGTCAACAACAATACCTGGAAGCGCCTGCCCGACGAAGTCAAGACCGCGCTTGCCGATGTCGCGAAGCTGTACCAGGACTACCTGGGCAAGGCCGCCCGCAGGGACAACGACGAAGGCATCCAGGCCTACAAGGACAGCAAGGGCACTTTCATCACGATCACCAATGAAGCACGTCTGGCCTGGGCCAAATCGATGCCCAATATCGCAGCCAAATGGGCGGAAGACCACGAGAAGCAGGGTTATCCGGCCAAGGCGATTCTCAAGGCCTACATGGACGAGTTGCGCGCGGCGAAGCAGCCGATCCTGCGCCACTGGGATCGCGAATAGGGCACAGCGGGTTACCCAAGCACCGCACTGACGGCGCCGCGCGATGTTTCGCCGCCCCCTGATGTTCGTCACCACGGCGCTCAATGTGCTTGGTTCGTTCTGGGTATTCGCGCTGGCGACGGTGATCTGCATCGACATTCTCGGGCGTGCCCTGTTCGGCAAGCCGCTGCTGGGCGTTCCCGAGTTCGTGCAGTTCTCGATCGCCGGCATCGTCTATCTGCAACTCGGTGACGCCACCCGCTCCGGCCGGCTGATTCGTTCCGATGCCTTCATTGCGCGCCTGCATCTGCGCAGGCCGCGGGCGCTGCAATGGCTGCTGGCGGTGATCGACACCATCGCCACCATCCTGTTCGCCTGGCTTGCGGGCAGCATGCTGCCCGAGATCGGCGACGCTTGGCAACAGAACTACCAGATCGGCACCCGCGGCTATTTCACCCTGCCGGCCTGGCCGCTCAAGCTGACCATCGCACTGGGTGCGGCGATCGTCGCGCTACACACCGGGTTCCAGGCGATCTGGCATATCCGTGTCGCCACCGGGCACGAGCCCCTGCCCGACGATCCCGTCGCCACGCCGGAGCTCTGAGCGATGACGTCCCTCGAAGTCGGCCTGTTGTCGGTGGTCGCCATCATAATCCTGGTCTACATCGGCTTCTATGTCGCCGTCGCCCTGGCACTGGTGTCCCTGCTGAGCGTCTGGTACCTGCGCGGCGACGTCATGATCGCGCAAAGCCTGTTGATCTCGTCGGCCGAGGAGAGCATTTCAAACTATGTGCTCGGGGTGATTCCACTGTTTGTGCTGATGGGCCTCCTGGTGAGCGAATCGGACATCGCCAAGGACAGTTACGAGGTCGCCAATCGGGTGTTCGCCAAGCTGCGCGGCGGCCTGGGCATCGCCACCGTCGCCGCCAACACGGTGTTCGCCGCCGTCACCGGCGTGAGCATCGCTTCGGCGGCGGTGTTCACCAAGGTGTCATTGCCGGAGATGCTGCGTTACGGCTATCACCCGCGCTTTGCCGTCGGCGTGGTGGCCGGCAGTTCGGTGCTCGGTATGCTGATCCCGCCGTCGGTACTGCTGATCATCTACGCGATTCTGGCCGAGCAATCAGTCGGCAAAATGTTCATCGCCGGGGTGGTGCCCGGTCTGCTCCTGGCCGGCTGCTACTGTGTACTGATCCTCGGCATGGCCTACCTGGCCCCGCGCATGGTGTACCTCGACGGCAAGCCAAGCCCGATTCCGGCAGCCGCAACCGGCGTGCCGATCCTGTGGGCACTGCGCAAGATGTTCCCAGCGGTGCTGCTGATCGCACTGGTCATCGGCGGCATCTATGGCGGCATCTTCACCGCCACCGAGGCCGGTGGCGCGGGCGCCGCGGTCACGCTGGTGATCGCCATCGCGCGCCGCAAGCTTTCGCTTGCCGGATTCTGGAAACTGATCAAGGAGACCGGCAACATCACCGCCACCATCCTGATCCTGGTGGTCGGCGCCACCCTCTACAGCCGCATGCTCGGCATCTCCGGTCTGCCGACGCAACTCGGGGCCTGGGTGAGTACGGTGAAGCTGAGCCTGCCGATAATCCTGATCGTCTTCCTGTTGATCGTGCTGCTGCTGGGCACCATCATCGATTCGATCTCCATCATCCTGATCACCGTGCCGCTGTTTCTGCCGCTGTTGAAGCCGTTCGGCGTCGATCTGATCTGGTTCGGCATTGTCACCGTGGTTGCCGTCGAGATCGGCCTGTTGACGCCGCCATTCGGAATTTCCGTGTTTGTCGTCAAGAGCAGCCTGAAGGACAAGAGCATCTCGCTGGCCGACATTTTCATCGGTACGGCGCCGTTTGCCGTGACCATGTTTCTGGTGGTGCTGCTGCTCATCGCGTTTCCAAGCCTCTCCACGGTGTTGATCAAATGACTGAAAAAACGGCGGCCGCGGTCGCACGCGTGCAGGACATGCATCGCACCATGTGCCTGATTCGCGAATTCGAGGAGCAGGCCGGCCAGGCGCTCGATTCGGGCCTCGCGCGCGGCTCGGTCCACCAGTATGTCGGCGAGGAAGCGATCGCCACCGGCGTCTGCGCCAACCTGACGACTGCCGACTACATCGCCAGTTACCACCGCGGCCACGGCCATTCCATCGCCAAGGGCGTCGATCCGGTCGGCATGGCCAAGGAGTTGCTCGGTCGCGCCGGCGGCGTCTGCGGCGGCAAGGGTGGCTCGATGCACATCGCCGATTTCTCGCTCGGCATGCTGGGCGCCAACGGCGTGGTGCCGGACGGTGTCAGCATCGCTGTCGGCGCTGCGCAGGCGGTCAAACTGTTGCGCCAGGACCGCATCGTGGCCGCCTTTTTCGGCGATGGTGCGCTCAATCGCGGGCCGCTGTTCGAAGCCTTCAACTGGGCCCGCGTCTACCAGCTGCCGCTCTTGTTCATCTGTGAAGACAACCTCTATTCGGTCACCCAGCGTACCGGCGAAGTTACTGCCGGGCCGGGAGGCGTGGCGCGCGCGCAGTCGTTCGACATCGCAGCCGAGACTGTAGACGGTAATGATGTGCTCGCGGTGGATGCGGCTGTGGCGCGCCTGACCGCGAAAATCCGCGCCGGCGCCGGTCCGGCCTACCTGCACGCCACCACCTATCGCTGGTACGGCCATCTGGCATTCGACAAGGGGCTGTATCGCGATCCGGCCGAGGTCAAACTATGGCGCGAGCGCGATTGCATCGCACGGGTGGAAGCCTGGCTGGTACAGCAGGGTGTCGATGGCGCCCGGCTTGCCGCCACCCGCGCCGCTGCCAGGCGCGCGATCGACGACGCCTACGACGCCGCGCGCGCCGCACCGTATCCGGAGGAACACATGGCGTTCACCGACGTGCAGGACATCGGGGGGCCGACATGAGCCTGATGACCTATGCCGAGGCCGCGCGCCTCGCGCTCGAGCAGGAAATGGAGCGCGACCCGCGCGTCTGGGCGCTCGGTGAAGACCTCGGGCCGGAAGGCGGCGTCGCCGGCCAGTACCGCGGCCTGCAGCAGAAATTCGGCCACGAACGCATTCTCGACACGCCGATTTCGGAATCGATGATCATGGGCTCGGCGGTCGGCGCCGCCATTTGCGGCACCCGCCCGGTGGTCGAGTTGCGCTATGCCGATTTCGGCTTTTGCGCGGCCGACGAAATCATCAACCAGGCGGCGAAGATCCGCTACATGCTGGGCGGCCAGGTACGCGCGCCGCTGGTGATCCGCCAGTCGATCGGCATGCGCAACGGCATGGCGGCACAACACTCGCAGAACAATGAAGCCTTGTGGGTGCATATTCCCGGCCTGGTGGTGGTGGCGCCCGGCACACCTGCCGATTGCCACGGCTTGCTCAAGGCCGCGATTCGCTGCGATGACCCGGTGGTGTTTCTCGAGCACAAGGAACTGTGGCCGACATCCGGCGAGGTCGATGCGGCGGCCGGGCCGCTGCCGATCGGCGTGGCCAGTCTGGTGCGGCCGGGCAGCGACGCCACCCTGGTGACCTGGTCAAGCACGCTGGTGGCAGGATTGCATGTGCTCAAGGGCCCAGCCAATGGGATGCTCGGACTCGCCGGACGGCTGCGTGTGACCGACGGGGTGACCTACGCCGCCCCGGCCGAACGCCATGAGACGCTCGACCAGAGCGTGCCCTATGGGATCGATCTGGTCGCCGCTCCGGCGTTCTGGGCGGTTTCCTCGGCGCCGCGCGGTGCGGGGGCCACGGTGGCCGTTCTTGACACTGGCATCGCCAATGCGCACCCGGATCTGCCCGTGCCGGTGGCCACCAGCAGCTTCATCGCTGGGGAGACGGTCTTTGACGGCAACTCGCACGGAACCC
>JBEIFV010000216.1:0-9157 GCA_040382235.1 Burkholderiales bacterium
GGTGGCGCTGGTGTATGCCCTGGCTGCTGCGTATCGGCAACATGATCCGCTGCTGCTGCTGGTGCTGGCAGGTGTGGTGCTGGGTTCCCTGTTTGCGGCGCTGATCGCGCTGATCAAGGTGTTGGCCGACCCATTCAACCAGTTGCCGGGCATGACCTACTGGCTGCTCGGCAGCCTGGCCGCGGTCACGCCGCAGGAAAGCCTGGCGTTACTGCCGGCGATCGGCATAGGCCTGGGCGTGCTGTGGCTGTTGCGCTGGCGCATCAACGTGCTGTCCATGGGTGACGAAGAGGCGCGCTCGCTGGGCGTCGATACGCGTCGCGTGCGCTTCGCCGCGATCGTCGCCGCGACGCTGGCGACCGCCGCCGCGGTCTCGATTTCCGGGGTGATCGGCTGGGTCGGGCTGGTGGTGCCGCACCTGGCGCGCATGATCACCGGCCCCGACAACTCGCGCCTGCTGCCGGCGGCCTGCCTGTTGGGTGCGGCCTTCATGCTGGCGGTAGACACGCTGGCGCGCGGCGTGGCCCAGACCGAATTGCCGCTGGGCGTGCTGACAGCACTGATAGGCACCCCGCTGTTCCTGTGGCTACTGGCAACTTCAAGGCGTGGCTGGCAATGACGCTCGAGTGCAGCGCGCTTGACTATGGCTACGGCCGGCACACGGTCGGCTGTAATGTCTCGCTGGCGGTGGCGCCGGGCGAGGTGGTGTGCCTCCTGGGTCCGAATGGCGGCGGCAAGACCACGTTGTTCAAGACCCTCCTGGGCCTGTTGCCGGCGCAGGGCGGCAGCATCCGGCTGGGTACTGACAATCTGGCCGACTTGTCGCGCGCGGAGGTGGCGCGCAGGGTGGCCTACGTGCCGCAGGCGGCCGGCGGCTATTTTCCGTTTTCCGTGCGCGAGGTGGTGCTGATGGGGCGGGCGGCGCATCTGCGTGCCTTCGCCGGGCCGGCGCTTGCGGATCGCCAGCATGCCGACAACGCGATTGCGCGGGTTGGTATCGCGCATCTGGCGGAGGCGGAATTCACCCGCATTTCCGGCGGCGAGCGGCAACTGGTATTGCTGGCGCGCGCACTGGCGCAGGCCGCGCCGATCATCGTGTTGGATGAGCCCACTGCCAATCTGGATTTCGGCAACCAGGTGCGACTGCTGGCCGAGATCAGGCGCCTGGCCTCTGACGGTGTCGGTGTGCTGTGGGCCACCCACGCACCGGACCACGCGCTCGAATGCGCCGACCGGGTAGCCCTGATTGCGCGCGGCGGAGTGAAGAACTACGGCGCCACCGCGGAGGTGGTCGACGCCGACGCGTTATCCGACCTGTACGGCGTGGCCGTCGAGCTCCGCAGCCTGGCCGGCGGCGAGCGGCGGGTCTGCGTGGCGGCGTAGAAGCAAGGCCGCGCAACCTATAATTCAGCAATCATCACAACACAATCTCCGGAGACACGAAAGATGCTGCCGCAAAGTTTTAATCGCCTTCTGCGCATCGCCGCCCTTGCGATATTGGCCATTTCGGCAGCGCCCGCTTTGGCGCAATTCCCCAACAAGCCACTGCGTATCGTGGTGCCGTTCCCGGCCGGTTCGGCCACCGACGCCATCGCGCGTATTTTGGGCCAGTCGGTCGCAACCGCCATCGGCCAGCCAGTGCTGATCGACAACAAGGCCGGCGCCGACGGCGCCATCGCCGGGTCGGAGGTGGTGAACGCCGCGCCCGACGGCTATACCGTGCTGCTGGCGACCAACAGCCCGATGTCGGCAGTGCCGGCGCTGCGCAAGAACCCGCCGTACGACCCGGTCACCGATTTCGCCCCCATCACCGATATCGGGCGTTTCACGTTTTTCATCTTTGCCAGCGCCGCTGCTCCTTTCAAGACCCTGCAGGAGATGATCAGCTATGCCAAGGCCAATCCCGGCAAGCTCAACTACGCCACCGGCAACACCACCGGCATCGTCTCGTTCGCGCAGTTGAACGCGCTGGCGGGCATCGACATGGCGCACATTCCCTACAAGGGTGAGCCGGCAGGCGTGACCGACCTGGTGTCGAACCGGGTGCAAGTGATGATCGCCACCGTTACCACCGGCGGCCCGCATGCGCGTGAAGGCAAGCTGCGCGTGATCGCCACCACATTGCCGCGCCGCAGCCCGGCCTTTCCCGATGCGCCGACCATGGCCGAATCGGGCATGCCGCAATTCGCCATCGTTTCATGGGCGGGCCTGTTCGCGCCGGCCAGGACACCCAAGGATGTGGTCGAACGCCTGAACCGGGAATTCGTCGCGGCGATGAAGCGGCCGGACGTGGCGGCGGCGCTGGAAAAGCAGGCTTTCGCGCCCACACCGTCCACCCCAGAGCAGCTCGGTGCCTACGTCAAGGAGCAGAAGGATGCGTATATCCGCATCCTGCGTGCCGCCGGCGTACAGCCTGAGTAGCGGCTTGCTTGCCGTGCTGCGCATGATCACAAGCGCGGCGCGTGACGGGCGGTCGCTCTGCAAAGTGGTGTCTTGCGTTGGCACGCACCGCTTCCGCTTTGCGTGCTGCCTCGTCGCCATGCTGGTCGCGGCAAGCGGCCAATCACCGGCAGCCGACATCACGGTATTCGCCGCCGCGTCTCTCAAGGAAGCGCTGGATGCAAACCTCAAGGCATTCAGCGCCGACACGAGGCACCAGGTGCGTGTGTCCTATGCCGGCAGCAACGCGCTGGCGCGGCAGATCGAGCACGGCGCACCGGCCGACCTTTTCATCTCGGCCGATCTTGAATGGATGGAATACGTCGAGGCACGCAAGCTGCTGGCGCCCGGCACTCGCCGCAACCTGGTGGGCAATCGCCTGGTGCTGGTGGCGCCGGCTGCAAGCCCGATCAAGCTTGCGATCGTTCCCAATTTTGCCCTGGTCGCCACCCTGGGCAATGGACGGCTGGCACTCGCCAATCCGGACAGCGTGCCGGCCGGCAAATACGCTCGCGCGGCGCTGATGCAATTGGGCGTATGGCCGGCTGTCGAAAAGGCACTCACGCGTTCGGAGAATGTACGCGCATCGCTTACGCTGGTGGCGCGCGGCGAAGCGCCGCTGGGCATCGTTTACGCGACCGACGCCGCAGCCGAGCCGCGGGTGCGGGTGGTCGATACTTTCGCTGACAGCCTGCATCCGCCCATCGTTTATCCAGCTGCGCTGCTGGCGGGGCGGCAGAACCCGGCCACGCAGGCGCTACTCGACTATCTTCGCAGCGCTGCGGCGCGCGCGGTGTGGGTCAGTTTCGGGTTCATCGCCGCACCGTGATCGGGGGGGCAGCGATTAAGGCTGAGTGGGCTACCGACTGAAGACTGATCAATAAGAGCGCGGGTCTCGCCGGCACGCTTGCGCGCCTGCGTGCTGGTCGAACCGCGGGACAGTGCGCGGGATAACCGACGTGCCGGCGTGCGCTCCGTCCAGGCCGCCGGCATGTGGATCCATGACCGCCATGACTGCTCGCTTTCACGATTCGGCAGGCCAAAAGCATGGGCGGTCTGCGCGATCCGCCGCTCCGGCCTTCCGCCTATGTGGGATCGGGCACAGACGCCGGCCAAGCCGGGCTGGCACATTCCACACTTGCAGCGATTGCCGCGACGCCGGATGCGCCTGCGGAACGCCGGCCTGGTGCGCGTCGGCGCGTCATCGGCTTGCAATGTCGAAACATCTGCACCGTACGGCAACCCGGGAAGATCCCTCATGAACCCTCTACCTGCTTCAAGGCCCAATCCGGGGCAGGATCCGGACCCCGATCCGGAACCCGTACCGTTGCCGGCCGATGTGTCGCCCATATTGAAGCGACGATTGCGCGTTGGGCTATGAGCGAGGCCACCAGGATCACCGGGCAGCCGGCATTTGTGGACTGCTGCGCGCGATGTGATGTTGAGGTGTTGCACTGGTATGAGCAGGCCGGCTTCGGTCAGGCACTGGCCACCATGTCGAGCGACCCGTTGATTCAGGGTGGCGCTGGCGACCGCTTTGTTGTCTGTCCGGTATGCGGCAGCGAAAATGCGGTGGTGTCGATGCCGGGATCGGAAAGCCATGGTGGCCGCGAAGCCATCGTCGGGTTGCGTGCGCCGCACTGAAGGCGGCTGCATGATGCCGGCCAGCCAGTAGGGTCTGCGGCACCTGGCCACCGCGCGGAAAGTGCTTGACGCGATAGGACGATGGTCAAAGAGCTGACAGCCTTGTTGCGAGCGGATACCCGATAATCGCAGCATGCTGTCCGCCGAAGAAGTATCGATCATTCTCCTGAGCCTGAAGGTGGCGGCGGCGAGCGTCTTTTTCAGCCTGCCGCTGGCCGTGGCCGCGGCGCTGTTGCTGGCGCGCACACAGTTTCCCGGCAAGACCTTGGTCGATGCCCTGATCCACCTGCCGCTGGTGTTGCCGCCGGTGGTGATCGGTTACTTCCTGTTGCTCTCTTTCGGACGCCAGGGGCTCCTGGGCGGATTTTTCGAGCAGGTGTTTGGCCTTACGTTCGCCTTTCGCTGGACTGGCGCGGCACTGGCCGCCGGCATCATGGGCTTCCCGCTGATGGTGCGCGCGATTCGCCTGGGTTTGGAAGCGATCGACCCGCGGCTGGAGGCGGCGGCGCGCACGCTAGGCGCGAGCCGCTGGCGGGTGCTGGCAAGCGTGACCCTGCCGCTGGCCCTGCCGGGCATCATCATGGGCGCCCTGCTGGCGTTCGCGCGCGCGCTGGGTGAATTCGGCGCCACCATCACCTTTGTTTCCAACATTCCGGGTGAAACCCAGACCCTGCCGCTGGCGATCTACAACCTGACCCAAAGCCCGGGCGGCGATGGCGCGATATTGAAGTTGTGTGCGATTTCGGTGTTGCTGTCGGTGGCGGCGCTGGTGGTGTCGGAGTGGCTCAATCGTCGTGCGCGTGGTCCCGGCGCCGCGAGCCTTGCATGAAGCTCGAAGTCGTCATCAGGAAGCGCCTGGGTGCGCTCGACCTGAATGTCGAATTCAGCGCCGAGGCGCCGGTGGTGGGCCTGTTCGGGCGTTCGGGTTCAGGCAAGACCAGCGTGGTCAACGCGATTGCCGGTCTGCTCAAGCCCGACGGCGGGCGCGTGATGGTCGATGGCGAAGTGCTGTTCGATTCCGCGCGCGGCATCAATCTGGCGCCGGAGAAGCGGCGCATCGGTTACGTGTTCCAGGATGGGCTCCTGTTTCCGCACCTCTCGGTGCGGAAAAACCTTTTGTATGGCGCGCCGCGTGCCGCTGGCGGTGCGATCGGTTTCGATGCGGTGGTCGAGTTGCTGGGGCTTGCCTCAATGCTGGAGCGCCGGCCGCTGGCCTTGTCCGGCGGCGAAAAGCAGCGCGTCGCGATCGGCCGTGCCTTGTTGTCGCAGCCACGCCTGCTCCTGATGGACGAACCGCTGGCCTCGCTCGACAACCAGCGGCGCATGGAGATCCTGCGCTACATCGAACGCCTGCGCAACGAACTCAAGCAGCCGGTGGTCTATGTCAGCCATGCGGTGGGAGAGATCACCCGCCTGGCGGACCACGTGGTGCTGATGAATGAAGGCAGCGTGTTGGCGCACGGCGCGGTGCAGCAGATTTTCAATCGCGCCGATTTGCGCCCGCATACCGGGCGCTACGAGGGTGGGGCATTGATCGAGGCCGAAGCGGTGGCGCACGATGCACGCTACTTTCTCACCCGTTTCCGTTTCGATGGTGGCGAATTGGTGGCGCCCGGTATCGATACGCCGGTAGGCACACGGGTGCGCATCCGCATCCGCTCGCGCGACGTGTCGATCGCCACGGTAAGGCCACATGGCATCAGCATCCGCAATGTGCTCGAAGGCAATGTCACGGGAATTGTGGATAACGGCGGTGCGATCGTGGAAGTGGCGGTGAGACTGGGCGCGCTCGACGTGCCGGCGCGCATTTCGCGCCAGGCTCGTGAGGAGCTTGCGATCGAACCGGGGGCGCGGGTGTTTCTGCTGATCAAGGCGATCGCGTTCGACAAACGCAGCGTCGGGTTTGTGGCCTCCTGAAACCGGGTAGAGTCGTAACTGCGTCCAGGCACGCGGCCCGCCACATCCGTTACAACGCGCCGCACGTACATGGCAATACACACATATTCGAAGGAGTCCACCATGCATCGTCGTCACTGGTTCTCGGCCGTCGCCGGATTTTTTGCGATTGGATCCACAGCCGGCCGCGCTCAAGACAAGGCTGCGGCTGCGCCTGCGATCAAGCCGCTCAAGAAAACCACCGCCGAGTGGAAAAAGCTGCTGCCGCCCGAGCGCTTCAACATTCTTTTCCAGGAAGGCACCGAGCCGCCCGGCAGCAGCCCGCTCAATGGCGAAAAGCGCGCCGGCACCTTTGTCTGCGCCGCCTGCAACCTGCCGCTGTTCGACAGTGCGAAAAAATACGAAAGCGGCACGGGTTGGCCGAGCTTCTGGGAGCCGATCGCCGGCACCCTGGGTACCAAGAAGGATTTCAAGATGATCTTTCCGCGCACCGAGTATCACTGCATCCGCTGCACCGGGCATCAGGGCCATGTGTTCGAAGACGGTCCGAAGCCGACCGGGCTGCGCTATTGCAACAACGGGCTGGCGGTCAACTTTGTGCCCAAGGGCGAGAAACTGCCGGAGTTGCGGGTCTAGCTTGAAATGAGAGGCTCCTGACTCCACCGGGAAGGCCACTTGAATCCGGGCGCGGAACTTGGCACTTGAAGTCGGCTCGTACGCGGTGCTGGTCTGACGGGGAAGCAGCCTTTGCAGATCCGCGGTCACACCGCGCATTTGTAAGCAACGGACGAAGGATAGACAAGGCTGCAAGACGGTCCCGGAAACCCGCTACGCCGTGTTGGCGGCCCCGGGTTTCGAGCGGGTCGAAGCCGGAGCAAGCAGGCGCATGCGAGTGCGGAACTTGCGTAAAGTGCGCCTGTTTCCACTTCATTGGAAGGTTCGCGATGACCCCCGCCGATCTGCAATATCTCAAGCGCGCAATCGAGCTCTCAGCTGAGGCGCGCAGAAGCGGCAAACACCCGTTCGCGGCCATGGTGGTGGCAGCCGATGGCGCTGTGCTGGCGGAAGCCGGCAACAACAGCCTGCCGCCCGATGGCGACCCGACCCAGCATGCCGAGTTGCGCGCCGCTCAATTGGCGTATCGGGCGGGATCACCTGAGCAACTGGCACAGGCAACGCTATATACCAGTGCCGAGCCCTGCGCGATGTGTGCTGGCGCTATCTACTGGTGCGGCATCGGCCGCGTGGTGTACGCCTTGTCCGAGGAGAGCTTGCTGCACCTGACCGGCGACCATCCCGAGAACCCGACTTTCTCCCTGCCGTGTCGCGAAGTGTTCGCGCGCGGTCAGCGCAAAGTCGAAGTGCTGGGACCGACGCTGGAGGAAGACGCGTCCGTCGCACATCTGGACTTCTGGCAACGCGACGCTGTTTCCTGATTGCCGCCGGGAAACTCCGGCACGCATGCTGCATTTGCTTGGCCTGTGGGTGAGGCGTACGGCGCCTCCGATGCGATCCAAGAGCGGCGCGAAGCATGAAAGAGTGCGCCGCGTGGCCGTTCGCGCAGCGGTCGCTACTGGTTCTGTTTCATTTTCTTGAACTTGGCCGCAGACTGACGCAGCGCTGCCCGGCGTTCGTTCGGGCTCACCGTCGCCAGTTTGTCGCGTGCGGCCTTGATCGCGGGAGCTTGTGCGAGTCGCTTGAGGGTCTTTGCGTTGGTGGCCATTGAAATTTCCAGTGTTTCGTACTCGTAGATGCCCGTTGTTTGCTGACGGTGCGTTGCGTTGAAGGTTCAGTACGAAGGCGCGGTGGCTCGTCGCAAGTGCGCGGATGGTGACATGCCGGCTTGGGCAGGCGCTGCCAGTGCCTTGCCCAGGTCACGCAATGAGTTCAAGTTATGCACCGGCAAAAAAGCATCTACATGCGGCAGGATGGCGCGAATGCCGGCGGCACGCGGCTCGAAACCGTCGAAGCGCAACAGGGGATTGAGCCAGACAATCCGCTTTGCCATGCGCTTCAAAAGCGCCGCTTGCGCAGACAGTCCACCGCCTTCATCTCGCTCCAGTCCATCTGTGAGCAAAAGCACGGCGGCGTTGCCGGTCAACACACGGCGGGCGTGGGTGCGGTTGAATTCGGCCAGGCAGGTGGCCAGCCGCGTGCCGCCGTTCCAGTCGGCCACCGTCGCGCTGGCGGCGGCCAGGGCTTCGTCGGCGTCGCGGTGCCTGAGGCTCCGGGTGATTGGCGTCAGTCGCGTGCCCAGGGTGAACACGTTGACCGAGCCACGTGCGCGCATCAAGGCATGCACCCAGTGCAGGAACAGCCGCGAGTAACGCTGCATCGAGCCGGAGATGTCGATCAGCACCACCAAGGGCGCTTCACGCCGGGCGCGACGCCGGAAGGCCAGGGCGGCGCCCAGCGGGTCACGGGCGCCGTGGCGCGCGATGCTGCGCAAATCAAGCGCGCCGCGCGGGGCAAGCTCGAAACGTCTGGTGACCAGTGGCGGGATTGGCAGCGGCAGCTTTTCCGCGAGCTTCCTGGCGAGCGCGAATTCCTCCACGCTCATCGATTCGAAGTCGGCCGCCTGCAGGCGCTCGCTTTCGGAAAAGGTGAGGCTGGTGTCGAGCTCGATCTCGTCATCTTCCGGCGGTTGTTCCGGCTTGGGCGCCGGCGGGGCCGGCGTTCCGGCCAGCGCATCCTGCACCCTTTGCTGGCGCTTTTCGCGTTCTTTCGAACCACGGCCTTCGATCTTCGGCAGGGTCAGGTACATCAGGCGCTCGAACAGCTTTGGGTCGCGCCAGAACGCGGCGAAGGCGGCGTCGAACACCGGCTGGTGTTCGTGGCGGTCGATCAGCACCGCCGACAGCGCCGCATGCACCCGCAGGCGCTCCTCGATGCCTGCGATCTCGAGCGCCTTCAGGGCCACCACCACCCGGTCCGGCCCGACCGGCAGGCCGGCGGCGCGCAGCACGCGTGCGAAGTGAACTACGTTTTCGGCGAACCGGCCTTCAGACATGGTTAAGCTTGGCTTTAAGCCGTTTCAATGAGATTCCGCTGCTTGCGCAGCACGGGGCTTTTGACACGCGTTCATTTGGTCTTGCCTACAGTGAGATCCACAAAACCGGTAGGGTGCGGTGCGACGCCCACCGTGACTTGAGCTTGAGATCACAAATTGTGATCTCAA
>JBEIFV010000217.1:0-9148 GCA_040382235.1 Burkholderiales bacterium
CCCACCACGCTGAAGCCGGGCGAGACGCCGTTGTCCTCTGAAACACGCTGATCGGTGGCATGGGTGAGGTTGCCAAGGGCAAGCGGAATCACGCATGCGCGAGCGGCGAAGGCGTTTTGCGCGATGTTGTGTCGGCTTGCCGCGACATGGGTGGGCAAGGGGTCGAACGCGAAGACCCGCCCTTCCTGGCCGGTGCGCGCCGCGAACGCGACGCTGGTGTCACCGAGGCAGGCCCCGGCGTCAATCACGGTATCGCCCGGTTCAGGCTGGATGCGGGCCTTGCAGCGATCCAGAAAATACTGGCGCTTGAGGAAGGTGTGCACAATGTTGCCCGACCAGCAATCGAGATTGAGATGCTGGCCGTCGAACTCGACGTTCTCGAAATGTTGCAATACGCCGAACGCGCCGCTTGCGGGCAGGGCGGAGTCGCCGGTCTGCCAGCCCGCGACTGTCTGAAACAGCGCGCCGTCCCCGCTGGCACGGGCCTCGTCGCTCACGCGCGCATGCAGGTGGCCGAGCAGTCGATACAGCACCAGCCTGGTAAAGCGCTCGCGCGAAATGTCGTCGCGCAACATCAGCCAGGTCGAGAAGAAAGCCTCGCGCTGCTCCGAAAACAGGGTCATGTAATCGGCGTGGCGATTGTTGTCGAAGGTGCTGGAGCGGTCGACGCCGTCGTGCGAGAAACGTCCGGCGTCGTAGTTGTCCTCTTCGATGCTGTGCAATGAGGAATAAAAGCGACGCAAGACGGTGTTGAAGTAAATGCTGGCGTTCATCGTCTGACCTCTGAAAACGGATGGCTGGCGGCACCTGCGCCGATTCAACGATCATCCATTGTTTGGCCAGGCTGAAAGCAATGGATAGCGCGTCAAAGCGCCGCCACTTTCCCGTTTGGCGGCCGATCAGTGCAGGGCTTCGGGCGCCAACTCCAGCATTTGCACGCCTGCCAGGCGCGATTCGAGGACGCATTCACGAAGTTTTTCGATCGCGCTGGCGCGCGTGTAACTCTTGCGCCAGGCCAGCGCGATGCGTCGGCTCGGTGCTGGTGCCACGAATGGCCGGTAGATGATCAGGTCTTTCTTGCGCTCGCCGGCCGGAACCGCCGAGGCCGGCAGCACGGTCAGCCCCACACCCGAGGCCACCATGTGGCGGATCGTTTCCAGCGAGGATCCTTCAAAGGTTTTCTGGATGCCCTCCGCGCTGCTGGAGGAAAAACGCATCGCTTCAGGGCACACCTGCAATACCTGGTCGCGCAGGCAATGGCCCGAACCCAGGAGCAGCATGGTTTCATTCTTGAGGTCGGCAGCGGCAATCGACTTGCGTCCAACCCACGAATGCCTGGCCGGCAGTGCGACCATGAAGGGTTCGTCGTACACCGCCTGCATCATGATGCCGGGCTCGGAAAATGGCTGCGCCAGAATCGCCACGTCGATGTCACCACTCTTGAGCATTTCCAGCAGGCGGTGAGTGAAATTTTCCTCGATCACCAGTGGCATGCCCGGCACGGTCTTGATCATGCGCGGCACCAGTGCCGGCAACAGATAGGGGGCGATCGAATAGATCACCCCCAGGCGCAATTGCCCCGCAAGCGGGTCGCGCCGCTGCTTGACCAGTTCCTTGATGGCGCTGGCCTGTTCGAGCACGCGTTGCGCCTGAGCGACCACTTCGGCGCCGACCGGGGTCACGGTCACCTCGCTCTGGCTGCGTTCGAATAGCGCCGTGCCGAGCTCTTCCTCCAGCTTCTTGACCGCCACCGAGAGGGTCGGTTGGCTCACGAAGCAGGCTTCCGCGGCATGTCCGAAATGGCGTTCTCGAGCCACAGCGACGACGTAGCGCAGTTCTGTCAGCGTCATTTGGAACCTCCGTCACGCCGGCAGCGGCGAGGGTATCGAGTGCAATGTACAAGAACTATCATAAACTACATCATGATAGCAAAATTGGCGGCGTCGCGTGCGGTCCGGGGCGAGACAAAAAGGCCGCCTTGCGGCGGCCTGGGCGCAGCCGATGACCAAGATGCCTACTCGACTTTGGCCTTGGTGCGCAACTCCGCCAGCATTTTCTCGAAACGCTGGCGCTGCAGCAGTTCCGAGATGCGAGGTTTGGCCTCTTCCATGGAGGGCAACTGCGTGTCGCGTACATCATCAAGCCGGATCACGTGAAATCCAAACTGTGTCTTGATCGGGGTTTCCGTGACTTCGCCCTTTTTGAGCGAGCTCATCGCCTTGGAGAATTCGGGGACGAAGGTCGATGCCGTCGCCCAGTCGAGGTCGCCGCCCTTGTCCTTGGAACCCGGATCGTCGGAGGCCTTGGCCATTTCCTCGAACTTGGCGCCCCCTTTGAGCTTGGCCATGATCGCACGGGCTTCATCCTCGGTTTTCACCAGGATATGCCGCGCCCGATACTCCTTGTCGCCCAATTCCTTGCGGATGCGGTCGTACTCGCCTTTCATTTCGGCGTCGGTGATCGGGTTTTTCTTGAAGTATTCCTGTACGTATACGCGCACCAGCACGTCTTGCCGCGCCCGCTCCAATCGGTCGGCGACTTCCGGCAGCTTGGCCAAGCCCAGCCTGCCGGCCTCCTGCATCATGATTTCGCGGTTGATCAATTCGTCTCGTACCGCCTGGCGCAACTGCGGGCTGTCGCCGCGGCCCTGGGACGCGAGCTCCTTGACCATGGCGTCGGCACGCGCGGTGGGAATCGCAACACCGTTGACGCGGGCCAGATTTTGCGCTTGGGCGCCGCAGCTTGTCACTGCAATCAGGCCCGCCAGAAGGAGGGTAAGTGGGTTCTTCATTGCATACCTCGAGATTGATAATGGATTTAAACCTTTGGCACTGCGGATTCAGCTGGCGCATGAGTCGATAGCGCCAACGCATGAATGCCCGTTTGCATCAGTGGACCGAGCGCCGCATAAACCATCCGGTGACGCGCAACGCGCGACAGGCCGGTGAACCGGTCTGACACGATGGTCAGCTCAAAATGACCACCGCCGGCGCCTGCATGCCCGATGTGCGCTGCGCCATCGTCGCGCAGTTCGAGCCGGCTTGGTTCGAGCACCGCCAGACGCTGGCGGATGCTCTGCAACATGTCAGTGCCGGGACTCAAGCATCAGTCCTTGGTGTCCGCTGGCGACGGTTCGGGCTGCATGTGCCGGTAGACATAAAAGCCTTGCACCACCATGAAAGCGACCAGGGCCCCATACATGCCGAAGACCCGGAATTTGCCCCAGATCTCGTCCGAAAAATTGTTCGCAACATAAAGATTGGCTGCCCCTATGGCAAAAAAGTAGGCAACCCACATCAGGTTCAGGCGCGCCCAGGCGAAATCGGGCATCGCAAGCTTTTCTCCCAGCATCATGCGCAGCAGGTTTTTTTTGAACAAAAGCGGTGCCGCCAGAAAAACCAGGGCGAAGCCCCAATTGAGAACAGTTGGCTTGATCTTGATGAAGTAGCCGTCATGCAGCAATAACGTGATCGCACCGAACACGATGATGGCGGCGAAGGTCACCGCATGCATGCGCTTGACGCGCCCGTAGCGCAGGCGACTGGCGATGATCTGCAGCACGGCCGCGCCCATCGCAAGCTTGGTCGCCAGGAACATGTCGATCAGATTGAAGGCGACCAGCAGAAAAGGCAGCGCCGGTACAAGATCGATAAGGAAATCCATGATTTCCTATTTTACCTTGAGGCCTCGTGCGGCACTGTTCACTCAGGCCTGGCGCGCCACGAATTTGAGCGAGGCGGAATTGATGCAATAACGCAGGCCGGTGGGTTTCGGACCGTCTTCGAACACGTGCCCCTGGTGCGCATCGCACACAGCACAATGCACCTCGGTACGCCGCATGAAAAACTTGGTGTCGGATTCGGTGGCGACATTGGTATCGACCGCCGGCTGCCAGAAACTCGGCCAACCGGTGCCGGACTCGAACTTATTGCGCGAATCCCACAATGGCGTGTCGCAGCAGATGCAGTGATAGACGCCGTCGCCATGATGGTCGTTGAATTGGCCGCTGAAAGCGCGTTCGGTGCCGTGTTTACGTGTTACCTCGAACTGTTCGCGGGTGAGTTGCGCCTTCCATTCCTGGTCGGTCTTGCTGATCTTGGGTATGGGCATTTTGTCAATCGTTCAAGTGGAGCGGTCGGGGTACCTTGGAGTTCCTGCTTTAACCGCTGATACGTGGCATTGTCGAAAACGGTTTCAGCAGGCCGCCGGCATGGCGTCGAATCGCATGATCAGAAGCCCCAGCCGACGCCGAGGCCGGATGCCTGGCGCTGCGCGGGCAGGGCGTTTGCGCATGTAGCGGCGGCTCTTGGAACGGCCGTCTGGGCAAGTTGTGCAAGCGTGCCATTTCCGAGTCGTCAAGTCGATCCGTCGCTTTGCGGATCGCGGCGTCGGCCAGTGTCGGCACTCTGAAAGCTTGGATCACAATGGCATACTCTTCCCATTGACGGCCAATTCGGGGGCGCCGTGCCGTTTTGGCCCGCGTCCGACGCTGACTGCATGGAGGATGATTGAACGGCATTCGCAATTGTATCGCCGCCTGTGTCGCCACGTTGTGCTGGACCGCTGCGGCTGCGCAAGGTTCGCGCCCCTTGTCTTTGCCTGACGCCCAGCGCTGGCAGCATCTGCAGGGGCAGGCCGACGATTGGATGGCCAAGGGGGATTTCGCCCAGGCCGAGCGACTGGCGCGCGAGGCGTTGGCTGCTGCAACGGCGGGCTTCGGTGCGGCCGACCCGAACGTCGCGGCAAGCCACTCGGCGCTGGGTTCTGCGCGCCTGCGCCGGAACGATCTAGCGGGAGCCGAGGCGAGTTTTCGCGAGGCTTTGGCCATTTACGAGAAGCAGCTTGGCGCAGGTCACGAGTTCGTCGGTGCCATACTGAACAATCTTGGTCTGGTGGTGGAGCGCCAAGGGGATTTCGCCAATGCCGAGCTGCTGCTGCGCAGGGCTCTGGCGATCAAGGAAAAAGCCGCCGGTCGCGACAATCCGGACACCGCCGTGACGCTGGCCAATCTGGCTCGGGTGCTCGACCGTCAGGGCAGAAGCGGCCAGTTTGTGCAGCAAGTGCAGTCACAGGGCAGGCAGGTCGCAGCGTCCGGCGCGGGTGCGCAGGCAAGTACGCAAGGTGCGGCTGAATCTGCAACCCCTGATGCGTCGCAGGCCGAAAATCTGCACCGAAGTGCGTTGGAGGTGCATGAAAAGCAATTGGGCCCGGAGCATCCGACGACGCTTGCGACCTTGACCAATCTGGGCAACGTCATGCTGTTGCAGGGAAAGTTCCGTGAAGCCGAGCGGATTTTCAGGCGCGTACTGTCGGCACGCGAGAAGGGTTTGCCGCCGGATCATCCGGATATCGCGCTGAGTCTCAATAACGTGGCCAACACGCTGTTTGAACAAAGCAAGCAGGACGAAACCGGCGGTCCTGCGGCGCTCGGCGCGGCGCCTGGACGGCGCGCGCGAATCGAGGTGGGGTTGACGCGGCAGGCGTCGGAGACCGAGACGCTTTATCGGCGCGCGTTGGCGATTCAGGAGCGTCTGCAGGCAGCAGGCGGCGGCGCGATGGCCGCCACGCTCAACAACCTGGCCGTGCTCCTTGCAGGACGTGGACGCTTCGACGAAGCCCTCCCGCTACACCAGCGTGCGCTTTCGATCGCCGAACAGTCGCTGGGGCCTGCGCATCTCGATACTGCCAGCATGCTCACCACGCTTGCCATTACCTACGACCGGCAGGGGCGCATCGCCGAGGCGGAAGCCCAGTATGCCAAGGCGGTGGCCATTGCGCGCGAGGCAGGCGTGCAGCGCAACATCCTGATCAATGCAAGCAGCATGGCCTATAGCCTGGCGCGGCGTGGCCGGCTGCGCGAAGCACTGCCCTACTATCGCGAAGCGGTCGATGCGCTCGAAGCGCTATACGCACAGAATCGGGGCTTGTCCGAAGAGTCGCGGGAGGCGTTCCTGGGCCAGTTTTCCTATGTTTATCGCGAATTGATCCGCATTCTGGCGGTGCTGCACGCGCAAACACCTGGTGCGAGCTTTGACCGTGAGGCATTGACGGTGGCATCGCGCAGCCAGTCGCGCGTGTTTTCGGAAATGCTGCGCCAGGCCGATGTGGCGCGCTTTTCCGATGATGCTGCATTTGCCCGGCTGGCCACGCAACGTCGCGGCCTGCAGGAAGGCATTGTCGAGTTGCGCTTGGCCGGGCTCTCGATTGCCTCATCGCAGCCCGGAGCGGCCGATCTCAAGGCAGGGATTGCCAGGCGCATGCTGGAAGCGGCAAGCGCACTTGCGCAGGCGGAGAGCCAACTGTGGCGCGACTATCCACGCTACATGGAACTCACCGCCCCGCGACCGGTGACCGCCGACGAACTGCAGCAAACACTGCTCAAGCCAGGCGAAGCGCTGCTGTCGTTCACCCTGCTGCCCAATGAGGTGCTGGTCTTCGCGGTGACGCGCGAACGCTTTCACATGGTGCAGGTGCGCGTTCCGCGCGAAGAGATCGCGCGTCGCGTCAGTCTGATCCGCCGGCCAATGGAGCGCATTGCCCAGGGTGATCCACCGGTGGTGTTGCGCCAGGTTGATCCGCAGGTACTGGCAGGCCTGTACCAGGATTTGATCCGGCCGGTGGCCGAGGTACTCGGCGGCGCTCGTCAGGTGATGGTGGTGGCCGATGGCGCACTCTATTCCCTGCCGCTGGAGCTGCTTGTGACGAACTATGGCGAAGCGGAGCGCGCGCGCTTCGCCGCGGTGCGCTCCGCCTCGGACGGCAGCGTCGAAAAGCCCTTCCTGGCTGAATACGCTGCCTTGCCATTCGCCGGCGCCACGCATGGGTTCACCTACCTGCCGTCGTTGGCGGCACTTGCCTCGCAAAGGATCAATCCGCGCGCCGCAGGCAGCTATCAGCGCGAACTGGTGGCTTTCGCCGATCCGGTTTTTGGTGCCGAATCCGGGGAGGCGGCAACTTACAGCACCCTTACGCGCAACCTGCTGGGCAATCTGGCGGGTTCAGGGGCAGACGGATTGCCGCGTATTCCACGCCTGCCGGAAACCGAGCAGGAGGCGCGCGAAGTCGCCGCATTGCTGGGCGAACCTTCGCTGGTTTTGACGCGCCGCGAAGCGCAGGAAAAGCGCGCGAAATCCGGCGTGCTCAAAGACGCGCGCTATGTGCTGTTCGCCACCCATGGATTTCTTGGCGCCGACTTTGTGCAGAGCATCGATCCCGGTGCCGACGCCGAAGGTCGACCGCGCACCCCGGCACGCGCGCTGGCGCAGCCTGCGCTGGCCATGACCCTGACCGGTGATTTGGCCGGTGAAGACGGCCTGTTGTCAATGAAGGAGGTCATCGAGGACCTGCAGCTCTCGGCTGAGCTCCTGGTTCTGTCGGCATGCAATACCGCCGGCGAATCACGGTCCGGCAACAACGGTGAGGGTTTCGCCGGGCTTACGCGCGCGTTCATGTATGCGGGCGCTAAGCGACTGATGGTCAGTCATTGGCCGGTGGAAAGCCACGCAACCCAGGCGCTGGTCACCGGAACATTTCGCGAACTCAAGGCCGGCAAGTTGCCAATCGCGGCACTGGCGGCGGCGCAGCGCTCGCTGGCTACAAGCGGCTTCGCCACCGGTGGACGTTATTACTCGCGCGCGCACCCGTTTTTCTGGGCGCCGTTCGTCCTGGTTGGCGATTGAGTCCGATGGCACCCTGGCGTGATTTGCGGCGCTTGATGGCGGTGGCGCTGGCCACCGCCGGGCTGACGCTGGCAGCGCAGTGGCAAGGGCTCATCACCGGGTTCGATGATTTTTACTACGATGTGTGGCATCACATTGCCGGCAAGAGGCGTGAGGCCTTGCATGTGGCGATCGTCTCGGTGGACGATGCCACGTTTCTGAAGCTCAAGGACGATCCGCTGGCATTCTGGCAACCGCACTTCGCCACGGCAATGAAGGTATTGGACGAAGCCGGTGCCCGCGTGATCGGGCTTGATTTCGTTTATGCGACCAGCGCGGAGACCTGGCTCAAACGGCTTAACCTGCAAGATACGCAGATCAGCCGTACCTACGATAGCGCGTTTCGCGAGCGCTTGGCACACGGCAACAAGATTTTGGTCGGGCATCTGATCGAGAATTCGCGTGGTGAGTCGGAACTGGTGCTGCCCCCCCCTGAACACTTCTATTTGCTGCCCAATCAGTTGCAGGACGTCGGCCTTGCCAACCTGTTTCCCGACCAGGACAGCATCGTGCGGCGCTTTTATCCGGTCTTGCTGACAGAACCCGGCGTGCCGGGGCTGGGGTTCTCGACACAGCTCGCCCTGCGGGTGGCCGGCCAGGATCCGCAGGCGGCGGTCTGGACCGTGGGTGGCGAGCGCATCGAACGCAAACCGGCATCGCGTGTGGTCGGCTATGTCGGGCCGTCCAACACCATACCCAGTGTTTCAATGGCACGCCTGCTCGAACCCGGGGCGCTCGAACTGCCGGCGGTGAAGGCGCTCAAGGGGCGGGTGGTGATCATTACCGCACATGACTCGTCGAGCTTGCAAGACACCCATCTGACGCCTTATTCGCGCGGCCTGGTCGGATTCACCAGATCCCAGATGACTGGTGGTGAAGTACACGCCAATATTGTCGAGACACTGCTCTCGGGACACCACCCGCGCTACCTCGATTGGGCTGGCATGGCGGCAATCATTTTCGCCATGGCCGGGTTTGCCGGATGGCTCTTCCTGCATTTGCACCCGCTAGCCGGCGCCGCCGCCGGCATCGGTGTGGCCTCGCTGCTTGCCATGGGCGCCTACCAGGCATTCCGCTTCGACTGGATATTGCCGGTATCGGCCATGCAGTTGACCTTGTTGCTTGGGTTCCTCATCACGCTCGGGCTGCGGCTGACCGGGGAGGAGCGGGCGCGGCGCCGCCTGCGATCGATGTTCGGGTCCTACGTGTCGTCCGAGGTGGTCGATCTCCTCATTGCCAACCAGGGCGAAGGCGAGGGGCTTGACTTGAAGGGCCAGGAGATGACGGTCACGGTGCTGTTCTCCGACATCCGAAATTTCACCACCATTTCCGAGAAACTGTCCGCGCATGAGGTGGTCGAGATGCTCAACACCTACTTCGCGCGGGTGTGCGAGCCGATTCTCACCGAACGCGGCAATGTCAACAAGTAC
>JBEIFV010000218.1:0-9145 GCA_040382235.1 Burkholderiales bacterium
GAACCCTGGGTGGTGCGCACGGCGGTGTGCGCGGCCTATGCGCTGTGCTTCGAGCACCGCGGGGTGGCGCACCAGGTGCGCCACGCGACGGGCGCGGATGGCGCCCTTTGGCTGCAGGCCGCTGGCCGCCAATACCGATTCGAGGACGTGCTGCACCTGCGCAGTTCCACGAGTGTCGCCGCTGGTGCGGCCGATGGCGTGCTGCGCGCACCGATGGCAGGCCGCGTGGTGCAGGTAGCGGCCGCCCTGGGTGCGACGGTGGCGCAAGGCGGGATGCTGGTGATGCTCGAGTCGATGAAGATGGAACATGCGTTGAGCTCGCCGGTCGCAGGCGTCATCACGGAAATCCTATGTGCGCCCGGCGACCAGGTGCAGGCCGGTCGCGTGCTGGCGCGGATTGCCGCGCCCGCTGCCGGCGCAATCGCTGGACCACCGGCGCCGAGCTGACCTTTAAGATTGAGCAACGATCTTCGGGCGCGTTGCCGGGAGACACCAAAGGAGGATCACATGAAACTGTTTCCGCTGTCCCGCTCCCTGTCGCGCACGGCTGTGCCCCTCCTGCTTGCCGCTGCGCTGCTGGGCGCAGCGCCGTGTGCGCTGGCCCAGGCGCAGGCCCAGGCCCAGGCCTGGCCGAACAAGCCGATCAAGTTCGTCGTCGGCCTGGCAGCCGGTTCGATCACCGACGCCACCACGCGCTTTTTCGCAGAGGCCATTCGCGAGGCCACCGGCCAGACCGTGCTGGTGGAGAATCGCCCCGGTGCCGACAGCAACCTCGCCGCCGAGGTGGTGGCGCGCGCGGCGCCGGATGGCTACACCGCGCTGGTGGCCGGCAACAACACGCACGCGGCCAACATTCATCTCTACAAGCGCCTGAGCTTCGACCCGTACAAGGACTTCGCGCCAGTGGCGACGTTCGCGCGCGTTCCCTACATCCTGATTTCAAATCCGGACAAGGTGCCGGCGCGCAACTTCAAGGATTTCATCGCCTATGCCAAGGCCAATCCGGGCAAGATGAGCTATGGCAGCGCGGCGGCGGCCAGTCGCATCGGCGTGGAGCAACTCAAGTTGCTGGCCGGGTTCGATGCGATCAACGTCAACTACAAGGCCAGCCCGCAGGCCATGACCGATCTTCTGGGTGGGCAGATCGACTTCTATGTCTCCGACATCGCCACCGGCCTGGCGCAGGCGCGCGCCGGGCGGGTGGTGCCGCTGGCGGTCACCGTGCAGCAGCGCGTGCCGGCGGCGCAGGACATCCCCACCGTGGCCGAGCTGGGTTTTCCGGAATATGATTTCTTCTCCTGGTTGGCGGTCTGGCTGCCTGCGGGCTCACCGCCCGAGGCGGTGCGCACGCTCAACCAGTTGATCAATCGTGCCATGGAGTCGGAGGCCGGCCGCGATTACCTGGCCAAGCGCGGACTGCTCGGGTTTGCGGGTACCCCGCAGGACCTGCAGGCCTTGCAGCTGCGCGACACCGAGCGTTGGGGGCGTGCGATCCGCGCGGCGGGCATGCAGCCGCAATGAGGAACCTGCCGCTGCCAGGCTGGCTGCGGCCGGCGCGTTCGCGCGCCGAGCGCCCGGGCGCGCGGGATACTTGAGGAGGTAATGCCGATGCGCGGCCGCCAGGTACTGATCGAGACACTGCTGGCGCACGGGGTCGAGCGCATCTTCGGCAATCCGGGCACCACCGAGAGCCCCTTGCTCGATTCGCTGCCGGATTACCCGCAGCTCGAATACATCGTGCACCTGCACGAGGGTGTCGCGGTCGGCGCGGCGAATTTCTACGCGCAGGCCAGCGGCAAGACCGCGTTTGTCAACCTGCACGTGGCCCCAGGGCTGGGCAATGCGATCGGCATGATCTACAGCGCCTGGAAGAACGGCACGCCGATGGTCGTGACCGCCGGCCAGCAGGACACCCGCATGCGCCTGGCCGACCCGGTGCTGGGTCATGACCTGGTCGCCATCGCCGCGCCGGTGACCAAATGGAGTGTGCAGGTGGAGCGCGCCGACGAGATCGGTCCGATCCTGAAGCGCGCTTTCAAGATTGCGCGCGAGGCGCCGGCCGGGCCGGTGTTCGTGGCACTGCCGATTGACGTACTGGAGCAGGAGACCGCTGTGCCGGCCGGCCGCCCCGGCAGCGCGTTCACGCAAACCCGGCCCGACCCGCAAGGCATTGCCGCCATGACGCTGCTGCTGCTGGCGGCCGCAAGCCCGGCGATCGTCGCCGGCGATGATGTGGCGCGCGCCGGCGCCAGCCAGACCCTGGTGCGCCTGGCCGAGCGCCTCGGTGCCGCGGTGTGGTTCGAAGGCCTGCGCGGGCGCAATTCATTTCCCACCGACCATGCGGCGGCGCGCGGCACCCTGGCCTTCGATGCGCGCGGTATCGCCAAACAGCTGGCGGATCATGACCTGGTGCTGATGGTCGGCGGGCCGTTTTTCGAGGCAGTATGGTACGCCCCGGGCTCGCCGTTCGGTGCCGCCACCCGGGTGTTGCAGATCGAGGAGGCGCCGTCGCAGCTGGCTTACAACTTCGCACTCGATGCCGGCATGCTGGCCGCGCCCGGCCCCGCGCTGATTGAACTGGACGCCGCCGTGGCGGGCGGCGCCACGCGCGAATTCAGCGTCGCCGCCGCCGGGCGCCTGGCGGCCATGCGGGTGGCGAAGCAGGCGGAAGTCGCGGCACAGAGGGCGCGCGTGGAAAAGGCCTGGGCCCGCACGCCGACCTCGATGCCGCGCGCGCTGGCGGAAATCCGTGCCGGAGCGCCGGCTGACGTGATCGTGGTCGACGAGACCATCACCGCCAATCTCGACCTGTTCGCCAGCTTCAGCTTCGCCGGACCTGATGACTATTTCAGCGGCCGCGGCGGCGGCATCGGCCAGGGCTTGGCGGGCGCCGTCGGCGTGGCGCTGGCGCGGCCGGATCGACCGGTGCTGTGCATCTCCGGCGACGGTTCCTCGATGTACTCGATCCAGGCCTTGTGGACCGCCGCGCATTACGACTTGGCCGTCGTGTTCGTGATTCTCGCCAACCGCGAGTACCGGGTTCTCAAGCACAACATCGATGCCTACCGGCAGCGTTTCGACGTCAAGTCAGGCAAGCCGTACATGCACATGGACTTGACGCGCCCGGCCCTGGGATTTGTCGATCTGGCGCGCGGCATGGGCGTGGCCGGCACGCGGGTCGCGAAGGCTGACGATATCCGTGGGGCGATGGCAGCCGCGTTCGCCGGCGGCAAGGCGCACCTGATCGAGATCGAGATCGAGGGCAAGCGCTGAGGGCACGGCCTGGTGTGCCGCGCGACCAGACCGCGGCGCAAGCGGCTGCGCCGGTGGTAGTCTCTGGGCTTTTTGGCCCCGGCAACCCACCATGAACCCAATCGCTCCCGAGACCTTTCTCACCCTGCAGGAAATCGTCGCGGCCGCACGGCGCAATCTGGCGCCTGGCCCCTGGGCCTACCTGGTTGGCGGCACCGAAACCGAAACCACGCTGCGCCGCAACCGCCAGGCATTGGACAGCATTGCCTTCAGGCCGCGTGTGCTCAACGATGTCAGCCAGGTCGACTCGCGCGCCGGTTTTCTCGGGCATGCGGTGCGCCTGCCGGTGATGCTGGCGCCGGTCGGCGGCATGGAATCGTTCGTGGCGGGCGGTGCGGCCGATGCGGCGCGCGGCGCCGCGCAATTCGGCATTCCGCAAATGCTTTCTTCGGTGTGCCAGCCGGGGCTTGAAGCGACTGCCGCCGCCGCCGATACGCTGCGGGCGTTTCAGCTCTATGTACGTGGCGACGACGCCTGGGTCGACGACTGGGTCAGGCGCGCGCGCGACAACGGCTTCAAGGCCTTTTGCCTGACGGTGGACAGCGCCTTCTACAGCCGCCGCGAGCGCGATATCGCCGGCCGCTTTGCCAAACCGTGGCGCCCGGCTGACTCCGCCGGCGTGGCATTCCAGGCCGGGCTGTCGTGGCGCACCGTCGAGCGCCTGCGCAAAAGCTGCGACCTGCCGCTGATCCTCAAAGGCATTGCAACCGCCGAAGACGCCGAGATCGCCGTGCAGCACGGGGTGCAGGTGATCTATGTATCGAACCACGGTGGCCGGCAGCTCGACCATGGCCTGGGCAGTGCGGCGGTGTTGCCGGAGGTTGTGGCGGCGGTCAAGGGGCGTGCCGAGGTATGGGTCGACGGCGGCTTCATGCGCGGCTCGGACGTGGTCAAGGCGATCGCATTGGGCGCGAAGACGGTCGGCGTCGGTCGGCTCGCTTGTCTGGGGCTTGCGGCCGCCGGTGTCGGCGGGCTGGTGCGTACCCTGGAGTTGCTGGAAGAGGAGGTACGCATTTGCCTGGGGTTGCTCGGTGTGACCTCGTTTGAGCAGCTCACGCCACGCCATGTCACGGCCGCCGCGCCGGTGTTCGAAGCGTCTGCACTAAGCGCCTTTCCCCTGCTCGACCGTTACGACACCGGCCCGGAGTCGCCCAACCGCTGAGTGGCCTCCTGCAAATTGTGGTTGGTTTGAAATTCCCTTTCGGGCTATTCTGGTCGCGGCTTGTCAGCCAGGAATCCAACTCACGGGAGACACGACATGGCACACAAACATGCAGGCGGATGTGCACATCGTCAAACCTATTCCGACCATGAGCCGATCGACAATCACACCTGTCATTGCTCGGTGTGCAAGAGTGGTACCGGCCAACCCGCCACCCACGTGGTGTTTTTCAAACACACCGACCTGGCCGTAGACGGCGCCGGCAGCTTGAAACGCATGCCGTTCAACGCCAAGAATCCGGGCGGCCCGCTGGAACTGTGCGTGTGCGAATCCTGCGGCACCCCGATCATGCTCGACGACAAGCAGAAGCGCATCCGCGTGGTGGTGCCGAACCTGATGGGTCATGACGGTGCCAGGCTGCCGGCGACTTATCACGCGTTCTATGACCCCGCGACCGGCGTCCCCAGGCCGAACGACGGGCGTCCGGTGCATGAAGCGCTGCGTCCCGATTTCGTCTGGCCGCAAGGCGCCAGACCGCAACCCGCGATGCGATCAGCCGCTGCTTGAGCGCTTGCGGCGGCGCGCCGCCTCAGGTGTCGCCGGCCGCGGCCGCGAAGGTCGACGGACGCACCTCCGGCACGGTGGCGGCACGCCGGTCGAGCCAGTACTGGTAGGGCGGCGGCAGCATGCTGAAATGCGGGTCGAGCCCGAGCTTCTGGGCCGCATCCATCGCCCAGTTCGGGTTGTAGAGCATCTCGCGGGCCAAGGCCACCAGATCGGCACGGCCCTCCTGCAGGATGCGCTCGGCCTGGGCGGCATGCACGATCAGGCCGACCGCCATGGTCATGATGTGGGCTTCTTTCCTGATTCTTTCGGCATATGGCACCTGATAGCCGTAGGCTGGCTTGAGCGCGCCGGCCGGCGCGCGACCCAGGATGCCGCCCGAACTGCAGTCGATGACGTCGACCCCCAGTGGCTTGACCCGCTCGGCAAGCGCCACGCTTTGCGCCGGGCCCCAGCCGGCATCGTCCTCGGCCGACAGGCGCATGAACAAGGGCTTGTGCGCCGGCCAGTGGGCGCGCACGGCCTCCACTACCTCGCAGACGAAGCGCATGCGCTTCGCCGCGCTGCCACCGTACTCGTCGCTGCGCTGATTGGCCTGTGGTGACAGAAACTGGTGCAACAGGTAGCCGTGTGCAGCATGGATTTCCAGCAGATCGAAACCGGCCGCGTGGGCGCGCGCCGCGGCCTTGCCCCAGGCCTCGACCACGGCTGCGATCTCGCTGGGCGACAAGGCGTGCGGTACGGCGGAACTTTCGTCGGCAGCCAGCGCGCTGGGCGCCACCAGCTGCCAGGCGTCCCAGTCGTGGCCGGCGCCGTCGCTGGCGCTGTCGCGCAGCAAAGGCTTGCCGCCTTCCCACGGGCGCTGCATGCGTGACTTGCGGCCCGAGTGGCCGAGCTGGATGCCGGCCGCTGCGCCGCATTGCTTGATCAGGGCGACGATGCGTGTGAGTCCGGGCACGAAGGCGTCGTCCCACAATCCGAGGTCGCCGACGGTGCCGCAGCCGCGCCTCTCGACCTTGGTTGATTCGACAATCACCAGGCCGGCACCGCCGGCGGCATAGCGGCCGGCGTTCATGATGTGCCAGTCGTTGACAAAACCCTGCTGCGCCGAGTACTGGTGCATCGGCGCCACCACCACCCGATTCTTGAGAGTCAGGTTGCGGATGGCGAGTGGGGTGAAGAGCAGTGGCTGGGCCATGGGTACGCAGCTTGGTGGTTGAAAGCCACCAGTATGTCAAAGTCGGCGGCAATCGGTGTGCGTCGGCCTGCGGGAATGCCCTCATGACGGGAGGCGGCCAATTAGTGCATTATCCCAACCGCAACGTTCAACAATGGAGACATCGATCATGCGAAGAATCAGCGCCTTTCTGGGTTTGCTTTTACTCTGCGGCACGGCCCTGGCGCAGCAGGCCTATCCGAACCGCCCCTTGCGCATGGTCATTCCATGGCCGCCCGGACAGGCCACCGACCTGGTCGGCCGCGTGGTCGCGCAAAAACTGTCCGAGGTTCTGGGGCAGCCGGTGGTTGCGGAAAACCGCGCCGGCGCCGGCGGCATGACCGGCACCGATTTCGCGGCCAAGGCGCCGGCCGATGGTTACACCCTGTTGATGGGTTCGAGCGGCCCGGTCACCATCAACCCGCTTTTGCAGAAGACGCCGTTCGATCCGGAAAAAGACCTGATACCGGTCGCGCGCGGCGGCCTCTCGCCTTACATCCTGGTGACCGCACCGTCGTTTCCGGCCACCAATATCAAGGAGTTTGTCGCCCTGATCAAAGCCAACCCGGGCAAATACAGCTTTGCCTCATCGGGCACCGGCGCTACCGCGCACATCGTGGCCGAGGCCTTCAACATTCGTGCCGGCCTGACAGTCACGCACGTGCCCTACAAGGGCAGTGCACCGGCCCTGACCGATGTGGCCGGCGGCCAGGTCGCCTATGCGCTGGAGACGGTCGCCGGTACCATGCCGCTGGTGCGCGCCGGTCGCTTGCGCGCTTACGGCATCAGCGTCGCCAAGGCAACGCCGCTGGCGCCCGGTATCGAGCCGCTGGCCGATACGGTCAACCTGCCGGGCTACGACATGGGCGCCTGGATTGGCGTGATGGTGGCCGCGGGCACACCCAAGCCGATGGTCGATCGACTGTCGGCGGCGATGAATACTGTAATGCAGTCGGCCGACGTGCGCGAGCGCCTGACCAGCGTCGGGCTGGTGGTCGATTACGCCGGGGCGGACGAATTCGCGGTCTACCTGAAAGAGCAAAAGACGCGCTTCGCCGACATCATCAAGCGGGTTGGCATCAAGCTTGACAATTGATTGTTACCAAAAACATGAGAGCCTCGCCAGACGCATGCTTTTGCCATGAATCGGGCAATTCCCGATAAGCGCAGCGGCAAGGGTGATCGGCGCGTTCACGGGGCGCAGTCAGCTTTTTTTGGCGCAGGTATTCAATGACGGCAAGCGATTTCCCCGACCCGCGCTACCTGATCACGCCGCGAGAGTTGAGCGCGCGCTTGAGCGAGGTCGTGCTCATTGACCTGCGGCCGGCGGAGGATTTCGCGCTCGGGCGCATCGATGGCGCGCGCCACCTCGATCTTTACGGCATCAGCCTCAACGATTCATCCGAGGCGCCCCTGAACGCCTTTCTCGGCATCTTCCCGACCCTGTTCGGCGCACGCGGCGTGACGCATGACAAGCCCGTGGTGATTTACGACCACGAGTCGGGCGAGCGCGCTTCACGTGCGGTGTGGTTGCTGGCATTGCTGGGCCACGCCGACGTGCGCATGCTCGATGGCGGCACCCGTGCCTGGCTGGCCTCCGGCCGCCCGCTGGCGCGCGTGACGCAGGCGCCGCCACATCCCGATCCGGCCACGACACCACCCACGCCGCCGCCGTTCAAGGCGAACATCAATCTGGATTTTCTGGCGACGCGCTTCGATGTGCATGGCGCGATCGACGACGCCGGTGCGGTAATTGTCGACGTGCGGCGTGCGTCCGAATACCGCGGCGAGGAGAAGCGCGCGCGCCGCGCCGGCACCATTCCCGGTGCGGAGCACGTCTTCTGGCGCGATCACCTCGACGGCCTCGGGGCGTTCAAGCCGGCGCAGGAAATGCGCGACCTGTATGAATCCAAGGGCGTCACGCCGGACAAATCGGTCATTGCCGTGTGCCACGGCGGCTACCGCTCGGCCTCAACCTTCCTGGCGCTGAAATCGCTGGGTTATCCGCGCGTGCGCAACTATGTGTCGTCCTGGGGTGAGTGGGGCAATCGTGATGATTCGCGGATTGTGCAGCCGAACACGGATCGCTAGTCGGCACGCACACCGGGTTTGTCTGCTGCCCGCTGCGCCTGCCATTGTTTAGGGAACCTCGATGTGTCAGCGCGCCGTCATTCATGCGCTGTCGTTCCTGCTGGCCGAGCCGCGGCCACGCTTGTCGTGCGAACGCCAGCCGCCGACAGCGTGCCGCAAATCAGCCAGGTCAGCAAGCCTGGTCGATTCCCACCTGGGTGATGCAAGTCTCCTCGTCTATGTTCGCTTGGGGCAGGTACGAGCGGCGTCCCGCGTTGGTGTACGGCGAGTACGTCCGGCAGGTCCCGGGGTGAGCCGGGCAACTGCGTTGATTCGAGCAGGGTGATGCCCGCAGCGAGTGGACAACGGCGACTGCCCGCGGCAAGGCCAGGGGCGCCCAAACGGGACACGGCTTTACTCGCCACAAGTGGGAATGTCGGATTTTGCATCAGCGTCACAATGCAGGCTAGCGACAGATAGCAAGACGAGTTGACCGCGCAATGTCGCCTATGGCTGAGCGCTGAGCAGTGCAGCCGCGCGACGGCAGTCTTGTAACATGCAACCAAGTTTTTCCACGAGGTACGGAACGCTTTGCGGCGCATCGGAGTAAACGATGATGAATCACGGTTCATGAATCAGAGTACTGAAGGGTTTTTGCGCGTACGCTGTTCTAGCGAGCAATTTCGCCTTCGCACAAGCCTACACCGCCTTTGAGATAGATTCGTTGGGTGCCCTCGGTTTCGACCAGTCTTTCCTGGGCCAGTCGAACATGAACTCCAGCGGGCATGTTTATTTCAACGCACTTACGGCGGGGGGCGTCC
>JBEIFV010000219.1:0-9142 GCA_040382235.1 Burkholderiales bacterium
ATGCGCTGGTCGATCTCTTCGGCGTAGCGTTCGTAGAGCTTCATGGTCGGCGCGAAGTCGCAGCGTTGTGGAGGGCGGCTGGCATGCTGGTGAGGCAACTGTACTGTCGAAATTCAATCTTTGCAATGATGCTTTCTCGCTTGATCTGATATGGTTTTTTTTTTTCGAATCTGCATCTGTTACATATCAAGGGTTTCAGGCACCATCCCGGCATACTATTGGGAGGCACGGATGAAATTGCTCGGGATGATCCGCATGGTGCTGTGGAGCTTTTTCGGGATTCGCCGGCGCGCCGGCGCCGAAGAGGAGCTGGCGCGCATGCGGCCCCTGTCGGTGCTGGCCGTCGCAGTGACGCTGGCCGCATGCTTCGCCGGTGTCCTGGTTTCGGTGGCACGGTTCGTGGCAGGAGCAGCGGGATGACGCGCGCAGGACGGTGGCAAATCCGCGTGCGCGTTTGGCGCGCCGGCATCGCGCTGCTATTCGCAGGCGCGGTGGCAGCGGCCCACGCGGCACCCGAACCGACGCAGAGTTCTGCCACAGTCGCGCTCGCCGCGCCGGCACCGCATGTCGTCCCCGACAACATGGCGCAGCGCATGCAGGCCTGTCTGCCGTGTCACGGCAAGGAGGGCGTCGCGACATCGCACGAGTACTTTCCACGTATCGCCGGCAAGCCGGCGGGCTATCTTTTCAACCAGTTGCGCAACTTTCGCGAAGGCCGGCGCAACAATCGCGCCATGAGTCACCTGCTGGCGAATTTGTCGGATGACTACCTGCGCGAAATCGCCAGCTACTTCGGCGCGCTCGACCTGCCCTACGCCGCACCGCCAGCCCGCACGCCCAGCCCGCAGGTGATCGCACGTGGTCAGACCCTTGCGCAGAAGGGCGATGCGACGCGGCAGCTTCCGGCTTGCGCCGCCTGTCACGGTGCTGCGCTCACCGGCACGCAGCCGGCGTTGCCGGGCTTGGTCGGCCTGCCCAAGGACTATCTGCTGGCGCAGATCGGTGCCTGGCGCAACGGCACACGCCGCGCCCAGGCGCCCGACTGCATGCAGAGCATTAGCAAGCGCCTGTCGGAGGAAGATCTGGGCGCGGTCACGACCTGGCTTGCGATGCAGCCGGTGCCGCGCGAATCCGGGCCGGCCGCGCCGTCGGCGCGCTTGCCGCTCGCCTGTGGCGGGATGGCGCAATGAGGCTCGCACGCGCGGCCTGCGTGGCTTTTGTCGCAGGCGCCGGCCTGGCTGTGGCGTGGATCGCGTGGCAAAACCTGCGCGGCGACGCACATGTAGCCGGCAGCGCATCAAGCGTGGCCGTCGACAGGGCGCTGGTCGAGCGCGGCGCCTACCTGGCGCGCGCCGGCAATTGCGCCGCCTGCCACACTGCGCGCGGCGGGGCGGAGTATGCGGGCGGACGCGGCATCGCGACACCCTTCGGTACCATCTATGCGGGCAACCTCACCCCCGACCTCGACACCGGACTCGGCGGCTGGTCGGCCGGCGACTTCTGGCGCGCCATGCACAACGGTCGTTCGCGTGACGGCCGGCTTCTGTACCCCGCCTTTCCCTACCCGAACCTGACCCAGGTGTCGCGTGCGGACTCGGATGCGATCTTCGCCTTTCTGCGTACACGGCCGGCCATAGCTGCGCTCAACCGCCCTCACGAACTGCGCTTTCCCTACGACCGCCAGTGGGCGCTGGCGATCTGGCGCGCGCTGAACTTTCGCGCCGAGACCTTCGTGCCGCAGCCGCAAGAGTCCGAGCAATGGAATCGCGGCGCCTACCTGGTGCGTGGCCTCGGGCATTGCGAGGCCTGTCATTCGCCGCGCAACGCACTCGGTGCAAGCAGCGACAAGCGCGAACTCGCCGGCGGGCTCATTCCGGTGCAGAACTGGTACGCCCCCGCGCTGGCTGCCGGCCCCGGTGACGACGGGGCAGCGCGGCGGGTCGAGCAACTCGCGACCTGGCTCAAGACCGGCACCTCGGCTGAAGGGTCGGCGCAGGGTCCGATGGCGGAGGTGGTGTTTCGCAGCACGCAGCATCTCGACCAGGCCGACCTGCGCGCGATGGCGACCTTCATCGTTTCGCTGCCTGCGGATGAGTCCGCAAGAGGCGCGAGCGCGGCGACCACGGCAACGCCGCCTGAGCCCGAGCGCGCGGTCATGGCGCGCGGCGCGGAGGTCTATCGCAATCGGTGCGCCGATTGTCACGGCAGCCAGGGGCAGGGTGCGGCCGGTGCCTATGCGCCGCTGGCGGGCAACCGCCGCATCATGCAGGCGTCGGCCGCCAACGTGCTGCGCGTTATCGTCGATGGCGGTTTCGCCCCGGCGACCGGCGGCAATCCGCGCCCCTACGGCATGCCGCCCTTCGGCCAGGCATTGAGCGATGCCGACCTCGCTGCGGTCGCCACGTATGTGCGCAATGCCTGGGGCAATCGGGCGCCGCCGGTGTCAGAGCTGGCGGCGATGCGGGTGCGCTGACACTGTGCGTGGCGCGCGACCAACACCACGGTGTGCTGCGCGCTGGCGGTGGAGGGGCGAAGGTGGACATCGAGGTGACGGCGCAGCGAGTCGGTGCTGCCTAAGGAAACACTGAATGAGTCCGTGGGTTAGGAAAGTCGCTTCTGCAACCAGTTGAATTGAAACGAGCTTCCATTCGATAGTCCGCGTTTCAGGGACTTATTCAGCGTTTTCCTAACTTCCAATCCGCAGCGGATTGATGAACTCAAGCCCGGCGAAGTCGCGTTCGTTGTCGGTCACGATGACGCAATCGTTTGCGCCTGCGATCGCGGCGACGACCATGTCAAGCGCGTTGCGCGGCCGCCCGGCTGACTTGCCCGTGGCCATCAGGCGTGCCCAAAGCAGGCCGGCGCGTTCATCGAAGGCCAGAATGCGACCCGCGAACAAGGACTGCGGGCCTTCGGGGCCTGCGAACCAGGCGTCGAGCGCGCTGCGCTTCCTGCCCTTCGGCTTTTCGAGAATGCCGCGTTGAATCTCGGCGATGGTCAGCGAGGCGATGAACAGGTCATCATCTTTCTGGGTACGCATCCAGGCCAGCAGCGACGGCGAAGGTTCCGGCTTGACGACGTTGCTGATGATGTTGGTGTCGAGCAGATAGCGCGTCACAGATCGATTTTGCGGCCGACTTCCCGCGCGCGGCTGAGATCGAGATCGGCGTCCACCAGTGGCGACCGGCGCAAGGCCGCAAGGATGCCGCCGGTCGCAGGTGGCTCGGTTGCGATGGTCCTGGTCACGGCTGACCGAATGCGTTGCGCGTCCGGGCCGTCGCCCGCCAATTGCCTGGCCAGGGAGCGAATCAGGTCGCGGTCGCCATCCAGGCCGAGGACCTCAAAGCGGGCCAGACCGCGCTTGGTCAGCCGGGACCGGTAATTGAGCAGGGCACGCTTTTGCGCGTGATTGGTCATAGTCACATCCTAGGATATTTCCAGTAATATATCCTGAAATCTTCCGGTGATCAACCGTTCGCGTCGGCGCTGTCAGCAACAAAT
The DNA here is from genome assembly GCA_040382235.1 of Burkholderiales bacterium. Classification (GTDB taxonomy): domain Bacteria; phylum Pseudomonadota; class Gammaproteobacteria; order Burkholderiales; family JAEUOS01; genus JAEUOS01. Next base: position 3,502 of record JBEIFV010000219.1, read on the forward strand.
CAGTCATCCGGTTTGGTAGCACATGAATTGTCCGCTTTTCGCGGTTGCATGGCGAAGCGGCGGAAGGCGCAGGGTACAGCCCGGAGCCTGTGGGTGCCCGGTACTACAATGCCCGCTCCGTTCAAAAAGATCTGCCCATGCCACTCCATACTGTATGCCGCGCCGATGAACTCGTCGTTGGAAAAATGAAGGCGTTCGAGGTGGGCAAGCAGAAGATCGTGCTGTACCACCTGAGCGACGGTTTTTTCGCCACCCAGGCCAGTTGCACCCATACCTTCGCGCCGCTGGCACGCGGCAAGCTGCTTGAGGACTGCAAGGTGCAGTGCCCGTTCCATCGCGCGCGTTTCGATGTGCGCACCGGCAAGGTCATCGACTGGGCGAACTTCCCGCCTGGCATTCAATTGCTCAATGTGGTGCGCGGCGAGAAGCCGCTGCAAACCTTCAAGGTCAGCATCAAGTCAGGCAACGTACGGGTCAACGTGCCCGACGCCTGAGCGTCGCATCGGGTTTTGGTGTTTGCGCGGCGCAACGCGTTGCGCCGCCGAAGCTATTTGATCGGGCCTGATGCGGCGCCACGTGCAGGTTGCCGCAATGCGTCCATGAAGCGGCCGCGGATCTTCGCCGCATCGCGCTCGGTGACCGCGGCCGGCGGCTGATTGTCGGTGCGCGCGCAGGCGAACAGCGGGCCCTGGCCGCTCAGCGCCACGTCAACCAATGACTCGAAATGCGCTTCGTCGGTAACCCATGTGCTGTTCGCCAGGCCGGCGCCACGTGCGATCGCCACCAGGTCCACACCCTTGGCAGTAAGGGTGGGTTGCGCGCCGGTGATCTGGTAAGCGCCGTTGTCCCAGACGAAGATCGCCAGCTTGCGCGGCTTGACGCTGGCGACTGTGCCGAGCGCGCCCAGTTGCATCAATAGCGAGCCGTCGCCTTCGAGCGCGAACACCTGGCGTTGCGGCTGGGCCAGGCTTACGCCCAGCGCGATCGGGATCGCCAGGCCCATGCTGCCCAGCATGTAGAAATTCTGCGCGCGCTGGCCGCTGGCCCAGAGGTCGAAGTGGGTGTTGCCGATGCCGCCGACCACCGCTTCCTCATTCTTGAGCCTGGCCGCCAGCCTCTTCGTCAGGTCCGAGCGATTCATGATCTTGACCGCGTCGCGGCCGGCCGCACCGATGATGCTGTCGCTGTTCATCACCGCTCCCCGTGCTGCGCGCGATTGGTCAACAGCGGCGAGAGAATCATCGCGGCCGCTGCCTGGGTGGCGTAGGCCTGCCTGATCATGCGTTCGACGATGAACTCCACATCGTCCAGGCGTTCGATCGCATGGTTCTCGATATTCATCGAGTCCAGGATCGGGCGCATGGTTCGGCACACCATCACCTGCCCAAGCTGAAAATCGCCCAGCGTGCCGCGCTCGGAGATCATCATCAGCAACGGAATCTGCGACGGCAGGACGAGTGAGGCCAGGGCATTGGGCAGGGTGGCGAAACCACTGGTCTGCATCAGCACGATGCCGCGCATGCCCGCCATGTAGGCGCCGGTGACGATGCCGACCGCTTCTTCCTCGCGGGCCGGGCAGATGACGGTGAAGTAGTCATCGGCGTGGATGCGTTTCAGGAGCGGCGCCAGCACCTTGTCGGGCACATAGGTCACCAGGCGCACCGCGTTGGCCTTGAGGACGCGGACCACGATCTCTTCCCATGACTCGACCGTGCGCTCGTTTGCAGCTTCTGACATCAACAGTTCCTGCTCGATCAGGTAGCGCCGACCTTGCAGCCGGGAAGCGATCAGTTTAATCGTTCGCCGAATTCGGTATGGTGCGCGCCGACTTATGCGGGCCCGGAGCCGGTTCCTGCCGCGGTAGGCGGACGTACGCGATGGCCATAGGCAGGCACCGGGCCGATCGCGCGCATGTCCACTTCCACCATGCACGGGCCGGGCGTCGCAAGGGCCGCGGCCACGGCACTACCGAACATGTCGGCACTATCCACCCGCCAAAACGGCATTCCCGCCAGCGCCGCCAGGCCGCGCAAATCCGGCCCCTGCAACTCGCCGTAAAAGCGCCGGCCATTCTGGTTGGCATCCTGCAGGAAGGCGATCGCCGCGTAGATACCGTCGTTCATCACGATCACGCAAATGTCGGCCCGCTCCTGGCGCGCTGTCCACAGTTCGGTCATGTGCATCGCGAAGCCGCCGTCTCCGGCCAGAACCACCACCTTGCGGCCGGTGGCGCCGGCGGCGAGCGCGGCGCCGATGCCGAACGGCAAGCCGGGGCCGATCGCGCCGCTGACCGGATGCACCGAGTCGCGCGCACCATAGAGCGGAAACAGGCGGTGCGCCCAGGTGTGGCCGGCGACCGTGGCATCGCGCACCCACACTGCGTCGCGCGGCATCGCACGCCGCAGTTGTGCCGGGAAATCGGCATAGGGCCCGAGGGTGGTGCGGTAATCGCGCGCGGCCAGATCGCGGGCGCGCGCCAGATCGGCGCCGAACTCAGGCGCCACCTGCAGGCGGCCGGCAAGGCGCTGCTTGAGACCAGCAAGCGTTGCCGCGGCGTCGCCACAAACGAACATGGCGTTCGCATAGGTGCGGCCATTGGCCTGCGGGTCGATATCGACCTGGATCAGGTGCAGCGGCAGGCGCAGCGCGCCGTCGAGCGTCTCGTGGCCGCGCAGCCGCGAGCCGACCACCAGCAGCGTATCGACGCCGGTGTAGAAATCCTCGATTGCCGGCGCGCCGTTGCCATGCAGCGCGCCCAGGGTACGCGGGTGGTCTTCGGGCACGATGCCGCGGCCGTTCCACGAACTCACCGCACCGAAGCCGAGATCGAGCAGGGCGCGCGCCTCGGCACCGGCGTTGCGCGCGCCGTTGCCCAGCCATAGCAGCGGGCGGCGCGCTTGCGCCAGCAGGTCGGCCAGCGCGTCGAGGTCCTGCGGTCGCGGCATGGCTGGCGTACGCGGCGCCACCAGCCCTGCAAACGAGCCTGGACGCGCGACTTGCCGCGACTGCAGGTCGGCGGCGATCTCGATGCTCACCGGGCCGCGCGGTGCGGACAGGGCGTCGCTGACGGCGGCGCCGAGTGCCGCCAGCACCTCGCCCGCGCTGCGCGGGCGATGCACGGATTTGCACACCGCGGCCAGCATCGCGCCCTGGCCGGGGAAGTCGTGCACAGCACCGCTGTCGCGCCCCTGCAGGCGGGTTGCGGTCTGGCCGGTGATGTGCAGCAGCGCGCAGCCGGCGAATCGTGCCTCGACCAACGCCGGTACCGCGTTGGCCGCGCCCGGTCCGGTGCTGGTGATCAGAACGCCGAGCCCGCCCGACACGCGCGCGTAGGCGTCCGCCATATGGCCGGCGCCGGATTCGCCGCGCGTGGGCACGAAACGGATCAGGCCACGCCGGCCGATCGCATCGAGGATCGGAATGTTGTGGATCGAGACGATGCCGAACGCCGTGGTCACGCCGGCGCCGGCGAGGAAATCGGCGACCAGGTCGCCGACCTTGTAGTCCACGCAGGGTCTCCCGCTCGCCGCCTATTGCATCTTGATGTTGCGTTCGCGAATCAGCTTGGACCAGCGCGGCATCTCGCTGCGGATCAGGTCGGCCAGCACTGCCGCGCCGCCGCCCTCGACAGTCCCGCCGAGCGCGAGAATCCGCTCTTTTATTTCCGGTGTGGCCAGGGCCTTGTTGGCTTCCTCGTTCAAGCGGGTGACGATCTCGCGCGGCATCTGCGGCGGCGCCACGATGGCGAACCAGGCCATGCCCTGCACATCGGGGTAGCCGGCCTCGCCAATGGTGGGTACCGCCGGCAAGGCCGGCGAGCGTTTCGGGCTGACGATCGCAAGCGCGCGCAGCTTGTTTTCCTGGACCAGTTTGGTGCTGGTGGTCAGGGTGTCGAAGTAGGCCGGCACATGGCCGGCCAGCACGTCGTTCAAGGCTGGCGCACCGCCCTTGTAGGGCACATGAATCAGCTTCAGGCCGGCATGGCTTTGCAGTTGCTCGGCCAAGAGGTGGGTCATGGTGCCGGTGCCGCCCGAGGCAATCGACAACTCGCCCGGCCGGGCTTTCGCTTCGGTCACGAAGTCGGCCACGCTGCGGTAGCGCGAATTCACGTTGGTCACCAGGATCAGCGGTGTCGACATCAACAGGGCCACCGGGGTGAAGTCCTTCGACGCGTCGAACGGCGGGGTCGCCATCAACTGTGGCGAGACGGTGATCGCGCTGGCCACCACGCCGATGGTGTAGCCATCAGGCTCGGCCTTGGTCACCAGTTCGGCGCCGACCAGGCCGCCGACGCCGGTGCGGTTGTCGATCAGCATCGGCTGGCCAAGCGCCTGGCTCATGCGCACCGCGACCAGGCGCGCGATCACGTCAGTGAGGCCGCCGGGCGCCGAATTCACATAGACGCGGATCGCCTTGGTCGGGTAGGCCTGCGCGAATGCCGGTGTGCAGGTGGACAGAGTGACGGCTGCCGCCAGCAGCGCTGCGGCACCGCGCTTGAGTGGGCGGCTGATGGTGGCTGAGTCGATGCGTGGTTTCATGGATTTGGCCTCTGGTGAACGAGATGGGTGCTACAGAGTGGCTGGCATTGGTGCGGCATTCGTCAACGCGATGCTACGCCTTAGTCAGATGGCTTGACGCTGTGGGCGATCGGCAGGGCGCTTGCCGCGCCGATTGAATGTCGCGAGATATCCGCGGGCGTTGCCTGCCTGAACGCGCCGGCTGCCTGCAAGGTGGCGATATCGTCGTCGCCATAGCCGAGGCTTTGCAGGAGTTCCTGCGAATGCTGCCCGAGGGCGGGCGGCGCGAAGCGTACCTGCCCCGGTTCACCGGCAAAGCGGATCGGGTTGCCGATGTGATCCCAGCCGCGCGCATCGGTCAGCACCATGCCACGCTCACGGAAGTGAGGGTCATCCAGCACCTCCGGCAGGCTCTGCACCGGCGCGAACGGAATGTCGCGGCCCTTGAACCATTCGATCCATTCGGCTCGCGTCCTGCCGCGGAAGATCGCGCGCAGCGCATCGCGCACCGGATGCTGCGCACGGCCGGGTGGCAGCTTGCACAACTCGATCAGGTCGGGCCGCTCAAGCGCGGTGAGCAGGTTGACGGCGAACTTGAATTCCTGGCTGCCCAGCGCGATCCACGCGCCATCTTGTGTTTCATAAACCGTGTAGAGCGGGTTGCCGCCTAGCGAACGTTCGTTGCCGACATCCGGCTGTCGGCGCGCCACCATCGCCGAACCGAGGTTATTGGGAATGCAGGCGAGCAGGCATTCGGCCATTGCGATGTCGAGAAAATCGCCGCGGCCGGTGTCCTTCTTGCGCAACAGCGCCATCAGCACGCCTGACAGGGCAATCGTCGCGGCCAGCATGTCGGAGGCCGGCAGGCCCGGGATCGCCGGCTTGCCGTCCTGGCCGTGATTGAGCGACAGCACGCCGGCCATCGCCTCGGTGGCCAGGTCATGGGTGGCTAGGTCGCGATAGGGACCGCTCTGCCCGTAGGCCGAAATCGAGGCATAGACAATCTGCGGAGCGCGTGCAACGACCTGCGGGTAGCCGACGCCGAGTCGCTCGGCTACCCCGGGCCGGAATGCCTCGATAATCACGTCAGCCGTTTCGGCCAGGCGCAGCAGCGCGTCCACGCC
>JBEIFV010000220.1:0-9060 GCA_040382235.1 Burkholderiales bacterium
AGAAGCGGATGCCGCGCGCGCCCAGGTAGTGCGCCTCGGCCTCGCTCTTCAGACCAATGTTGCCCAGCAGCCCGGTCAGCAAGGCGCGATGCACCTGATCATGGGTCGCCGGCTTTTCACTCAGGCGCCATTCGAGTTCGGCCACCAGTTGCGTCAATTGCGAATGCACGTCGCGCCATTCGCGCATGCGCCGCACCGAGAGGAAATTCTTCTGGCAGGCGGCGGCCAGCTTGCGGTTGGTCAGCTCGTCGCGCGCTTCCTCGAAAAACGCCCACAGCTTGAGGTAGCCGCCGAATTCGGATTTCTCGTCCTTGAAGCGTGCATGGGCCTGATCGGCCGCGGCCTGGCGCTCCAGGGGCCGATCACGCGGGTCCTGCACCGACAAGGCCGAGGCGATGATCAGCACTTCGGCCAACGCCTGCAGATCACGCCCGCCCAGGATCATGCGGCCGATGCGCGGGTCGAGCGGCAGGCGCGACAGTTCCTGGCCGGTGCGGGTGATGCGGTTGTCCTCGCCGAGCGCCCCGAGTTCCTGCAGCAGCTGGTAGCCGTCGGCGATCGCCTTGGGTGGCGGCGCTTCGAGGAACGGGAATTCCTCGATATCGGCCAGCTTGAGCGACTTCATGCGCAGGATCACCGAGGCCAGCGAGGAGCGCAGGATCTCGGGGTCGGTGTATTTGGGGCGCGCCGCATATTCGTCCTCGCCATAGAGGCGAATGCAGATGCCGGCGGCAACCCGGCCGCAACGGCCGGCGCGCTGGTTGGCCGCAGCCTGCGACACATTCTCCACCTGCAGTTGCTCGACCTTGTTGCGATAGCTGTAGCGCTTGACGCGCGCCAGGCCGCTGTCGATCACGAAGCGGATGCCCGGCACGGTGAGCGAGGTCTCCGCCACGTTGGTGGCCAGCACCACGCGGCGCACCGGTCCACCGGCGCGAAAGATGCGCTCCTGGTCCTGCGGCGACAGGCGCGCATACAGCGGCAGGATTTCAAGCGTGGCGCGAGTGCTGGTCGCGTGGCGCGTCAGAAGCTCGGCGGTGTCGCGGATCTCGCGCTCGCCAGGCAGGAAGATCAGGATGTCGCCGCGCCCAGCGGTGGTGCATTCATCGACCGCATCGACGATCGCGTCTTCGATATCGCGTTCGTCGTCCGGCGCCATGTCGGGGTGGCGCACCGGTCGATATCGGATCTCCACCGGGTAGAGGCGGCCGGAGACTTCGATCACCGGCGCCGGACCCTGTGCCGATTCAAAGTGGCGGGCAAAGCGCTCGGCGTCGATGGTGGCCGAGGTGACGATGATCTTCAAGTCCGGCCGGCGCGGCAGCAATTGCTTGAGATAGCCCAGCAGGAAATCGATATTGAGCGAGCGCTCGTGCGCCTCGTCGATGATCAGCGTGTCATAAGCCTTGAGATCAGGGTCGCCCTGGGTTTCGGCCAACAGGATGCCGTCGGTCATCAGCTTGATGTAGGCATCGCGGCTGGATTTTTCGGTGAAGCGGATCTTGTAGCCGACCGCACTGCCAAGCTCGGTGCCCAGTTCCTGCGCGATGCGCGCGGCGGTGGCGCGCGCGGCGATGCGACGCGGCTGGGTGTGGCCGATCAGTCCGTGAATCCCGCGACCGAGTTCGAGGCAGATTTTCGGCAATTGCGTGGTCTTGCCGGAGCCGGTTTCGCCGCACACGATCACCACCTGATGCTGGGCAATCGCGCGCGCGATGTCCGCGCGGCGCGCCGATACCGGCAACTCCTCGGGAAAGCTGATGATCGGCAGGCGCGCGCGGCGCGCGGCTTCCTGCTGGGGGGTGAGCGGCATAGGGCGCGGATTCTAGCGGAGGCCGTGCGGCTGCGGTCGCGGCCGGCAGCGAAAAAATTTGGGCGCCGTAACGATGACGCATAGTGTGCGCCGTATAGAATGACCGGCTTTTCGCCGCCGCTTCCGCACCCGCCCATGCGCCCGAACCAAACCGCCGATTTCGTCACCTGGTTCCGCTCGGCCGCGCCATGGCTGCATGCCTTTCGCGGCAAGACTTTCGTCATCGCCTTCGGCGGCGAGATCATCGAATCCGGCCAGGTCGAGACACTGACCCAGGACATCAACTTGCTGACCTCGATCGGCATCCGCGTGGTGATCGTCTGCGGCAGTCGCCCGCAGATCAACGCCGCCCTGGCCGTGCGCGGCCTCTCCACCGAATTCCAGAAGGGCTTGCGCATCACCCATCCGAAGGCCATGGATTGCGTCAAGGAAGCGGTCGGGCGGCTACGCATCGAGTTCGAGCAACGCTTCTCTTTCGGCCTGCCCAATACGCCGATGGCGCAGTCCGAGGGCGTGCGCCTGATGAGCGGCAGCCTGATCACCGCGCAACCGGTCGGGGTGATCGACGGCATCGACTTCCAGTTTTCCGGCAACGTGCGCGACATCGACGCCGAAACCGTGCACCACGCCCTGGGCAACGGCGACATCGTGTTGCTCACGCCGATCGGCTATTCGCCCACCGGCGAAGCCTTCAACCTGATGATGGAGGATGTGGCCGCCAGCGTTGCCGTCGCGCTGGACGCCGAGAAGCTGATTTTCCTGATCGACGCGCCCGGCCTGCCGCCACTGCCCGGACCTAAGACCAAGCGCGCGCGCGCGCAGGAAATCTCGCGCGAACTGGCCGCCGCCGAGGCCGAAAAGCTGTACAAGGCCGCCGCGCAGTCACCCGAACTGTCCGGCATGAGCGATGACACCCTGCGCGCGCTCGATGCCGCGGTGCGCGCTTCCAAGGGCGGGGTGGCGCGCACCCACCTGATTCCGCGCGAAACCGACGGCGCATTGCTGATGGAGCTGTTTTCCTACGGCGGCATCGGCACCATGATCACCGAGGCCGGCCTGGAGAATTTCCGCGACGCCACCATCGATGATGTGGGCGGCGTGCTGATGCTGATCGAACCGCTGGAGGCCGACGGCACACTGGTGCGCCGCGGTCGCGAAAAGCTGGAGGCCGAGATCGGCCAGTTCTCGGTGATCGATCACGATGGCGTGATCGCCGGCTGCGCCGCGCTATATCCTTTCCCCCGCGAGGGCGCGGCCGAGATGGCCTGCTTCGTGGTGTCGCCGGCCTATCGCGGCCACAATTACGGCGAGCGGCTTCTCTCACGCATGGAATCGAAGGCGCGGCAGATGCGTGTGAAGAACCTGTTCGTTCTCACCACCCGCACCGCGCATTGGTTCATCGAGCACGGTTTCGTGGAAAGTTCGCTCGACAACCTGCCCGAAGGCAAGCAGAAGCTCTACAACTTTCAACGGCAGTCGAAGATCTTCATCAAGCGGCTGTAGCAGCCTGCACTTGAGTTACGGCCGGCGAACCGCGCGGTGCGGCCGCTTCGGAGTGCGACGCCGCAAGCGCGCCATCGTCAAGGGCCGCAAGCCGGTCAAACCCGCGGCGAACTGTCGCATCGGCCCGCACAGGTGCTGCGGACGCCGTAAAATGTGCGCTTCGGATATCGACAATCGGAGTACAAGCAATGGCTCGCATGGTGCAATGCGCGAAGCTCGGCCGCGAGGCCGAGGGATTGGATTTTCCTCCCTATCCGGGCGAGTTGGGCGCCAAGGTATGGAACAGCATCTCGAAGGAGGCATGGGGCATGTGGCTCAAGCACCAGACAATGCTGATCAATGAAAACCGGCTTTCCGGCGCCGACCCGCGCGCGCGCAAGTACCTGATGGAGCAGGCACAGAAGTTCTTGTTCGAAGGCGGCGCCGACGCCGCATCCGGCTACGTGCCTGAAGGGCAGTAAGCCCGGCATCGCCGCGCGGCACGCACGGCGCACGCGCGCAGCAGTTTCCTTGTCAGCTGCGCGCGCGCAGGGTCTTCACGCCCTCGGCGGTGCCCAGCAACAGCACATCGGCACCGCGCCGCGCAAACAGGCCGACCGTCACCACACCGGTTATCTGGTTGATCGACGACTCCAGGGCCACCGGATCGTCAATCGCCAGACCGGCCACGTCGAGTATCTGGTTGCCGTTGTCGGTCACGAAGCCGGCGCGCAAACTTGGCTGCCCGCCCAGCGCCACCAAAGCCCGCGCCACCTGCGCACGCGCCATCGGAATCACCTCGACCGGCAACGGAAACTTGCCCAGCACCGGCACCAGCTTGGATTGGTCGGCGATGCACACGAAGGTGGTGGCGACCGCGGCCACGATCTTTTCGCGCGTCAGCGCGCCGCCGCCGCCCTTGATCATCGCCAGACTGGCGTCAACTTCGTCGGCGCCATCGACATAGACGGGAATGGCGTCGACATCGTTCAAGTCGTAAACCGCGATGCCGTGCGCCGCCAGACGCTCCGCGCTCTTCACCGAACTGGCAACCGCGCCCTTGATGCGGCCACGCATGCGGGCCAGCTCGTCGATGAAGAAATTGGCGGTCGATCCGGTACCGACACCGACGACAGCGCCTTCGACCACATATGCAAGCGCCGCGCGCGCGACGGCGAGTTTCAGCTCATCCTGCGTCATTTCGATGCTTCGGCGATCGCGCTCTCCAGTTGCGCCAGCGGTATCGCGCCCGGCATGCGCCGCCCGTTCGAAAGAAAAATGGTCGGCGTCGCATTGACGCGCATGCGCTGGCCGATCGCCCGCACCGCTTCGATGGGCGTCTCGCAGGTGCCGGCGACCGTCGGCGGCTGGCCCTTGATCATCCAGTCGTTCCAGGCCTTGAGACGGTCGGGCGAGCACCAGATCGATTTCGACTTGACCATCGAATCCGGCGAAAGGATCGGGTAAACATAGATGAAGATGGTGGCATCTTTCAACTGCGAGAGCGACTCGCGCTCGAACTTCTTGCAGAAGCCGCAATTCGGATCGGCGAAGTAGGCGATGCGGCGCTTGCCGTTGCCGTTGACCAGCTTGATGCTGCTGGCCACCGGCAGGTCGTCGAACTTGATTGTTGCGAGCACTTCAAGTCGCTCTTGGGTCAAATTGTCTAGCGATCTACCATCTATAACGCTGCCCGCAAAAATGTACGTAACCTTTTCGTCGGTGTATACAATCTCCGTGCCAGAATTCGCCTGATAGCGCACCTCAAAAAGTCCGAAAAACCCGGTCCTTGTAACACCATCGATAATCGTACCCGGCCGCAACTTTGCCTCCATCAAGCGTTTGATATTCGCTTCCGGGCCGCCAATTTTGAGCGACTCCTTTGAGGATTCCTGCGCATGGGCGGCTGAAAAGACGCACAGCAGGGTGGCGGTGGCCAGGGCGAAGAGGTGATTTTTCATGATGAGCCGGCTTTCGAAAAACAGGGGGAAATGCAGACAGCTAAATGCGAATTATCTGCGAATCGCACTCCTGACCAGAAGTTGGGGTAGGACAGGCGCGCGCCCCACAAGGTTCAATCCGATGTTACGCAAGCCGCGCGCAACCGGATGCCCGGAGGCGAACAGGCGGGCCAGGCCGTGGGTCAGCGCATGCATGTCGGCGATGGCGGCCTTGCGGGCCCGTTCATAGGCGCGCAGCGCGGAGAAGTCGCCGCAATCGCGCGCGCCGGTCACTCGCCTGAACAATTCGGCGCAATCGCCGAAACCCAGGTTGAGCCCCTGCCCGGCGAGCGGATGCAACACATGGGCGGCGTCGCCGACGAGCGCGAAGCGCGGCGCGACCAGGCGCCGCGCCCGCTGGTTGCGCAGGGCGAAAGTGGCGCGCGAGCCCGCCGGTGAAAGTGCTCCCAGCGCATGCATGCCGGCCTCTTCCACCTGCCGTGCGAACGCCAGCTCATCGAGCGCCATCAGGCGTGCCGCCCGGGATGCGGCGACCGACCAAACGATCGAGATACGATCGCCCGGCAGCGGCAGGTAGGCCAGAATGCCGGAAGAGCCGTCGTCCTCCTGGCGAAACCATTGCGCCGCGCGGTTTCGGTGTGGTTTGGCGCAGTCGAGATTGGCAACGATCGCGGTCTGTCCGTAATCGATGGTGTCCACCGCGATGCCGGCCTCGACGCGCGCCCACGAGCCGCCTCCGTCGGCGCCCACGATGAGGTCGGCTTCGACATGCCCGCCGTCGGCCAGTTCGATGCCGGCCGCCGCGTCCTCGAAGCGCAGGCGCAGCGCCGCCACCGGGCGCAGGATATCGAGGTTCGGTGCAAAACGCGCGGCGTTGTCGAGACTGCGTGCCAATTCGCCTTCCTCGACGATGGTGCACAGTTCGGCAATCCCGGAACGATAGGCCGACAGCGACAAGCCGGCAGCGGACATGCGCGCGTCGTCGCCAAAAACCTGCATGTCGTATACCGGCGCCACACGCGCGGAATCGAGCGAACCCCACACCCGCGATTGCGCCAGCCAGTCGGCACTTGCCGGGCTGATCGCATAGATACGGGTGTCGAACAATGCCCCGGCATCGAGGCGCCCGGCCGGTCGCGCTGCGCGCGCATCGACCACCGCCACGCGCCGCCCGGCGCCAGCGAGAGCCACCGCCAGCGACATGCCGCAGAGGCCCGCGCCGATGATTGCCACGTCATATTTCACGGGCGCAAGGATACCGCAGTGATGACGGGCAGGAACAAGACAATGGGCGTGGCGGCGGTCGGGTGCCGGAGCTCCGGGTCGGGGCTTCTTGAAACCGACCTGCTCCTAGACGATCGCGTGCGCCCGCACGTAGACCTTCTCTTCCTTCATGGTGCGCCCGAGCAGCTTGACCATCGCATACACCGCTTCGATATGCGCCACCGACACCCCCACGGTGTTGCCCAGTTCAATCACCGCGCCCACCAGCGCGTCGATCTCGGGGTCGCGCCCGGCCTCGATATCCTGCAGCATCGAGGTCTTGTGCTTGCCGACCTTCTCGGCACCGGCAATGCGGCGATCGATATCAACCCGAAAGGCGATCCCGAGCTTGGCCGCGACCTCTTCGGCCTCTTTCATCATCTTGCGCGCCAGTTCGCGGGTCAACGGAAACTGGCAGATGTCGACTAAGGTCGAGTGGGTCAGGGCGGATATCGGATTGAAGGTCAGGTTGCCCCACAACTTCAACCAGATCTCGGAGCGTATCGACGGCAATATCGGAGACTTGAACCCTGCGCCAACCAGGACCTCCGATACCATCCTCACCCGCGCACTCTCAAGCCCTCCCATGCTGCCATCGAGTTCGCCGACCGGAAAACGGTCGCCCTCGATCTGGCGAATGACGCCCGGCGCGGTGATTTCGGCCGCCGGGTAGACCACACAGCCCAGCAGGCGCTGCGGATCGATACTGGCGGCAATCCGCCCGCTCGGATCGACCGATGCCACCACCTTGCCTTCATGCAGGCCCCCATGACGCTGGAAGTACCACCACGGAATGCCATTCTGCATGGGCAGGATCACCGTATCGTCGTGGTACAGCGCGGGCAGTTCGTCAACGATGGGTTCGACCTGATGCGCCTTCATGCCCAGAATCACGATGTCTTGCGGCCCGGCTTCGGCAATGCGGTCGGTGGCACGCACGTCACGCGCCACCATTTGGCTTCCGTCATGCATATGCAGTTGCATGCCATTGGCCCGGATGGCAGCCAGATTGGCACCGCGGGCAATCAAGGTAACCTCATGGCCCGCCAGCGCCAGTTTGACGCCAAGCAAACCGCCGATCGAGCCGGCCCCCACTACACAGATTTTCATCGGATCGCTTTCTGGAACGGGTGCGCCGACACCCGGATCGTGGCTCGGCAAGTGCGCTGCGTGCGCTGCGCGAAATTATTTCAGCCTTCACATCATACCCAAAAATGCTGCGTCGCAACTTTGATTCTTGTCAATTTAGTCCTTGATTACATTAAATAAATGCTTACTTCGATCGTTTTTTGTCGCATTGCGCAATCGGTTTTCGAACGCTTCGCAAGTGTAGCTTTCCTGCACGCACAAGTTTGACAGCGGCAGGTGCATCCACCATAATTCGCGCCCTCTCCTTAGCTATCGAGAGTCACGGCGATTTAGCTCAGTCGGTTAGAGCAACGGACTCATAATCCGCGGGTCCGGGGTTCGAATCCCTGAATCGCCACCATCCCACTTTCTCCACCCGGGCATGCCACCGCAGATGAAACGCAGCTTGATCGCGCTTGTCCTGTGCGCGGCTCTCGCCGGTGAAGCGCTGGCGCAACAACGCATCGTCAGCATTCCCGCAGCAGCCAAGCGGGCCGAGTTCACCTTTGCCGGCAGCAACGATGTGGTGGTCAACGGTCGCGCGGTCGCCCGTCTGGCGCCTGGCGTGCGCATTTTCGACCGCGGCAACTTTCTTGCGATGTACGGCTCGCTGGCAGGGACGTTCGCGGTCAAGTACATGATTGAAGAAAACAGCGGCTTGATCCTGTCGGTCTGGCTTCTGACCGATCAGGAAATCGCCACACCCGATCCGCAACCGGCCCGGCAGTAAACTTGGTCGGCCGCCAACTTTCCGGCAGCCCTTCCCGCGCAGCCCCGCTCTACAACGGCCCCCTGCACCCCATGCCGAAAAAACTCTATATCAAGACCTTCGGCTGCCAGATGAACGAGTACGACTCGGACAAGATGGCAGACGTGTTGCGCGCCTCCGACGGCCTGGAGAGCGTTGCCACGCCCGAAGAGGCCGACGTGATCCTGTTCAACACCTGTTCGGTGCGCGAAAAGGCGCAGGAGAAGGTGTTTTCCGATCTCGGCCGGGCGCGCCAACTCAAGCAGCTCAAACCGGGCCTGGTCATCGGCGTCGGCGGCTGCGTGGCCAGCCAGGAAGGCGCGGCCATCGTCGCGCGCGCGCCCTATGTCGATGTGGTGTTCGGCCCGCAGACGCTGCACCGCCTGCCGCAGTTGATCGCCGCGCGCCGCGCCAGCGGTCGCCCGCAGGTCGATATCGCATTCCCCGAGATCGAGAAATTCGACCATCTGCCACCGGCGCAGGTCGAGGGTGTCGCCGCGTTTGTCTCGATCATGGAAGGCTGCTCGAAATATTGCAGCTTCTGCGTGGTGCCCTATACGCGCGGACCCGAGATATCGCGCGACCTGGACGGCGTCCTGACCGAGATCGCCGGCCTGGCCGGCCAGGGCGTGCGCGAGGTCACTTTGCTGGGCCAGAACGTCAAC
>JBEIFV010000221.1:0-9044 GCA_040382235.1 Burkholderiales bacterium
CGCATCCCAGCGCATGCGCAAGCGCGGCGCGCGCCAGCTGCGGCGTGTTGTTCTGCTGACTCAAATGTGCCGCCAGCACATGCTGCAAACCCGTGTGCTTCAGCCGTGTCAGGAGCGCTCCGGCCTGAGCGTTGTCCATATGGCCATAGCGTCCACCGACACGGGCCTTGAGCGACGCCGGGTAGGCCCCGCGCTCCAACATCGCCGCGTCATGATTGCATTCCAGCACCAGCGCATCGCAGGCCATGAGCATGGCCTCGACGTGAGGCGTCGGTCCGCCCAAATCGGTCAGGACGCCCAGGCGGCGCCGGCCGTCGGAGAACACATACTGCACCGGTTCGCGGGCATCGTGCGGCACCGGAAACGGGTGCAGCTCAAGGCCACCAACCACGAAAGGCGCATGCGAGTCGATCAGGTTGATTTCAATCTCGAGCGCCGTCTTGATCATGCCAACCCCGCCGATGCGCGAGGCCACGAACGTGCCATGCGTCATCCACACCGGAATCGCGTGCTTGCGGGCCAGGCGCTCGACACCGCCCACATGATCCCCATGTTCGTGGGTCACCACGATCGCAGCCAGGCTTGCAGGCACCACGCCCAGGCGTTCCAGGCGGCGCTCGGTTTCACGCAAGGCAAGCCCGCAATCGAGCAGCACCCTTGTTACCGATGTCGACTCGACAACCTCGACCACCAGCGCGTTTCCCTCGCTGCCCGAACCCAGGGCGGCGAAGCGCAACCGGCTCAAGCGCTGTGCCGAAAAACCGGGCCAAACGCCTTCATTTCAACTGCTCGTGCAGCAAGCCAAGGATGCGCTGGCTGGTTTGCGAATCCTCCGGCGCGCCGTTCTTGCCCAGAATCGCGATGCGGGTGATCGCAGCCGCATCGCTGACCCTGACCTGGTACTGCTCGGCCGGCACCGTCTTGTCTGTGTTGAACCATCCGGTCACGCGCGACAGGAAACCGGGGTCGGCCTTCTTTCTGGTCGCATCCGTATCGGCATAGCGCACGAAGTAGAGCCCCTTGGAGCGGTCACGATCCTCAACGGTGAAGCCGACACGGTCCAGCGCCAGGCCGACGCGCCTCCAGGCGCGATCGAACCCCTCTTCAAGTTCGACCACCGATGTCCCGCTCGAACGCACGATCTTCGCGCGCTCGGGCGGACGAACGCCGGCTTCAAGGGTCTGCTTGGCGCGGCCCTCGTCGTTGCCCAGGCGCACCATCAGGCGCAGCAGGAAGTCAGCCTCCAGTTCCGGATCAGCGGGCCGCGGCTGCCACACCGTCTGCTCACGTGCCTCGGTCTTGTAGATCTCGATCATGCCGCGATGGCTGACATAAATCTCGGTTTCACCCGCCGCATTGACTTCGAGGCGGGTGCGAAACTTGTCCCGTTCGGGCGTGGAGTACAAGCCATCCAGAACCCGGCCGAGCGTGCGTCGGACGATGTCCTGGCCGATCTTGGCGCGATTCTCCGCCCAGTCGGTCTCCATGACCCCGGATTCCGGCCGTTCGATATCGATGATGAAACCCGACTCTTGCCAGAACTCCTTGATCGTCGGCCACAACTGGTCGGCCTTGCCATTGACCACCAGCCAGCGCTGGGTACCGGCGCGCTCGACACGCGCATTCAACACCTTGGGCAGCACGCCGGCAGCCGCCGGCCGCGCGCTCGCGCCGCGCGTCGCCAGCTCGGTCGCCGTCACCGTGGTGCGGCGATTCTCTTCGCCAGGAACGGTGAAGCGGGTATCGCGCGTCGGCGCGGTCAGGTCCGGCGGCACCTCCAGCCTCGGCGCTTCAACCTGCCCCTGGCTCTTGTAGTCGACCTTGTCGCCCTTGAGCAGGTCGCTGGTCCAGCTGCAGGCGGTCAGCGTCGAGATGGCGCCGGCGATCAAAAAAATGCGTGTTTTCAACATGATCGAACTTTCATCGTGCTACAGAGCTCCGGCTTCACGCAGCGCGGCTTCGAGCACCGCGTAATGCTGCTCGGCCAGGGCGGTCATCGGCAGGCGCAAATGAGCGCCAACCCGGCCCATGCGCGCAACCGCCCATTTGACCGGAATCGGATTGGCCTCGACGAACAGGCGTTGATGCAGCGGCAACAGGCGCGTGTTGAGTTCACGCGCGGTGTACACGTCGCCCTTGCGTGCCGCGGCGATCATCCGGTGCATCAGTTTGGGCGCGACATTGGCGGTGACTGAAATGGTGCCGTGACCGCCGAGCAGCGTGAAAGCCAGTGCCGTGCCGTCGCAGCCGGACAGCATCGAGAACCCGCTCTTGCCGGCAAGCAGCAGTTCGCGCATCAGCGCCGACCCGCGCTCGATGTTGTCGCTTGCATCCTTCAAGCCGATGATGCCGGACACCTGGGCCAGCCGCAGTACGGTTTCGTTGCTCATGTCGGCCACGGTGCGCCCGGGCACGTTGTACATGATCATGGGCAGGTCGCAGGCTTCGGCTTGCGCCCTGAAATGCCGATACAGGCCTTCCTGGGTCGGTTTGTTGTAGTACGGGACCACGGACAGGCATGCATCGGCACCCACCGACTTCGCATACTTCATCAGGTCGATGGCCTCCGCGGTGGAATTCGCACCGGTTCCGGCGATCACGGGTATGCGTCGCGCCACATGATCGACCGTGGTCTTGATCAATAGCTGGTGTTCGTCATGATTGACCGTGGGTGATTCACCGGTGGTGCCGACGATCACGATGCCGTCGGACCCTTCGGCCACGTGCCAGTCGATGAGATTCTTCAAGCCCGCGATGTCGAGCGAACCATCTTCATGCATCGGCGTGACGATCGCCACGATACTGCCGGAAAACATAGCCATGAAAGCCTCCTGGCGCGCGAAATAACCAAGCCCGACATGTTACCTCAGCCAGCTAGCCGCCAAGGGCGCAATGATGCGGGAATTCGTATCGGAACGTATCCGTATCGGCGCCTGAATGCAGCGGCGGCGGCGCCGCGTGCGCGCCCGCGCGGCGCGCACAAATGCGCTCGATCACCGCCAGTCCCGGGCGCGCTGCCAGCCCGCTTTCGAAAGCGACCACGCTCAGGGCCGAACTTCGCGCGAACTCAAGCAGTTCACCATTACGCAACAGGAACTCCGGGTTGGACGGCTTGCCGAATTTTTCGTTCCCGACACCGAAGGTTTCATAGATCAGCACACCGCCCGGCGCCAGGGACGCCGCCAGATGCGGCAGTAACGGCCGCCACAGGTAGTTGGCGACGACAATGGCGTCAAACAGACGGGCTGCGAATGGCCAGGCCCCCGCTTCAAGGTCGGCCGCGTGCACCTGCACACCGGTGATGCGACGCAGCGCATCCAGTGCCGCCTGATCGCGGTCGACCGCCTCGACCGCAAGACCGGCCGCGGCCAGTGCCCGCGCGTGGCGTCCATGGCCGGCCGCCAGATCGAGGACCGTGCCACCGGCCCGAATCAATGGCGCAAACCGCATCACCCAGCGCGAAGGCGCCAGGGAAGCATGTGCGGCCGGAGAAGCTGGCATGCTCAAGGGATGGCGCCCACCACGCTCAAAACGAACTGCCGGGCTGCATAAGGAAATCCACCTCTGCAGGCGTGGACTCGCGCCCGAGTATCGCGTTGCGATGTGGAAAGCGCCCGAAACGCGCGATCACGGCACGGTGCGCCTCAGCCCATCGCGGAACATCGGAAAATCGCGGATCTTCGGCCACCCGCCGCATCAGTTGCAGGCACAGATCCTGGTCGACAAGCGACTCGCTGTGCTCGAACGGCATATGGGCGAACCAGCGCATGGCCGGCGGCAATGCCATGTCCCAGGCGGAATCAAGCATGACTCTGGCCGCCGCCAGGGCCGCGCGGTCGGTCGCGAAGCTTGACGGCAGGCCGCGATGGATGTTGCGGGGAAACTGGTCCAGCACCACGATCAATGCCAGAAGGCTTTCGGGCGCAGCCTCCCAGGAAGCCAATTCGCCGCGCGCCGCTGCAGCGTGCAGGTGGGAAAAGCGCGCCGCCAACGCCGCGTCGAACGCCGGGTCTTTGCGAAACCAGAAATCGCGTGCTTGGCCGAATTCCGCCGATCCAGGTTTACCAAACCAGAAATCCAGTACTTCCTGCGCCAACTTCGGCATATCCATGCACCCCATCCCTGCCTGTCGTAGTCGAGTGGGGTATGCTATACGATTGTCAAAACAACAGCCACGCCATGCCCTCACCCTTGTTCGACCTGACCGGCAAAGTCGCCCTCGTCACCGGTTCCACCAAAGGCATCGGGCGTGCCATCGCCATGCATTTGGCGCAGGCCGGTGCCAAAGTCGTGATTTGCAGCCGCAAGGCACCGGCTTGCGACGAGGTAAAGCGCGAGTTCGATGCGAAAAACCTTGAGGCAATCGCGATACCGTGCAATGTCGCACGCAAGGCGGAGCTCGAAGCCCTGGTCGCGAAAACCATCGCGGCTTACGGGCGCATTGACGTACTGGTATGCAATGCCGCCACCAATCCGGTGTACGGCCCGACCGCTTCTGCGTCGGACGAAGCCTTCGACAAGATCATGGGCACCAACATCAGAAGCGTCTGGCAGTTGTGCAACATGGTGATCCCGCAAATGGCCGAACGCCGCGATGGGGCGGTGATCATCGTTTCGTCTATCGCCGCACTGCGCGGCAATGGCGTGATCGGCTTGTATGGTGTCTCGAAGGCGGCAGATGTCGGGCTGACGCGCAATCTCGCCTATGAATGGGGCCCGCACAACGTGCGGGTCAACGCCATCCTGCCGGGTCTGATCAAAACCGACTTCGCGCGCGCCCTGTGGGAAGACGATGGCGCCCGCAGCGCCCGCGAGTCGCATACCCCGCTGCGCCGCATCGGCGACCCTGACGATATCGCCGGCATCGCGGTGATGCTCGCAAGTCCGGCCGGTGCCTTCATCACAGGCCAGACCATCGTTGCCGACGGCGGCGTGACGATCGCCTGAACGCAGTCCGGCTGCGATGTCGGTCGCCATCGTTTTCGCCCTTGCCGCAACTGTGTTGGCCGGCGTGCTGGCATTCGCCTTGTGGCGCGCGCGCGCGCGGCTGGGAGAACTGGACCGCTTGCAGCGCGTCGGGCCAATGACGCTCGCGCGCGGCGCCAACGACAACCATACCGCACAGGCAATTCACGAGGGCTGGGCCGCGGTGTTCCAGCAGATGATCTATTCCGCCAACGACGGTTTCTGGGAAACCGACGCCCTGCATCGTTACAAACGGGTGCTGCAGCGCGACCAGGGGCACGCGAGCCAGAATCCAGGCACCCTGATCGGACAGGCACCCTGGGATGCGCCATCGGTCGGCGTCTCGCAAGAAGCCTGGGAATCACTCAGGGCCGCCATGGACCAGCAACGCCCGTTTCACGAATTCGTGAGCGGCCGTATCGACCGCGCCGGAGTGCTGCGTTTCAGTTGCTCAAGCGGAGTACCGGTGTTCGCCGCAACCGGGGAGTTCGTTGGCTACCGCGGCGCCAGTCGCGATTACACAGGCATCCGCCAGACCCAGGTGCAACTGGAAATCCGCGACGCGGTCACCGGCATTCTGGCCGGCGCCGCACGGCTTTCCGAGGTCCTGCCGTCGATCCTCGAAGCGGTAGCCAAACCGCTGGGCTGGTGTTACGGCGCACGCTGGATGCGCGACACCCGCAACAACACCCTGCTGTGCGGCGAGACCTGGGCACAACCGATCGCGCAGCCGCTGGCGGATGCGGCGCGCGCGCGGTATTTCCCGATCGGCCCCCACGACATGATCAGCCGCGCCTGGACCACCCAGACTCTTCAAGGCCTGCCCGATATCGCGCAGGACCTCGATTTCAACCGCCGCGAACAGGCGCTCGCATCAGGGCTGCACGCGGCCTTCGCCTTTCCGGTGGTGGTACAGGGCGAAGTGGTGTGCGTGCTTGAATTCCTTGGCGCACAGGTGCAACAGACAGACGCCCTGATCGAACTGCTCGCCAAGTCGCTGGGCAGCCAGTTGGCACTATTCTGGCTGCGCCGCGAGGCCGAAGCGCGCCTGACCTACGCCGCCACCCATGACGCCCTGACCGGCCTGCGCAATCGCCTGTCATTCAATGCCGAGCTGGACCGCGCGATCCAGCGCGCCAAGCGCAATCGCTGGCGCTTAGGGCTGATGTTCATCGATCTGGACGGCTTCAAGCAGGTCAACGACCGGCTTGGCCACGCCGCAGGCGACACCCTCCTGATCGAGGTCGCCAAGCGCCTGAAGAACAGCCTGCGCTCGTCGGACACGCTTGCACGCATGGGCGGCGACGAGTTCGTGGCGCTGCTGGAGCAAGCCGGCAGCGATGGCGAGATCGCCGAGGTTGCCCAGAAGTTGCTGACGGTGATCCAGGCACCCTTCGAGGCATTCGGCGGCGAACGGCTGGTTTCTGCCTCGTTCGGCGTGGCCATCTATCCCGTCGATGCCCAGGATCAGCAGGGGCTTTTGACACGCGCCGACAGCGCCATGTATCGCGCCAAGGCCTCCGCCGAAAGCCATGTGGTGTTCTACCGCCCGCCGGCCTCCGAGGTGCCCACGCTCAATCGCGGCCTCGACGCATCTGCTGTGATCGAAGCCGTGGCCAACTCCTTGCCGAGTACCGACGCACCCGTGCTCTAGCAACCTGTCGGACTTGGGAAACGTCGGCTGCAAATCGGCCGCAGCGGTCCATTTTTCACCGTCTTCTTGGCCCATAGCTGGGCTATGGGCCTTCGAATCCCGCAAAAACTGTCCTCGCTGGGTCCGATTTTCGCTTCTGACGTCCCAAGTCCGACGGGCTGTTGGCGTGCGGCCAGGCCAAGCTTCAGGGATACGAACTTGCCAGCGGCTTCAGTCTTTTCCGCCTTCGGCAGATCGATGCGTGTGGCCTCGATACCGGATTCCTTCAAGGCAACCGCGATCGCTTGCGCTCGTTCAGTACCCAAGCGCGCCAGCGCATCGGGCGCCAGGGGCTGGCTGGCCGCCAGGCACGTGGCGATCGCGGTGTAAAACGCGGCTGGCTCGGCCAGGTTCGGCTCACCCTGCGACCCGTTGAGCGCGCGGCGCCAGATCGGCGTTTCGTCACGCTTGGCCGCAGTGGAATTGCCGACAACCGGCGCTGACAATGCACCACGCTCGGCCTCGGCAAGCAGTTGTGCCAACGCTGGCGCGCCGTGCGGTGCGCTCAGGGTTTCACGCAATGCGACGCGCTGCGCCCGCTCCCGCATGTCCAGCGGACCGGGCTCCTCTCCCGCGAGGATCTTCAAACCGGCGCGTCGCAGGATTTTGCTGCGCATCGCTCGGTCGCGCAGCACCGGGGTGTCAGCGGCCTCGTTGAACTGGCCGGGCACTGCCAGCTTCAACTGCGCGCGCTTGGCCAATACCTGTGCGACCTGCCGCAGCTTTTGGCGCTCCGGCGGCAAGAGGCGTGCGCTGCAGGGGTCGAAGTCGATCGACTCAAGCTTGCCACCATCGCCGCCGAACAATGCAACGAGGGCGCGAAACGGCGCGGTCACGATCCTGCCGATCACATTGACCAGCGCTTTCCACACAATCGCGCCATAGCTGAACTGCGGGTCGTCGAGGCTGCCCGACACCGGCAGCCCGAGGTCGATGCGGCCGTCGCTGTCCTTGAGAATCGCCAGAGCCAGTTCCAGCGGCAGCTTGATCGCATCCGGACTGTCGACCCGCTCACCCAGGATCAGTTGGTCCAGCACCACCTGATTGTCGCCCTCAAGCTGTCACCGGCGCCGTGGCCGCGATTGACGTGGGTGCGCGCGGCGCGGCTGCGGGCGCCGCGGCATCTACAGACAGCAAGGCAAGTCAATCGATCAGGCCACGCGCGTCACGTTTAACCTCAAGGCGACCATCGGCAGAGGTGATGCTTGCCACGCGCAATTCGGCGCTGTCGCGCCTGGCACTGATACCTGTGATCGTAAGCGCCGGCACTGCCAGAGCCGATTTGCCACCATCCTGCAGGTTCATCCCCAGCGGTGCAAGACGAATTGCCGCGATCCCGAGCTCTCCCGTACTGCTGCTTGCCTTGATGCTCTCAATGGTCAAGGCCGGAATCGCTACAGACGGCTTAGCAGCGCCAGGCCAACCAATGCCGAGACCTTTCAAGCTGATCGCCGCGACCACCAAATCGCCCTTGCCAAGACTGGCGTCGGTGTTGTCGACGCCCGGCGAGGGCAGGGTGAGGCTGGGCGCGGTGGCGTTGCCAATGCGGAATCCCCGTTCGGCCAGCTTGAGCGAGGCACCTTCCAGATCGAACGCCAGCTTGCCATCGGCATACGCAAAGCGATAGGGCAAGCTGGCGCCCAGTTTGCCAGCCGTCATGCTCAGTTCGACCCATGGTTTGGCATACGACGCCAGCTCCGGCAGCGAAATCGAATCAAGCACCAGTTGCCCGCGCCCCCCGGTCGGATTGAGGGACGCCTGACCCTGCCAGCGAATGCTGCCGCCGCGCGCGGTGTTGGCGCTGAACGTATAGGGGCCTTTCTGATCCGGCAGGGTCGACAAATTGTCGACGGCGAAGTCGATCGGCGTGAGGCGGTTGCTGTAGCCGGCACGACGATCGGTGAAATCAACCCGCCCCTGGCGCACTTCGAACCGCTCGATCAGGAGGCGCGGCAAGACTTGCTTTTCGGGTGGCGGATGCTGGTTGAAAGCGGCGATCGATTCAGCCAGGTTGAAGCGCCCGTCAGCGGCGATCGTCAGGTTCAGCTGCAGCTCGGCCAAGCGCAGCAGGCCGAAGCGCCAGGTGCGCTGGATCAGCGACGGCCAAGCGAAATCGACGCCATAAGCGGAAAGTCCGAACATCCGCGCGCCGCCCGGCTCGGCCAGCCGCAGGTCAGAAAGCTCGAGCAATAGCTTGAAGGGGTTGAACCTGACTTCGCTTACGGTTACGCGATGCTTGAACTCGCTGCGAAACTTCCGGCAACCTGCTCTTGACAAACCATGGCAGCAGCGCGAAGGCGATGTCCCGAACCTAGTTGAAGGTTGAGTTGGTGGTTGAAGCAGTCGGGGGCCCAGAATGCGGGTTCTCGACATCCTCAACCTGAAC
>JBEIFV010000222.1:0-8933 GCA_040382235.1 Burkholderiales bacterium
CCGCGTTGAAGCGTCCCGAGGGCACATGCTGGTCCGAAAATAGTCCACCTGCCTTGCGCAACCAAACCAGGTCCTGGATCTTCGGCCAGTTGTCGCGCAAAAAGGTGAAGAACAACACGATGACTGCCAGCGAAAACACCGGGCCTACGAAATTGTGCAAGTTCTTGCACAGCATGGTGAGCCAGGCAAACAAGGTATGGCCGATGATGGGCAGCAAAACTATCTTGCCGAACAGCATCACCAGACCACTGATCGCCAGGATCGAGAAGGTGATGGCGACGGTCCAATGCATGCTGCGCTCGAAGGCATTGAAACGTTGCATGCGGCGCCCGGTGGGCGGCTCTTTCAGGCGCATGGTGCCGCGCCACATGAAAAACAGCGCGCATGCGCCAAGAGCACCCGCCAACAACAGGCCGCCCAAGGGAATCAACTGATTATTGCGTTGCTGGCGCCAGGTCTCGCCGCCCGATTGCATCAGCACACCGGTCTCGACGCCACGGGTCGAGGTGAAATGCTCTTTCTCGGAACGTACATCGCGCCACACCGGCGCGTTGTTGCCCGGTTGCTGTTGCTGACGTTGTGCCTGCTCCGCCGCGTTCGGATTGAGTACCGAATCGAAGGTCTGCGCACCCTTTTGCGGCTGGGCTTGCGCCCAGCCCGCACCTGCAGCGAACGTCATGCAAAGCAGCACCATCCACAGCGCCATGCGCGACGCGACGCGCGAAGTCAAATCATTCATGCCGTGCTCCTCCCTGCTACTCGGCTTTGGCGTACTCGTTCTGATCCTGCTGGCGGCGCTTGATGGCCGCCTCCCAGGCTGTCTTGTCGCCGGCAGTCCATTGCGCGCCCTGTGAGTAAGCTCCGGGACCCGCCTCGTAGGGGCGCGTATCGGGCTTGCCCTGATACTTGCCTTGCTTGTAGGTGGTCGACTGGCCCAATTGCGACTGTTCGCCACACCCTGCAAGGGCACCTGCCAGCAGCACGCCCAAGGACCCAGCCAAAACCCGCTTGAAAACTCGCATGCGGTCCCTTTCTAGGATTTGGCCGGGGCTGCCGGCGCCGGCGCCTGACCGCCGCTCTTGGGTGCGCCGTAAGCCGAACTCCAGCCCCACACCTCGGAACCACGGCCGCGCTTCAACACGCGATTGCGGTAGATGTCGGCAACCACGTCGCCGTCACCGCCCAGAAGCGCCTTGGTCGAGCACATCTCGGCACATGCCGGCAGCTTGCCTTCGGCCAGACGGTTGCGCCCGTATTTTTTCCATTCGTCATCCGAATGGTCCTTCTCCGGACCGCCTGCACAGAAGGTGCACTTGTCCATCTTGCCGCGCAGGCCGAAAGCACCCGCCTGCGGAAACTGCGGCGCGCCGAAAGGACAGGCATAAAAGCAGTAACCGCAACCGATACACAAGTCCTTGTCATGCAGAACCACGCCTTCGTCGGTCTTGTAGAAGCAGTCGACCGGGCACACCGCCATGCAGGGTGCGTCGGAGCAATGCATGCAGGCCACCGAGATCGATTTCTCGCCCGGTACACCGTCGTTGATGGTGACCACGCGGCGCCGATTCACCCCCCACGGCACTTCATGCTCCTGCTTGCAGGCAGTCACGCAGCCGTTGCACTCGATGCAGCGCTCGGCATCGCACAAAAATTTCATTCTAGCCATGTCGATGTCTCCTGGTCAGACCACTTTTTCGACGTTGCAAATCGTCGTCTTGGTTTCCTGCATCATGGTCACACGATCGTAACCATAGGTAGTGGCCGTATTGACCGCCTCGCCGCGCACGATGGGTTCGGCGCCGGCGGGATAAAACGCTTTCATGTCCTTGCCCTGCCACCAGCCGGAAAAATGGAAAGGAATGAAGCAGGTCAGCGCATCGACCCGCTCGGTCACCATCGCCTTTACCTTGATTTGCGCGCCCGTGGGTGACTTGACCCATACCATGTCGCCGTTGCGGATGTTGCGATCGTTGGCGGCCTTGGGATTGATCTCGACGAAGTTCTCCTGCTGCAACTCGGCAAGCCACGGATTGGAGCGAGTTTCCTCGCCACCACCCTCGTACTCGACTAAGCGCCCCGAGGTCAGGACCAGCGGAAACTTCTCGTGAGCCTTGTCCGCAATAGCTTTCTGCTGCACCGACTTGAACAGCGTCGGCACCCGCCAGAAGGTCTTGACGTCGTCATGAGTCGGATACTTGGCCACCATGTCGGGCCGCGTCGAGTACAGGGCCTCGCGGTGTTGCGGCACCCCATCAGGGAAGTTCCACACCACCGCACGGGCCTTGGCGTTGCCAAACGGGTGGCAGCCATGGTTTTTCATGAACACGCGCATCATGCCGCCGGAAAGATCGGTCTTCCAGTTCTTGCCCTCGGCTTCCTTGGCTTCGACTTCGGTCAACTCGCTCCACCAGCCCAATTTCTTGAGCAGCACGTGATCAAGCTCTGGGTAGCCGGTGGTGATGTCCGCGCCCTTCGAATGCGAACCGTCTTCCGCAAGCAAAGACACGCCGTCGCGCTCGACACCAAAATTCGCGCGGAAATTGCCGCCGCCGTCCATCACATGCTTGGAGGTGTCATACAGGTTGGGCGAACCCGGATGCTTCATCTCCGGTGTGCCGTAGCACGGCCATGGCAGGCCGAAATACTCGCCGTCGCATGGTCCGCCCTTGGCACGCAGGGTCTTGACATCGAAGGTGTGCATGTTCTTCATGTGCAGCTTGAGGCGCTCGGGCGACTGCCCGGTGTAGCCGATGGTGAAGCAGCCGCGATTGATTTCGCGCAGCACGTCTTCGACCACCGGTTCCTCGAACTTGCCGTTGGCCGTCTTGACCACCGCGATGTTCTGCTTGCCATCACGCTTGCCGACGAACTGGTCGGCGAAGCCCAGGCGCTTGGCGAATTCATACATGATGGCGTGGTCGGTCTGCGAATCGAACAGCGGATCGATCACTTTCTCACGCCACTGGATCGAGCGGTTCGAAGCTGTTGCCGAACCGGCGCATTCCATTTGCGTCGCCGCCGGCAACAGATACACCACCTGCTTCGGATTGCGCGATTCCGACGGCATCGCGATCATCGCCGCGGTGGCGCTCGGATAGGGGTCGATGACCACCATCATGTCGAGCTTGTCCATGGCCTTTTTCATGTCGAGGCCGCGGGTCTGCGAGTTCGGGGCATGGCCCCAGTAGATCATCGCCTTGAGCGCTTTTTCCTGGTCCAGCTTGTCGCCGGATTCAAGCACCGCGTCGACCCAGCGCGAAACGGTGGTGCCGGACTTCTCCATCATCGCCTGCGAGGCGTACTGCGCCTTGATCCAGTCGTAATCGACGTTCCACACCCGCGCCCAGTGCTTCCAGGAGCCGGTGGCCAGGCCGTAGTAGCCCGGCAGCGAATCCGGATTGGGGCCGACGTCGGTGGCGCCCTGCACGTTGTCATGACCGCGGAAAATGTTGGCGCCGCCGCCGGTCACGCCGATATTGCCCAGCGCCAGTTGCAGGATGCAGGAGGCACGCACAATCGCGTTGCCGATGGTGTGCTGGGTCTGCCCCATGCACCAGACGATG
This sequence comes from Burkholderiales bacterium, assembly GCA_040382235.1. Lineage (GTDB taxonomy): Bacteria > Pseudomonadota > Gammaproteobacteria > Burkholderiales > JAEUOS01 > JAEUOS01. The sequence continues at coordinate 3,564 of JBEIFV010000222.1, forward strand.
GTCGAAGGCTTGCTCTTGGCAAACATCTCCGCCACCTTGTACAACTGCTCGGGGCTGACGCCGGTAGCTTCCTCGACCGCTTTCGGCTCCCACTTGGCCAGCACCTCTTCGCGCACTTTCTCCATGCCGTAGACGCGATCGTTGATGTATTTCTTGTCTTCCCAGCCGTTCTTGAAAATGATGTGCAGCATGCCGAACAGGAACGGGATGTCGGTGCCTGAACGGATGCGCACAAACTCATCGGCCTTGGCCGCGGTGCGCGTGAAGCGCGGATCGACCACGATCATCTTGGCGCCGATTTCGCGCGCATGCAGCGAGTGCAGCATCGATACCGGATGCGCCTCTGCGGCGTTGGACCCGATGTACAGCATGCATTTGGTGTTCTGCATGTCGTTGTACGAATTGGTCATCGCCCCGTAGCCCCAGGTGTTGGCAACGCCGGCGACGGTGGTCGAATGGCAGATGCGCGCCTGATGGTCGGTGTTGTTGGTGCCGAACAGCGAAACCCACTTGCGCAGCAGATAGGCCTGCTCGTTGTTGTGCTTGGAGGAACCGACAACGAACACCGAGTCGGCCGTATCTTCCTTCTTGATCGCCTTGAGCTTGTCGGCAATTTCGTTGAATGCCGTATCCCAGGTGATGGGCAGATACTTGCCGGTCTTGGTGTCGAGTTTCATCGGCTGCTTGAGCCGGTGCGAGTGCTCGGTCATGCCGTGCTCGCGAATCGCCGCGCCCTTGGCGCAATGCGCCCCCAGGTTGATGGGGGAATCAAACACCGGTTCATGGCGGATCCACACGCCATTCTTGACCACCGCATCGATCGCACAACCCACCGAGCAGTGCGTACAAACGGTCCGCTTGACTTCGATCTTGTCGGCGCTCTTGGCGGCCTGCGCCTGCGCCTCGCCGATCATCGAAAAGCCCAGTTGCGGCAGCACCGCACCGGCGCCCAGGCCCAGGCCCGAGCGCTTGAGAAATGCACGACGATTGAGGGTCGGCATGGCAGGCGCCGAACCGAAGGAACGCGACAACATGCCGTGCGAAACCCTTTCGCCGGCGGATTTGCGAGTCAGCAACATGGCGTGGCTCCCGGTCAGACCGCAGTGGTGCGGTAGTAGTTGCGAACGTGCTCGGTCAGCTGATAGCCACTACCGGCATCGGATTTGCCTTTGCCGCCGGCAGGCCTTACGGCCGCGGGAGGTTTCACAACCACAATTGCGGCGGCGGCAACCGAGGCCGCTCCTGCGCCAAACAGAAACTGCCGACGACGGCCAATTGAACTGTCTTTCATCTTATGTCTCCCCGGTATCGCACCGAATTTCAGGAATCAACGACAAAACCACTGCAACTTCCGAAACCTTGTTTCGCGTCTTGCGTTCGCAAGCGATTTCACAATCCTATGCAAGCGATTTCATAATCCGATTATATGTCGATAAATTGACAATTCGCATCAATTTTCGAGCTTGAATCCTTCGGCCTCGATGTCAAGGAATGCCTTCAGCATCGATGCTGCGGTGCGGTAAAAATACAGAGTGCGCTGCGCATCTACCGTTCGGCAGAACTTTTCAAACCATGGTCCGAGATAGCGTTCAAAAAATTCACGTTGTGACGCCATCCCTTCAACATCGTTGCCGCGGCGCACCAAATGGCACATCACCTCGAGCAATGCCGCCAAATGATCCTCGGGCTGGCTCACGCCCACCTGACGCGCCAGCCCCAGGAGCGGCAGGCGATCGCGCAATTCCACTACCGTCATTTCCTTCCACTGGTCCGACAGGTAGTGCGACGCATAGATGGATACCGGGGCACGGCCGGTTCCAACGAAAGTCTCGGCATGCTCCAGTGACGCCGCTGCGGCATCACCCTCGCGTGCCGCCGCCTGCAAGTCGGCCCAGGCAATGGCAAGCGCGCTGTCAGCACCGAAATCCGCCTGCGCGGCCGCAATTGCGGCCAACACCGCGACATCCGGGCCGGTCGCGAACAGGCGCGCCAGCACGCCATACAAATCGGCCCGCGCCGCCTCTTCAGGCGGCAGGGTCGGGACAAAGTTCAAAGACTGCGGTTGGCTCATTTGGGCACGTCGAAAATCGAGGCTTCCGCGCGATTCTCCATCATGTCGACCACCCGGCAATCGGCGCACATCTGCAGGCGCCGCAGCGCCAAGCCGCCGGCGAACATCGAGTGCGCGGCCAGTTTCGTGCTCATGTTGTCGATCATCTGGCGGGTGCCGAATGGTTTGGTGCAGCGCACGCAATTGAACGGTTCCGCCTGGTTCAACACCACCGGCTTCTTGGCCTCGGGAGTCAGGTTCAGGCGCGGCAACAGGGTGATTGCGTCCTCGGGACAAGTGGCGACGCACAGGCCGCATTGCACGCAGTTGCGTTCGACAAAGCGCAATTGCGGGCTGTCCTGGTTGTCGGCCAGGGCCGCCGCCGGACAGGCACCGACGCATGCGAGGCACACGGTGCATTTGTCGAGTTTGATTGCAAGCCCGCCGTAAGGTGCCCCCGCCGGGAGGGAGATCATCTGGGAGGGGCTGGGCGCGTGGCGCGCCAGGTGCTCAATGGCGAATTCCAGTGCCTGGCGCTTTTCCGCCGCCACGTTCCAGGTGGCTGCCTCGCTCACACGGCGCGCCGGCACCAGCGCCGCCAGCGCGCTTGCCAGAGCGGCAGCCGAATCAACTTCGATCAAGCCCAGATGACCGCCGCCATAACCCAGGCCATCGAGAATCGTCTGCCCGATCGCTGCCTGCGCGGCAAGCGCCTGGGCATACTCCGGAGCCTCCACCCCGCTGAGCAGTACCCGCACCTGACTGGCGCCATAGGCCAATGCCGCCAGCCATAGATCAAGCCCGGTCGACGCCACGTGATGCAGGTGCAGCGGAATCACCCGCGCCGGCAGGCCGGCATGGGCAGTGCCGGTCTTGCCGGACCGCACCGAGCGACCGGCACTTTCAATCAGCTTCAGCCCATGCTCATCATGCAGCAGCAGGCAGGCGTCACGACCACCGGCGGTGGCATAGGTGCGCAGCATGGTCTTGATCTGCGCCCCGCTATCGGTGGTCTTGGGATAGGCGAAACTCATTGCCCCGGACGGGCACACCGTCGCGCAGGCGCCGCAACCCATGCACAAATGCGGCTCGACCCGCACATGATCGCCGTCGTGGCTGATGGCCTGGGTGGAGCAAGTGTCGATGCAGCGGGTGCAGCCGGATTTCTGGTTGCGGCTGTGCGCACAGGCGCGCGCGTTGTAACTGAAGAATTTGGGCTTTTCGAACTCGCCTATCAGCGTCACCATTTCGGTGACCGCCAGCGCCTGCTCCAGCAAATCGTCGCCCGGCCGGAAATAGCCTTGCGGCGGTTGGTGCAGGCGAATCAAGGGCTCGCGCGACAGGTCGAGCACCATGTCGAACTGTTCCTTGCGCGTGGTGGCAGCGCGCGCGAAATCGATGGCCCGAACCTCGCCACAGGCCCTGACACAGGCGCGATGGTTCTTGCATTTGTCCGGATCGATCTGGTACGAAAGATCAATCGCGCCTTCAGGGCAAACATCGATACACGCGTTGCAACGGGTGCAGGCGTCGAGATCGATCGGGTTGTCGCTGTGCCATTCAACTTCGAATTTTCCCAGCCAGCCGTTGATGCCCTTGACCGCACCCGCCAGCACGGGATAGCGGCGCGCGATGGGCAACTCCGCGCCCTTGACGCCGCCGGTCATGAGCACACAAACATCGAGCTTGCCCACAAGCCGCTCGCCCCAGGCGAGCGCTGCCTGGGCGTCGCCGACAACCAGCGTGGTGCCGCCCGACTTGTAACTGACCCCAGGGGCCGGCGCAGGCTCGGGTAGTTGCGCCATGGCGATCAGTGCGGCGATCTTCGGACCAGCCGCGCTTGCTTGTCCCGACCAGCCGCCGGTTTCGCGGATGTTGACAAACCTGAGCGGTACCTCAGCCTGTGCCGATGCGGCCGCAAGCTCGGCAAACATCGGTGCCTCCTGGGTGCAGGCGACCGTCAGGCCTTCGACATTCGCGCCCGCATCCGCCAGGGCCGCATCGAAGGCTGCAATCTCACGTCGGCAAAGCTCCTGGTGCACTTTGAGCGGCGCGCCGATACCCAGGGCCGTGGCCAGCTTGGCGCCGTCGAGCGGCATGGTGCGGTTGCAGTTGCAGACGAGACAAGTGGACACTGTGAAGCCGATCTGACCGGGGTTGTAAGCGTGCGGATTATACGGAGCAAGCTGCCGCACAGTGGATGACTATTACAGCGGCAACCTTACGCCGTGGTAGGGCCTTTGGCGCGGGCGCCTTACCCCTGGTCCGGACGGTCTGCAGCAGCCACCGGCTGGTCCACTCCATCACCGGTCACCGCAGGCGCGCTCGCCGGTTGCGGCAGCATCGGTTCAGCGACTGCCGCACCCGTCGAGAGCGCGGGCGCAGGTACCGGCTCGCCGGGTATGCCTTGGTCGGACTTCTTCTCATCCTCGTAATCGAACAGGCGCAACATGCGCGATTGCGCCAGGTCTTTGAGCATCGCCAGCGGAATCGGGTCGGCTTTGGTGTAATCGTCGATGTAGATGTCGAGCCCATCCATCACGTTGAAATGCGGGTCGCCGAACAGCTTCTTCATCGCCTCGTTGCGCGCAGCCGGTGGCACGTCCGGGCGCATGAAGCGCGTGAAATCCGAACTCGGGGTCAGCGACTCGATGGGAGGCAAATCGGCCGGCAGCGCCTGTGCCTCGAGGGGTGCAGGCTTGGATGGCAATCCGCGCTGAACGGCAACCTCATCGTCGACACGGGCGTCCTCACGTTCGCGAATCGTAGGCTCGGTCTGCTTGCGACGCGACCAGCGCGACAGGAAGGTCTCGCCCCGACCTGTAGTGTCGTCGCTCACAAGCCGCCCTTGTCGCGCGGTGCCACGAACGAAGACTTGATGCGCTTCTTCTTGGGCTCCGGCTTGTAATTGGCGGCCACATAGTCGGCCAGCCACGTACCCATCTGCGGCGGCAGCGGCACAGCGTCGACTTTTTCCTGCGCATCCATCAGCCGTGCCGCTTCGTTGTAGCTCAAGGTCACCACCTTGGGAATCGCCGCACCGTCGGCTTCGGCTTCGTCGATGCGCCACATCACGAAGGCTTTCGGGTCCCCGCTGGAAACGTTCAGAAAATACCCTTCGGCTTCATCGGGATGAAGGCTCACGTCGAAACCATCGAAAAGCGGTCTGTCGGCGCTCGCGTCAGGCGCGGCGTCCGACATCTCGATGCCCTTCACTTGCCATTGATGGCTGAACCAGCGGTTATTGGCAAGCGCGCGCCTTTCCATCCGGACGGCAACACGCATGGTGGGTGGCTTGATCGAAGGCAATTGTTTGGCTC
>JBEIFV010000223.1:0-8910 GCA_040382235.1 Burkholderiales bacterium
GCCGCGTCCTGCGCCGGATCGATGAGCAGTTCTTCGAACTCCGGGTTCAAATGCAGCAGGCTGGTGACAATGAAGCCGTCGCCTGAGCCGAAGTAAAGGGTTACCAGCAAGCGCCTGTCGATCACTTCGCGCAGGATGGCGATGATCTCGCGGCGCGACACCACCTGGAACTCCTGGTTGGTGTCTTCCGGCTCTGGTTGTGCGGTGGTGCTGCTAATCACGATTTCTTTCCGCTTGATTCGGTCTCCAGGCGATAAACCCAGGCCAGTAGTTCGGCGATCGCAGTGTATAACAACGGCGGAATCTCGCGGTCGAGATCGACCTGCATCAGCATGCCGACCAGTTCGCGCGACTCGTGCACGTGCACGCCGGCTTCGCGTGCGCGGCGGATGATTTCCTGTGCCACCAGACCATCGCCCTTGGCCACCACGCGCGGGGCGCTCTTCCCCTCGTGGTAAGCCAGCGCCACGGCGTGCGAAAGATCGGAGCAATCCGCCCGACCCTGGATCATGAATGGAGGCGCAGACCGGAGAGGCGAATGCCGGCGGCAGCCAAGGCTTCGCTCAACAGGCTTGTGTGCGCACCCAGTTGCTGCGCGACCGCGGGCGCGGCATGAATCATCAGTTGCAGGCGATCCCCGGCCAGGCCGATTTGAGCTTCAAGCCGGCCCAGGTGCGGCAATTCCAGCGCCAGGCGGCTGGCCCAGGGCGCATCTTCGCCGCCGGCATCCGGCGTGCCCTGCCGCGCCGGGTCTTCATCCACGTGCTGACGGATCTCGAGTTGAAGGGGCTGGCCAGGCCAGGCCTCGATCATCACGCTCAGGCCGCGTTGCTCCAGCAGGTCCAGCTGTTCGCGCACGATCGGCTGCAGCTCCGCTGCGACCAGCGCCGCCGGTGCTGGCGCGGTCACGGAAATGCGCGTCGCGTCTTCATGGCCGGGCATGACGCCGGCAGCCGGACCGGTGCCGGCGGCGGATGCGCTCACGGCCTGCGGTTCGCGCTGCAGTTGTGTCAGCGGATACTGGCCGCGGCTCCAGCGTGCCACATGCGACTCATAGAACATGCCACTGTCGCGTACCAACGCGCTCAGTGCGGCGGCGAAAGCCGCGGCGCTTTGAACGCTGGCGGCGACCGGACCCAGGGTCAAGGGGCGCGCATCGGTGCTTGCGACTTCGCTGAGCTGCCGGGCCAGGGATCCCAGCATGACCTGTGCCGCGCGCTCGGGCGCGGCGGTCGCAGCCTGTGCGATTGCGCCGACAGCGGCATGGGTCACGCCGGTCGCACCAGCCGCCGCATGGCTGCCACCGGCGATGCCGGCGAAGCGCAACATCACCGACTGTCCGCTTTCGGGCAGGCGTGCGGCAACGCTGTAACGCTCTCCGGCGATGTCGACAATGCCTTGTGTGTCGTCAAGCCGGGCCAGCACCACCGCTGGCAGCACGCGGCCGGCCAAGCGTTGCAGCAAGTCACCAGCGCTTCGCCCATCGCCTTCCGCGCTGATGGCGTTGACAGCAGCGATGGCGGCGGGCGCGGCCACGCCGGCCGGGCCGGCCTCGATCGCGCGCCGCACCGCTTCCGTCGCGTGCTGCGAGTGGACGGGGGCGGCGATGAACATCCGGCTAGCCGAAATCCGAGCGGTAGGCGTGGCCCAAACGGCGCTCGCCGCTGGCGCCGGCCAGCAATTGCTCCAGACGCTGCAACCACGGGGTGGTGAGCGCGCGGACCTCGGCATCATGGGCCAGAATTTCGCCCAGGATGTGAATGCGCTGCCGCGGGTCGGCGTTTCCGGTTTCGCCGGCTTGCTGGTGCTCCTGCAACAGCGCTACGCGCCTGGCACATTCCTCCTCGGCACTCACCAGCGCCTCCCAGTCACCGCTGCGGGCGGCACTGACCATCCGGCTGCTGGCTTCGGCGATGGAATGGTAGTAGTCGATGGTGTTCATGGATTGGGTGGCTGTGTCGAGAAAACAAGGTTGAAATGCCTGATGCATCCGCCCGGGCTCACGCATGCACGCCACGGGCGCCAGTGAGCCGCGCCGCGCTCATCTCGAAGGCGGGTCGATTCACGCACCGCCGCGGGCGACGATTTCGTCCCACGCCGACTTCAGTTCAAGCAACAGGCCGCGTACTTCATCGAGGAGCGCTGCGTCGTTGCGGGCGCTGCCTTGCAGCAGCCGGCGCGTCATGTAGTCATACAGGTCGGCCAGGTTGCTGGCGATTTCGCCGGCGCGCAGGTCCAGCGGCGCGCGCAGGCCTTCGTCGATGATGCGGATGGCGCGCGTGATGGTGCGGTTCTTGGCCTCGATGTCGCCGCCGCGCATTTCGGTGGCGGCGCGGCCGATCGCCTCGATCGCGCCCTCGTAGACCATCACCACGAGATCGATCGGGCGGGCGCCGGAGACGCCACTTTCGACGCCGACCTGGTGGTAGCTGGCGGCGGCATTGCGATAGGCTGCGAACATTGATTTCCCTCTTGACATGACGTTTGTATGCATCAGTTAACGACCGCGCGCCAGCGAAGTTAACGGGCAGATGTCGGTAGGGGCAAGAGGGAACTGCATCATCAAGACCGGTTGTTGTTGTACTGGTTCAGCTGCCCGGTCAGGAAGCTGCTGGTAGCGCTCATGCGTCCAAGCATGGTGTCGAGCGCAGTGAACTGGCGCCGGTAACTGGCTTCGAGCGTGGTCATGCGCACGTTGAATGCGGCCTGTTGGGCATTGTTGCGCTTGATGCTGGCGTTCAATCCCTCGGTCCGGGTGTTGAGTGGGCCGGCAGCGTCGGTCAGCGCGCTCACCGCGCTACTGAGCAACGCGCCATAGCCGCGGCTGACGCCGACGCTGCCCAGGGCCCCGGCAGCTCCCGCGGCGACCTGCAGGCGCAGACCGTCGCCCGATCTCAGGCTCCTGCCGCCGTCGTTGGCGGCCAAGCCATTGATGGTGCCGACGACATCGCTGCCGGCGCTTGCGATCGGCGCTGCGCCGAACAGGGTGGCGGCGGCCGTGCCGGTGGGCGCACTGAGCGCCGAGGCCGCACCGAAGGCCGCCGAAGTCAGGCGCAGCACGCCGCCGCTTTGACTGACGATGGCGCTGATGCCGAGTGCCTTCAAGCCGCTGTCGCCGTTGATCTTCGACTGGATTTCGGCGGCCAGCGCGTCCGCGCTGGCGTAGGTTCCGGCCCCCAGGCTGATGCTGACCGCTTGTCCGTCAATGTTGAGGCTGAGGACGTCATTGATGCCGGCTGCGATCGTAAGGCTGGCCGCGCCGTCGCCTGCAAGCTGGCCCCGGCTCGCGGCCTGGGTCACGTTCACCGCATAGGACCCCACGGCCACCGCTGCCGCCGCGCCCAGAAACTGCACCCGGGAATCGCTCGACTTGCCCGTTGTGGTGAAGAGCGCGGCCAGATCGGCGCTGTTGCTGTCGACCGCCTTCTGGAATTTGGCCGTATCGAAGGCCAGCGCCCCATCGCTTTGCAGCGCCAGGCCGACTTGAGAAAGCAGTGTCAATCCGCCACCCACGCCACCGGCCGCCGATGTGAGTATGCCGCGCACGCTTGCCTGCACGGCGCGCGCCGTGGCGTCCCCCTGCAAGGCGCCGGCGGTGCGGTTACCTGCGTCGTAGAAGGTCAATTGACGCGAAGTCGTATTGAACGCGTTGTAAGCGTTGACAAAGCCGTCGAGCGCGCTTTTCATGGCGTCCGCGTCTGCCGCCACTGTGACCGATACGGTGCTGCCGGTGTTGATCTTGGCGAGATTGAGCGTCAGGCCGTCGATGGCGTCGCTCACGGTGTTGCTGGACTTGACCACCCGTACACCGTCGATGAAGAGCAGCGCATCCTGGGCCGCCTGGTTCTGCGTCAGGTTCCTGCCGCTGCCGATCACGGCGACCGGGTCGTAGGCCAGGTTCGACAAGCCGCTGGCGTTGGTGTTGCTGCCATCACCATCGACGGTGGTGATTCTCAGGCTGTTGGCGACGCCGCCGTCAATCGAGGTGAGGGCCAAGCGAAAGCCGCTGCCGTCGTTGATGATGCTGGCGCGCACGCCGCCGGCGGCGCTGTTGATGGCGTCGCGCACGCCGGCCAAGGTGTTGTTGCCGGCATCGATGGTGATGTCGAGTGCCGCCTTGTCGGGGTTGGCGGTAAAGGTATTGGGCCCGCTGGCATAGGTGCCCAGCTGGATCCTGAGCGAACCGGTACCGACCACACTGTCGGTGGCGGCGAATGCGGCCGAACTCAGCTTTTGCGACTGCGCCAGCGCCTGCACTTCGATGCTGTAGGTGCCGGCGGCGGCGCCCGCCGTCGCGCTCGCGCCAAGCACGGTGGCGTCGGAGACGCGCGCGCTGGCGGCCTGGAAAGTGGCGGGAAGATCAAGCTTTTTCGCGGCATCGCCGAGCGAAGACAGCGCGCTTTGCATCCGGCCATAGGCGGAAATCTTCGACTGAAAGCCGCTCTGCGCCTTCTGGATAGCAGCCAGTGGCGCACGCTCGGCCTGCATCAACTGCGATACCAGCGTGTTGACGTCGAGATTGGTGCCGGAAACGGCCGATACCATGATGTCGTGTTGCCTTGGCGAGTCAGACCTTGAGCGGCACCATCAGACCCCTGAGCGAATCCAGCGCCTTGCTCATCGAGAGCATCTCTTCGGAAGGCATCTGCCGGAGAACCTGCTGCGTCTCGCTGTCGACCACGCGCACCACGATCTTGCCGCTGGTGTTGTCTTTCTCGAACTTCACGTTGGTGGCGTTCGACTGCATCGTTTGGTTGGCGGCCTCGATGGCGGCATCCACCTGGGGCGCGCTGGGCTGCAAGGCAGGCGTTGCGACAGGCGCGGGAATGGCCGCGACAGGCATGCGCTCCGGCCTGGCGCGCGCGACGGATGTGGCAGGCATGGGAGTGGTGAAAGATTCGATTTTCATGATTTCCTTCCTGACTCAAACTGACAGTCGAATGTACTTGTCATGCTCCCTCAAGTGCATTCGACTGCCCGCTTTGAGGGCGGGACAGTGCGCGCTGCCCGGGAGGGGGACGGGCGGCGCGCGCTGCGCGGGTTTTACCGCAGCAGGGTCAGAACCTGGGACGGCAACTGGTTGGCCTGGGCCAACATCGCCGTTCCAGCTTGCAGCAGCACCTGGGCGCGTGACAGCGCCGCGGTTTCCTCCGCGTAATCGGCATCCATGATGCGGCTGCGCGCCGCGGCATTGTTCTCGGCGGCCACCGTCAGCACCCCGATCGCCGACTCGAAGCGGTTTTGCGCCGCGCCGTAGATGGCGCGCTCGGAGGTGATCAGGTCGATCGCGGTATCCAGCTGGTTGATCGAAGCCGTTGACAGCGCAGCGGTGGTGATGCTGCCGCTGCTGACCGCGGTGATGGTGCTGCTGTTGTCCAGGCGCGTGGTGGTGATCGCGATGGTGTCGTTGCTGGTGGTACCGGCGCCGACTTGGAAGGACAGCGTGCCGGCACTGGCACCCAGAATGTTGGTGTTGTTGAAGGTGGTGCCGGCCAGGGTACGCGTGACCTCCGCGCCAACCTGGCCATATTCGCGTTGAAGGTTGGTGCGGTCCGAGGCGCTGTTGGTGACGTTGGCCGACTGCACGGCCAGTTCACGCATGCGCTGCAGCATGTCGGACACTTTCGACAGCGCGCCCTCAGCGGTCTGTGCCAGTGACACGGCGTCGTTGGCGTTGCGGATCGCCACGTTCATGCCCTTGATCTGGGCGTTGAAGCGCTCGGCAATCGCCAGGCCTGCCGCGTCGTCCCTGGCGGTGTTGACGCGCAGGCCGGACGACAGGCGTTGCACCGCCTGGCTCTGCATGGTCTGCGAGCCGGCAAGATTGCGCGCCGTATTGAGCGCAGTAAGATTGGTGTTGATGCCTGCCATGATGATTCTCCTGTATCGGAAGTGGGGCTGCCCAAAGTTTCCTGCTCAAGCAGACCTAAATGGGTCGGAACTGAATTCACCCAGGCCATCCGGGCTGGTTGACCCTTTAGGTCTGCAACTTCGGTTGGGAACCGGTGAAGATTCGTCCGCCGTTGAATCGCATTACGACCGGGCCGCGGTAAAACTTTAGTATTTTGCGAATTTCCATCTGCTTTGCGCCGGGCTTGATGTCTGCACTTGCGCTGCCTGCCGAAACGCTGTCCGGCATCGGTGCCAACCCATATAACGGCGGCATGGCGAACAAGTTGAATCGAGCTCGCCACGCCGCATAACGGTGCTGCCGCGCATGCCTCCCACCTGCCGAACAGGTCTTCTTACTTCAACAGTGACAGCACGCTGTTGGGCAACTGATTGGCCTGCGCCAGCATCGCGGTACCGGCCTGCTGCAGGACCTGCGCCCGAGCCAGTGCCGCCGTCTCCGCCGCATAGTCGGCATCCATGATGCGGCTGCGCGCCGCGGCGTTGTTCTCGGCGGACACCTGCAGCACGCTGATCGCCGATTCAAAGCGGTTCTGTGCCGCGCCGTAGATGGCGCGCTCGGAGGTGATCAGGTCGATCGCGGTATCCAGCTGGTTGATCGCAGTCGATGACAGCGCAGCGGTGGTGATGGTGCCGGTGCTGACCGCGGTAATGGTGCTGCTGTTGTCCAGGCGCGTGGTGGTGACCGCGATGGTGTCGTTGCTGGTGGTACCGGAGCCGATTTGGAAGGTCAGCGTGCCGGCTTGGGCACCCAGGATGTTCTGGTTGTTGAACTGCGTGCCTGCCAGGGTGCGCGTGATCTCGGAGGACATCTGCTGGTACTCCATGTTGAGGTTGACGCGATCCTGCGCGCCGTTGGTGGCGTTGGCGGATTGCACCGCGAGCTCACGCATGCGCTGCAGCATCTCGGATACCTTGGACAGGGCACCCTCGGCGGTTTGCGCCAGCGACACCGCATCGTTGGCGTTGCGAATCGCCACGTTCATGCCCTTGACCTGGGCGCCCATGCGCTCGGCGATCGCCAGGCCCGCGGCGTCGTCCTTGGCGGTGTTGACGCGCAGCCCGGACGATAGGCGTTGCACCGCCATGTTGAGCGAGGATTGCGAACTGGAAAGGTTGCGCTGCGTATTGAGCGACGCCAAGTTGGTGTTGATCATCGATGCCATGCTTATCTCCTGAGTGGAAAATGGTGTTCGCCCAAAGCGTTTGCGCGGGCAGACCTAAATGGTCGTACTGCTGTTCATCTGGACCTTCAAGGTTGGGCGACCCTTTAGGTCTGCTGCTTCGGTATGCGTTGAACCTTGATACCGCATCAATGACGATGCGATGCGGCTTCTCAGTACGGCATACCAGCAAGCTTATGCGCAGTGCGCGCAAACAAAAGCCTAAACAAATGCGCTGAGCCGCCGTTATTCACGCAATGGGGCTGTTTGCGCGTCCCGGGCTGCGCTACTCTCGCTGGAGCGCGCTGGGCAGGCCCGCGCGCTGCATGCAGGCTGCTTCCACTGTGCACACAGGCCTGCCGATCGGCTGTGCAAGGCGTTCTGAAGGCTTGGGAAGCGTCTTTTAAAACTGCTTTATAAACAGCGAGATAAAGACCTTTTCAGAGGCTGTTTGTGAATTTATTTAACGCCTTGTAGGGCACTCACCGACAAGCCGGCCGAGTCTCAATCCCAAGCCTTCGGCAGGCTCGCGCCGCACCGGCGTACAGGGGATCCAACCCATACGCAAGGGTTCTGCGAATCGCACCGCGCTCAACCCCGGCTTCCCACGCGGAAGCATTGCCGACATCGCACCTGCGCTTGTCGTGACTTCCGAGGCAACGCCGGCGCTAGCTTCGCACGCGCTTATGCGGCCTTCATCCAATTCAGAAAAATCGCCCCTCGGCTGAAGATGACGTCACTGCATCACGACCCTAAGTGACGCGTCTTTCAACCGAACCGGAGGGCATCAAAATGAAAGTCGAAAACCTGTTGAACGAGATCCGTGAAGCGAATCTCTCGTATCTGATCCTGGCGCAAAACATGATTCGCGCCGACCGCGCCGAAGCGCTGGTGAGGCTGGGCCTGAGTGAAGAAGTGGCGCGCATCATCGACCAACTCACCGCAGGCCAATTGCTCAAGATCGCTGCTTCCAATATGTTGATGTGTCGCTTCCGTTTTGATGACAGTCTGGTCTGGAACCTGCTGCTGTCGCATACCCGCAGCGCGGAAAACGCCCAGGCCGCCGGCATGCACGCGGCGATCCTGATGACCGGCAACGCGATCGAAGCGGTGGCATGATCATGAAAAAAGCCAAGACCGTATTGGGCGAGGCGCGCCAGATCGCATTGGCCTCCGACCTGATTCACCTGGGCGCACGCCTTCAGGTACTCGAATCCGAAACCACTCTGTCACGCGAGCGCCTGCTCAAGCTCTACAAGGAAATCGTCGGCAAGTCGCCGCCCAAGGGAATGCTGCCTTTTTCGACCGATTGGTTCATGTCCTGGCAGCCCAACATTCACTCTTCGCTCTACGTCAATCTGTTCCAGTCGCTCAATCGCAGTTCCGATCTGGATGAAATCGAGGTGGTGATCCATGCCTATCGCATGTACCGCGAATACGTCGCGCGCCTGAAGATGCCCGAGGTTCTCTCGATCACGCGTGCCTGGCGCCTGACCCGATTCTTCGATGCCGGCATGTTGACAAGCACGGCCTGCAGGCAATGCGGCGGCAACTTCGTGGTTCACACCTATGAGCTCACCGACGGCTATGTTTGCGGCTTGTGCGACATGCCTTCGCGCGCCGGCAAGACTCGCGCCAATCGCATGGCTGCCTATGCGGATGCGGAGAACGAGTCGGCCGAGGTGGCGCTGGTCGGCTAGTGTAGTGCTTCATTCTGTTTGGAACTTAAGCGACTGTTGGCGCGAATGACCTTGGCGAGGATGTCATGGGCCTTTGCAGTCCAGATGAAAGGCTTGGGATTTTTGTTGTGCAATCCGATGTACTCCTTGATGGCAGC
>JBEIFV010000224.1:0-8858 GCA_040382235.1 Burkholderiales bacterium
CTCTTCCTCGAAAGCCTCGGCGATCGAATTGATCGGGCCGTTGGGCACGCCTGCTGCTTCAAGAATCGCGACCCACTGCTTGGTGGTTTTTTGTGCGAACACCTCGTTCAACAGCGGCACGAGTACGCCGCGATTCTGCACGCGACCCGCGTTCTTGGCGAAGCGTTCGTCGCTGACCAACTGCGTGCAGCCGGCCGCTTCGCAGAATTTCGAAAACAGGTTATCGTTGCCGCAAGCCAGGATGACGCTTCCATCCTTGGTGGGGAACACCTGGTAGGGCACGATGCTCGGGTGGGTGTTGCCGATGCGGCCTGGCACCTCACCGGTGGTCAGGTAGGTCATGCCCTGGATCGACAGGAAGGCCATCGAGGTGTCGAGTAGTGCCAGGTCCAGATGCTGGCCGACGCCGGTGTGGGCGCGGTGCGCCAGCGCGGCGCACACCGCCACCGAGGCATACATTCCGGTCAAGATGTCGATGATCGGAATGCCCACGCGCATCGGGCCGGCGCCGGGGGCGCCATCGGGCTCGCCGGTCACGCTCATCAGGCCGCTCAAGCCTTGTGCCATGAAGTCATAGCCGGGTCGCTCGGCCCAGGGGCCGGTCTGACCGAAGCCGGTGACCGAGCAGTAGATGATCTTCGGGTTCACCGCCTTGATGTCTTCGTAGCCCAGGCCGTAACGCGCCAGGTCACCCACCTTGTAGTTCTCGATCACCACATCGCAAGTCTTCGCCAGTTCGCGCAGCATGGCTTGCGCGTCCGGGTGCGAGAGGTTGGCGGTGATCGACTTCTTGCCGCGATTGGCGGCCAGGTAGTAGGAGGCCTCGCTGGTGGGCTTGCCGTCGGCATCCTTCAGCCACGGCGGGCCGAAGGCGCGCGAATCATCGCCCTTGCCGGGGCGCTCCACCTTGATGACTTCGGCACCCATATCGGCAAGATTCTGCCCGGCCCAGGGGCCGGCGAGAACACGGGAAAGATCGAGAACGCGAATATGCGAGAGCGGGCCGGGCATGGTGTCTTTCGGGATTTACTTGAATTCGGGTTTGGTCTTGGCCAGGAAAGCGCGCACGCCCTCCCGGTAATCGGCGCTGTCGAAAAACGCGAAGTGCTGGCGGATTTCGTCTTCGGTCAAGGGCTGCTGCACAGGCGACAGGCGGCTGATCCAGCGCTTGTTGGCGCGCGCCGCCATCGGGCTGCCGGCGGCTATACGGGCAGCAGCCGCATAGGCTTCCTCCACCACCTGGTCATCCGGCACCACGCGGGTCAGGATGCCCTTGGCATAGGCCTCGTCGGTGCCGAATACGCGTCCTTCGAGCAGGATCTCGGCAGCCACCGCACGCCCGACCAGGCCCAGCATGGCCGTAAGTTCGCTGTGCGCCAGCGGAAACCCCAGTTTGTTGATCGGCACGCCAAAGCGCGATGTGGTGGCGGCGATGCGCAGGTCGCAGGAACAGGCGACCTCCAGGCCACCACCGACGCATGCGCCCTCGATCAGCGCCACGCTGGGAATCGGGCATACGGCGATCGCATCGATCGCGCCCTTGACCGTTTCCTCGTGGTAGCGGGTGCCTTGTTCGATATTGGAGCGGACGGTGGTGAATTCGGAGATGTCGGCACCGGCCGCGAAATTGCCGCCGGAACCACGCAGCACGATCGCGCGCACTGTCTTGCTATCGGCCAGTTCGACGAATGCAGCTTGCAAGGCTTCCCACGCCGCGACCGACAACGCATTGAGTTTGCCGCCCGTAGCGATGACGACCGTGGCTATGCGTCCATCGATCTGGATCGCGACCGGTGCAGGCGTGCTCATCAAAGGTCGATCTTGGCGCCCGAGGCCTTGACCACGAGAGCCCATTTTTCGATTTCCGAGCGGATGAACTTGCCGAAGTCGGCCGGCGAATTGCCGCCGGGCTCGGCCCCCTGGTTGAACCAGAATTCCTTGATCGGCGCCTCCTGCATCACTTTGGCGACTTCCTGCTGGGTGCGTGTGATGACTTCGGGTGGCGTGCCCTTGATCGCCCACAACCCATACCAGGTGGTGGCCTGGTAGCCCTTGATGCCGGACTCGTCCATGGTCGGCACAGCGGGAAACGCAGGTACCCGCTGGGCCGAGGTCACCGCCAGTGCCTTCAACTTTCCGCCCTTGATCTGCGCGGCCGAGGTGCCCATGCCGTCGAAGGCGAAATCGACCGAGCCGGCCAGCAGGTCCTGCATCATCGGCCCGGCGCCACGATACGGAATGTGCGTCATGAAGGTCTTGGTCATCTGCTTGAACAGTTCGACCGTCAAGTGATGCGAGGTGCCGTTGCCGGCAGAGCCGAAGTTGAGCTTGCCCGGGTTCCTGCGTGCATAGGCCAGAAAATCGGCCAGGGTGTTGATCTCGGTGTACTTCGGATGCACCACCACGACATTGGGAACGTAGGCCAGCACCGTGATCGGCACGAAATCGCGCTCGATGTTGTACGGCAGGCGCGTGTAGAGCGACTCGGCGATGGTGTGGTGCATCGCGCCGCAGAACAACGTGTAGCCGTCCGGCACTGCCTTGGCTGCCGCCGCGGCGCCCACAGTGCCGCCGGCGCCCCCCATGTTTTCGACTGTGAACTGCTGCCCCAACATCTGCGTGAGCCGAGCCGCCACAGGCCGCAGAAAGGCATCGGTGCCGCCTCCCGCCGGGAACGGGTTGATCACACGCACCGGTTTCGCGGGCCAGGCGCCCTGCCCAAACGCCGAACCGGTGGCGGATAGGGCGCCCGCCAAAGCGGCGCCCTTGACGAAATCACGACGTGAAAGCATGAAACTGTCTCCAGAGATTGTTGTGGGTATCAAGCAAAAAAGGGGAGCGCCTACCATCGCTGTGCGCAGCGAGCGCGCGATTCTAACGTTTCTTCTATAGCTTGGAGGCCGCTTCTTCGCGCATGCGTGTGGCAATCCGCGCCAGTCGCGCCAGCCGCGGCCCGGCGGCCACATGGCCTTCGGCATCGAAGCGATTGATGTTGGTCTCGATCTCTTCAAGATCGTAGTAATAATTCACCATCAAACCGAAGGACTGCGAAAGCCCGCGCTCCGAGTCGTCGGCAAGCCACTGCAGCCGTTCGGCACGCGCGCCGTTTCCCAGGTGAAATCGCGCCACCGAGTCAAGCGGCGCTGTCGGGCCGGTGCCGGGCCGGCCCGACGGCGACTGCTTGGCTTCGGTGAGGTACAGGGCAGCCAGGCTCATGAGCGGCGCCCGCAATGCCCCTGCGAGGGCCGCGTCCTGATGCCACAAGGGATTGGCAAGCGCCTCGCTCAAGGGAACAGGCACATGCTCGGCGTCTTTAAGCCAGGCGGCGAAGCCCGGCATCGGTGACAAGGTCGAAAAATGCTGCAGCTTGGGAAAGTCGCGCTGCAAATCCTCGACCACCCGCTTCAACAGGAAATTTCCGAACGAGATGCCACGCAAGCCCGCCTGCGTGCTGGAGATCGAATAGAACATCGCGGCCCTGGCGCGCCGGGTATCGAATACCGGCGCCGCCTGGTCGAGCAAAACCTGCACATTGCCGGCGATATCCTCGGTCAAGGCTACTTCCACGAACACCAGGGGCTCATCCTTCAAGCGCGGATGAAAAAAGGCGTAGACGCGGCGATCGCGATCGAGCCGATTCTTCATGTCAGCCCAAGATCTGATTTCGTGAACCGCCTCGTAGACCATCAGTTTTTCAAGAATGTGCGCTGGAGAATCCCAGCCGATGCGCCGCAGTTCGAGAAAACCGACATCAAACCAGATGGCCAGCTGCTCGGCCAGTTCCGCCTCGAGTGCCTGCAGTTCCGGCGCCTGGCGCAAACGCGCTAGCACGTCGACCCGCAGGTCAACGAGAAAACGCACACCCTCTTCTGCCGCACCAAACTGCCGGATCACTCGCGCGCGCGGCGATGCCAGTGCGCCGCGCAGCGCGCTTTCAGCACGCCATTCGGCGGGGCTGCCAAGAGCACCATCGTAAGCTGCAAATGCCTGTGCCACAGCGGGAGCGTCCGGCTTCAAGGTGGTGGCGAAGGCACGCAGGGCTTCCAGCCGGGTGGCCTCGTTCATTGCCTCGTACAGGTCGATCAGCGCCAGCGCGCGGGTGCGCGACGCCACCGGCCCGCCCTGCTCGCGGGCGCAGGATTCGAGCTCACGGCACCAAGCCCGCACCACGCCGCCGGCTACGCCTTCGACCGGCCCGCTGGCGGCCCGATGCTTGAACCAGCTGGAAATGCGTGACAACGCATTGCGCGCATCGGGCGCTGAGTCAGCGGCAGTCTCTACGACAGGGTTGGACATAGCAAAGCACACGGCGATCGGTGCCGGCATTTTGCCTCAAGTTCAGTCAACTTGCACCCAATAACGGTTAATTTCGGCAAACTCTCAGCGTCTCGAAGATTTGCTGAAGTGTTCGCGGAAAGCAATGCAAAAACGCTCCAGATCAGCCTGTGGCAAGTCGTTGATGCCGGCGGCTCTTGCCCTGCCGCCACCGGTGGCAAATCCGCGGCACAGAGTGTCGGCACCGCTAGGCCGCGCCAGCGGCGCCCTGACGCTCACCACGAAACGGTGAGCTGACTGCACCAGAATCGCATGGGCGCGTTCGGGGTTCTCGCGCGCTAATTCGTTGGCGAACACGCCGTTGACGCGGCGCGCCCAGGGCTGCGCCGGCAGCACCAGCACGGCTGTGGCGGCATCCGCTGCAAGCGGAACGGTGCCACGCGCAAGCAGCATGTCGGCGGCCATGCCGGCGCGCAAACGCGACACGAACACGTCCGCACTGGCGAACTGCAACGGGTCGTCGAACGCGGCGATGCGCGCGAACAGGTCCGCAGGCGCCACATGCAAGTCCTCCACGGTTTCGCCATAAGCGTTGTAATTCATCAGTTCGCCCAGTTCGCGCAAGGCCTGCGTCGCGGCGTCGTCCAGAGCCGCCCCCTCGGCCAGGCTGCGGGCCACCGCGTGCAGGTTGTCGCCAAACGCCGCGGTCACCGCCCAACGGCGAAACTCGCCCTCCAGGAGCGCATCGACGATCAGGCTGGAGCAGGTATCGCTGGCGGTATTGATGTGTGCTTCGAGCGCGGGCGTGGCCGGAATCACACCGGCATGATGATGGTCATACCAGGCGACCCGCACGCCCGCGGCCAACAGACGTTCCAACGCGACGCGGTTGGTGTCGAGCGAGATATCGGCCACCACCACATGGTCGCCGGGTTGCGCCGCCACCCGCGCGAGCAAACCGATGTCACGCTTCACCCCCGTGACGACGTGATGCGGCACCTCGCCCGCCAGCCGCAACTGATGCGCGGCGCAAATGCCGTCGGCGTCGCCGTTGAAGACCATCCAGCGCCGCGCTGCGGAAGTGCCGCTGGCCCCGTTTGGCGGCGGCTGGTCCGGCAGGTTTTTGGTCTCAAGCATGCTGCTCGTGGGAGGGGTTCATCACTCTCGGCTTGCTGCCGTCGGCTATAATTTTGGATTCCTTTCGAATTATCCGCCATGCGCGCGCAATGCCGCGCTTGGCGCATCACGCCCCATGGCGATCAGGCATTTTCTGCAGTTCCGTGATTTCTCGCGCGCCGAGCATGAGTACCTGTTCGCACGGGCGACCTGGCTCAAGGCGAAATTCAAGGCCTTCGAGACTTACCATCCCTTGTTCGACCGCCATCTGGCAATGATTTTCGAGAAAAACTCGACCCGCACCCGCCTTTCCTTCGAAGCCGGCATGCAGCAGCTGGGCGGTTCGTCGATTTTCCTTTCCACCCGCGATACCCAGCTCGGGCGTGGCGAACCGGTGGAAGACGCGGCGCAGGTGATCAGCCGCATGGTCGACATCGTGATGATCCGCACCTTCGAGCAAGACATCATCGAACGCTTCGCCGCCCATTCGCGCGTGCCGATCATCAACGGCCTGACCAACGAATACCACCCTTGCCAGGTGCTGGCCGACATCTTCACCTTCATCGAGCATCGTGGCTCGATCCAGGGCAAGACGGTGGCCTGGATCGGTGACTCCAACAACATGTGCAACACCTGGCTGCAAGCCGCCGAGGTGCTCGATTTCAATGTGCATGTGTCGACCCCGCCCGGCTATGAAGTCGAAGCCGAGCGCGCGGGCCTATTCGGCGAGGATCATTTCGAAGAGTTCGCCGACCCCATGGATGCCGCGCGCGGCGCGCACCTGGTGACCACCGACGTTTGGACCAGCATGGGCTTCGAGGCCGAGAACGAAGAGCGCAAAAAAGCCTTCGCCGACTGGTGCGTGGATGTCGACATGATGCGCGGCGCAGAGCCCGATGCCCTGTTCATGCACTGCCTGCCGGCGCATCGCGGCGAGGAAGTGGAAGCCGCGGTGATCGACGGCCCGCACTCCGTGGTGTGGGACGAGGCGGAGAACCGCCTGCATGTGCAAAAGGCCCTGCTGGAATACCTGTTACTTGGAAAAGTGGAAGCGACATGAGCGACAAGATCAAGAAAGTGGTCCTGGCCTATTCGGGCGGCCTCGATACCTCGGTCATATTGAAATGGCTGCAGGACGTCTATCACTGCGAAGTGGTGACCTTCA
Organism: Burkholderiales bacterium; assembly: GCA_040382235.1. Lineage (GTDB taxonomy): Bacteria > Pseudomonadota > Gammaproteobacteria > Burkholderiales > JAEUOS01 > JAEUOS01. The sequence continues at coordinate 6,557 of JBEIFV010000224.1, forward strand.
CCGCCGACATCGGCCAGGGCGAGGAAGTGGCGCCGGCGCGTGCCAAGGCGCTGAAGATGGGCATCAAGCCGGAAAACATTTTCATCGACGACCTGAAGGAAGAGTTCGTCCGCGATTTCGTGTTCCCGATGTTCCGTGCCAACACGCTCTATGAGGGCGAATACCTGCTCGGCACCTCGATCGCGCGGCCCCTGATCGCCAAGCGAATGATCGACATCGCCCGCAAGGTGAAGGCCGACGCCATCTCGCACGGCGCCACCGGCAAGGGCAATGACCAGGTGCGCTTCGAACTGGGCGCCTACGCACTGATGCCGAACGTGAAAGTGATCGCGCCCTGGCGCGAATGGGACCTGCTGTCGCGCGACAAGCTCCTGGCCTATGCCGACCTGCATGGTATCCCGGTCGACTTCAAGAAACGCAAGGGCGGCGGCGCGCCCTACTCGATGGACGCCAACCTGCTGCACATCAGTTACGAAGGCGGCATTCTCGAAGACCCGAATTTCGCACCAGAAGAATCAATGTGGCGCCTGACGGTATCGCCTGAGAAAGCACCGAACAAGCCGCAGATCATCGAGCTCACCTTTGACAAAGGCGACATCGTCGCCATCGACGGCAAGAAGATGTCGCCGGCCACCGTGCTGGCCACGCTCAACACCATTGGCGGCAAGCACGGCATCGGCAGGCTCGACATGGTGGAGAACCGCTATGTGGGCATGAAGTCGCGCGGCTGCTACGAAACGCCGGGCGGCAGCATCATCTGGAAGGCGCACCGCGCGATGGAATCGATCACCATGGACCGCGAAGTGCTGTCGCTCAAGGACGACCTCATGCCGCGCTATGCGCGCCTGATCTACAACGGCTACTGGTTCTCGCCGGAGCGCAAGCTGTTGCAGGTACTGATTGACGAGTCGCAGAAAACCGTCAATGGCAAGGTCAGGCTCAAGCTCTACAAGGGCACCATGATGGTCACCGGGCGCGAGTCGAAAACCGATTCGCTGTTCGACATGAAGATCTCCACCTTCGACGACGACGGCGGCGCCTACAACCAGGCCGATGCGGGTGGCTTCATCAAGTTGAACGCGCTGCGCATGCGCATCGCCGGGAATCTGGCGAAGGCGCGCAGAAAGTAGGAATGCCTGCATCGCGCCTGCGCAAGCGGGGGCGCCAGTTTTGCCGCTTCGATTCGCCCATATTCACACCCTTCGCGGTGATCGGAATTTGGAGTGAACTGCTGTCCGGAATTCGGTGTTCACTTTACAATTGATGGTGAAGCCGAGAAAAGTCGCACCGACAGAAAGCTGCCCATCCAAGCCGCCATGGCACACGCCCTGCAAAGACCGATCAGCGAAGATGAATACCTGGCGTCCGAGGCATTGAGCCAGACCAAGCGCGAGTTCGTCGCGGGCAAGGTATATGCGATGGCCGGCGCCAGCGCCAATCACAATCGTATCGCCTTGAATCTGGCCTCGATCTGCAATGCCAACAGCAGCAGTTGCCAAGCATTCATGAGCGACATGAAGCTGCGGCTCGACGCGGGCCAGGCTTATTACTATCCGGACGTGATGTTGGTGTGCGACCCCGCGGACAACGACGCCTATTTCAAGACCGCGCCGTGCATGATCACCGAAGTGCTGTCGCCTGGCAGCGAAGCGCTGGATCGCCGTGAAAAATTGCTCGCCTATCAGAAACTTCCGTCACTGCGCGAATACCTGCTGATCGCCCAGGACCGCATGCAGGTGGAGATATTCCATCGCGTGAATCTGCGCGAATGGGGGCTGACAACGCTCGGCCCGGAAGATACGCTCACCCTGCGTTGTGCGCCGATCGCAATAATGGTGTGCGATCTGTACCGTGGCGTGGATTTCCCCCAGCCCGCCTGACCCTCGGTATTTTCGCGCATCTGCACCAAGATCGGTCTCGGCCGCGGCGTTGACACGGTGGCCGATCGGCGGCGTGAACATCGGTATCCGCCCCCGCTGAGATGCGATTGCCGCCTGCGTTCAGTTGATGGTAGGCGGCCTGAATTGCTACGTGACCCTATCGTGGAAAGCGTTCGTCAATGGACGTGCGAAAGGTGCATACCGCATCGCAGACTCGATTATTGATGCTTGATGCCGCCTTGCGCCCAATGGCCCACAATACCTAAAGGGGAGGCCAGCCAACGCGCAAGACCTGCTTGCGCAGCCTGGCGGTTGGTGCAATCCCCGGGCTGACTCGCAGCCCTGACGTTTTTTCCACTGCCAGGAGGCAACCATGACCATCACCACTACCCGCCGTCGCCTCATTTCAGTCGCTCCTGCCA
>JBEIFV010000225.1:0-8858 GCA_040382235.1 Burkholderiales bacterium
ATTGTTCTCGCCGGATTCGAATTCATTGCGCACCACCGTCATTTCGGAATCCAGGTCCTGCCTTGAAATGAAGGAATTGACCATGCGGTCGGCTTCAAGCCCCAACGCCCATTCCAGATTGGCCGCGGTCGAATCGAAGGTCAGGAAATAGTTGGTGCGATCGAAATAGGTGGTGCCGTTCCAGCGCGCCCCGCGGCTGGTGAATTCCCGCTTGATCTCGCGGTGTGTCGGCGTGCCCTTGAACAGCAGATGTTCCAGCAGGTGGGCCATGCCGGCCTCGCCATAACCTTCATGGCGCGAACCCACCAGATAAGTGAGGTTGGTGGTGACCAGCGCCTGCGAGCGGTCTTCAAGCAGGAGGATTTTCAGGCCATTGGGGAGGCGAAACTCGGCCACGCCACCCATTGAAGGTCCGCTTTCGACGCCGGGCGGCAGGACCGGTTGGGCAAGCGCGGCTGCCGCTGCGAGCAGCAGGGTGAAGGCGGAGAAAAGATGCATGCGGACTGGTTTCATGGGGGCCGATAACAGGGGCGGTGCTAGAATTCACCAACAGGTTAACACTTGAACTCGGGCGCTATGCCGGGCTTGGAAATGCCGTGATCGCGGTCTGCCGGCAAGCGCATTTTGGCGCCGTCGGCAACGTGGAGCGACGGTATCCCGCAACCACCCGCACGGCCGTCCATGGCATCAAAAGTGTGTTGGAAAGCGAATCATGAGCAAGGCTTTCACCCGTGAACGCGACGATGCCGAAGATGAAGATGAAGACCTCGCCGGCGCGCCGAAGTTGCCGCCGGGGACAAAGAATTACATCACGCCGGCCGGTTACGCGGCCTTGAAGGCGGAGTTTGACGAACTGTTCCGCGTCGAGCGGCCCAAGCTGGTCGAGACCATCGCGTGGGCGGCGTCCAATGGCGACCGCTCCGAAAATGGCGACTACATCTACGGCAAACGGCGCCTGCGCCAGGTGGACAGCCGCATCCGCTTTCTCGGCAAGCGCATGGAAGCAGCCGAAGTCGTCAACCCCGCGAGCCAGAGAGAGAACGAGCAGATCTTTTTTGGCGCGACGGTCACCTACAGCAAACGCGACGGGGCTGAGTTGACCGTGCAGATCGTCGGCGTCGACGAGGCCGTGCCGTCGGCAGGCAGGATCAGCTGGGTTTCGCCGGTGGCCCGGGCCTTGCTCAAGGCGCGGGTTGGTGACACGGTGGCCCTGCTGACCCCGGCCGGACGTGAAGAACTGGAAGTGCTGGAAGTGAAATACGGATAGAGACCGCCCGCACCGGGCGTGCCGTTCCGTTCAAGCCGGCCCGGCGCTCACCATCAAACAGGGAGAGACATGCAACGCAAGACCCCGGAACAACTGCGCAGCCATCGCTGGCTGGGTGCGCAGGACATGCGTTCGTTCGGCCACCGTTCGCGCACCAAGCAAATGGGCTATTTGCGCGAGGATTTCGCCGGCAAGCCGGTGATCGGCATCCTCAATACCTGGAACGACCTGAATACCTGCCATTCGCATTTCAAGCAGCGGGTGGACGAAGTCAAGCGCGGGGTCTGGCAGGCCGGGGGGTTTCCGGTCGAGATTCCGTGCATGGCGGTGGGCGAGCAGATGACCAAGCCGACCTCGATGTTGTACCGGAATTTTCTGGCGATGGAGGTCGAGGAACAGATTCGCTGCAACCCCGTTGACGGTGTGGTACTGATGGGGGGCTGCGACAAGACCGTGCCGGGGCTCCTGATGGGCGCGGCCTCGGCCAACCTGCCGGCCATTTTCATGCCGGCCGGGCCGATGCTGCGCGGTCACTGGCGCGAGCACACGCTGGGTTCGGGCAGCGACGTGTGGAAATTCTGGGCCGAGAAACGCGCCGGCAACTTGTCCGAAGAGTCATGGCGCGAAATCGAGGACGGTATCGCACGCTCGGCGGGGACTTGCATGACCATGGGCACCGCCTCGACCATGGCGGCAGCCGCCGAGGCGCTTGGCATGCTGCTGCCGGGCGCCTCGTCGATTCCGGCGGTCGATTCGCGCCATGCGCAAATGGCCTCGCTGTGCGGCCGGCGCGTGGTTGAAATGGTGTGGACCGACTTGAAGCCGTCCGACATCATGACCACCGCCGCGTTCGAGAATGCGGTGACGGTCGCAATGAGCCTGGGGGGCTCTACCAACGCGATCGTCCATCTGATCGCCATGTCCGGCCGCAGCGGGGCCGGCCTGAATCTCGACCGCTTCGATGAACTGTCGCGCCGCACCCCCCTGACGGCCAATTTGAGGCCTTCCGGCAAGTACTTGATGGAGGATTTTTTCTATGCCGGCGGCTTGCGCGCGCATATGGAGCGCCTGCGCGACCGCCTCAATCTCGATTGCATCACCGTCAATGGCAAGAGCCTGGGCGAAAACATCGCCGGGGCTGAAGTGTTCAACGACGACGTGATCCTGCCGCGTGAGCGCGCCCTGCAGGCCGAAGGCGGGGTGGCGGTGCTGCGCGGCAACCTGTGCCCGGACGGCGCCGTGATCAAGACTTCCGCCTCCGAGCCACATCTGCTCAAGCACCGCGGACCGGCGGTGGTGTTCGAGGATTACAACGACATGGCCGCGCGCATCGACGATCCGGCGCTGGTCGTCACGCGCGACTCGGTGCTGGTGCTGAAGAATGCCGGTCCACTGGGCGGCCCGGGCATGCCGGAGTGGGGGCAATTGCCGATTCCGAAGAAGCTGTTGCAGGAGGGCGTGCGCGACATGCTGCGCATCTCGGATGCGCGCATGAGCGGCACCAGCTACGGCGCCTGCGTGCTGCACGTGGCGCCGGAATCGTATGTCGGCGGGCCGCTGGCGTTTGTGCGCGAAGGCGACATCATCGAACTCGACGCCGCAGCGCGGCGCCTGACATTGCATGTGTCCGAGGATGAACTGGCGCGTCGCAAGGCTGCCTGGGTCAAGCCGAAACCAAAATATCCGCGCGGCTACGGCGTCATCTATAGCGCGAATGTGACGCAGGCCAACCGCGGTTGCGATTTCGAGTTCCTGGAAGGCACCACGCCAACGCCCGACCCCGAGATTCATTGAAGCGGCCACTATTCGACCAACACTTAAGCGAGACAGACACCATGGAACTCCCGATCAACCATTTCAAGCGCAACCTGGCCGCCGGTAAACCGCAAATCGGCTTATGGATGAGTTTGTGGGCGCATCAGGTGGTCGAGGCTTGTGCACCGGCCGGCTTCGACTGGCTGTTGCTCGATACCGAGCATGCGCCCAACGATCCGCATCTGGTCAACACCCAGTTGATGGCCGCACGCGGCACCGACGGCACCTGCCCTGCCCATGCGGTGGTGCGGCCGGCTTGGAACGACATGGTGCTGATCAAGCGCTACCTCGACATCGGCGCCCAGACCCTGCTCTTGCCTTACGTGCAAAACGCCGAGGAAGCCGCCGCCGCGGTGGCCGCCACCCGCTTTCCGCCCGACGGCGTGCGCGGCGTGGCCGGCAGCAGCCGCGCCGCTAGCTATGGCTGGATCAAGGATTACCTGAATAAAGCCAATGCCGAAATCTGTGTGCTGGTGCAGACTGAAACGCGCGAGGCGCTGGCCAATCTGGATGCGATCTGCAAGGTGGACGGCGTCGACGGTGTGTTCATCGGCCCGAATGACCTGGCGGCCGACATGGGTCATCGCGGCGACATTCCGCATCCCGAGGTGCAGGCGGCGATTGCGGACGCGATCAAGCGTATCCGTGCGCATGGCAAGGCGCCCGGCATCCTGGTGGGCGAGGCCGACGGCCAGCGCATGCTCGATCTCGGCGCCTTGTTCGTGGCAGTCGGCAGCGATCTCGGGCTGGTGCGCATGGGCGCCGGCGCTCTGGCGGCCAAGTTCAACCGCAAGGCGTTCTGAAACTGGCGGTGGCACGCCGCGGAAGCCGGCCCGGCTGCCCTTAGCCGGATGGGTCATTCTGTCGCACGACGCCCAAGTACCGCCAGTCTGTTGACGGTTTCCGCCTTGCTCAGGTGCTGCCGTACGCTTGAATTCTTGCCCGCAGAGCGAGGATTTCGCGGGATTTTGGGCCCGCACGAGCGCCTGAGGTGCTTGAAAAGCCGGTCTGGCAACCCCATTTTTCACAAGCTTTCCTTTTTTCCCCTTTTTGGAGGTCAGCCCATGGGCGCCCAGCACGAAACAATGGCCTTTCAGGCCGAAGTCAAACAACTGCTCAACCTGATGATTCACTCGTTGTACTCGAACAAGGAGATCTTCCTGCGTGAGCTGATTTCGAACGCGTCGGACGCCTGTGACAAGCTGCGCTTCGAAGCCCTGCACAACGGAGCACTGTTGGCGGACGATCCGGACCTGAAAATCCGCGTCTCGTTCGACAAGGCGGCGCGCACCATCACCATTTCCGACAACGGTGTCGGCATGAGCCGCGACGAGGCGGTATCCAACCTGGGCACGATCGCCAAATCGGGCACCCGCGAATTCTTTTCCAAGCTTTCGGGTGACCAGGCCCGCGACGCCAACCTGATCGGCCAGTTCGGTGTCGGCTTCTATTCCGGCTTCATCGTCGCCAAGAAAATCACCGTGCTGACGCGGCGCGCCGGGTCGGACGAGGCGATTCGCTGGGAATCCGCCGGTGAAGGCGAGTTCTCGATCGACGTGACCGAAAAAGCCGGGCGCGGCACCGATGTGACCCTGGAATTGCGTGACGACGAGGACGAACTGCTGTCCTCGTGGCGCCTGAAATCGATCATCACCAAGTATTCGGACCACATCACCCTGCCGATCCTGATGAAAAAGGAGGAGTGGAAGCAGGGAGAAGACGCGGACAAGAACGGCGGAGGCTACGTCCAGTTGGATGAGGAAGAGACCGTCAACCAGGCCACCGCCCTGTGGACGCGCTCCAAGTCCGACATCACCGAAGAGCAGTACACCGAGTTCTACAAGCATGTCTCGCATGACTTCGAGGCGCCGCTGGCGCACACTCACAACCGCGTCGAGGGCCGCCAGGAATACATCCAGTTGCTCTACGTACCGGGCCGTGCACCCTTCGACCTGTATGACCGCGAACGCAAGCACGGCATCAAGCTGTATGTGCGGCGGGTGTTCATCATGGACGACGCCGAGCAGCTGATGCCGCAGTACCTGCGTTTCGTCAAGGGCGTGATCGACTCATCCGACCTGCCGCTCAACGTGTCACGCGAAATCCTGCAGGAATCGCGCGACGTCAAGGCGATCCGCGAAGGCTCGACCAAGCGCGTGCTGGGTTTGCTGGAGGAATTGGCCAATAGCGACGACGCCGCACAAAAGGAGAAGTACACCAAGTTCTGGAAAGAATTTGGCCGGGTGCTCAAGGAAGGGGTAGGGGAGGATGCCATCAACAAGGAGCGTGTCGCCAAATTGCTGCGCTTCGCCTCGACCCAGGCCAATACCGACGAGGAAGCCGTGTCGCTGGCCGATTATGTGGCGCGCATGAAAGAAGGCCAGGACAAGATCTACTACGTCACCGCCGAGACCTTCCTGGCAGCCAAGAACAGCCCGCATCTCGAGGTGTTCCGCAAGAAGGGCATCGAAGTGTTGTTGCTGTCCGACCGGGTCGACGAATGGCTGGCTTCGCACTTGAACGAATTCGACGGCAAGGCGCTGGTATCGGTGGCCAAGGGCGGGCTGGATCTGGGCAAGCTGGAGGACGAAGCCGAGAAGAAGGAGCACGAGGCCGCCGAAGGCGAATCCAAGGATTTGATCGAGAAAATCAAGACTTCGCTGGGCGACAAGGTCAAGGAAGTGCGGGTGACGCACCGCCTGACCGAATCGCCGGCCTGCCTGGTGGCCGACGAAAACGACATGAGCGGCAACCTGGCGCGCATGCTCAAGGCCGCCGGCCAGAAGGCGCCGCCGTCACAGCCGATTCTCGAGATCAACCCGAAGCATCCGCTGGTGACCCGGCTCAAGTTCGAGGAAGCTCGGTTCGACGACTGGTCGCACCTGTTGTTCGACCAGGCGCTCCTGGCCGAGGGCGGGCAGCTCGAAGACCCGGCGGGCTTCGTGCGGCGCATGAATGAAATGCTGCTGGCGATGACCTCCGGCGGCAAGTAGCGTTTCGGTAAGCTGGTTGGCGGTTGTTTGCAAGCGCCAGGTCAGCCGCACCTGCAGTTGTAGAAATCGTGGCGGCCTGTTTCCCCATCGGCCCGGAAGTCCAGACTTCCGGGCTTTTTTTCATTGGCGTGAAGCCTTGCCTTGCTCGCTGACGCGCGTTTGCAGGTCATTCGGCACCATGCCGGCTCGCGTCGTTACCAAGCGCCGGCCAAACTTCGATGAAATTCGTTCGTGACTTATAGATCACTATTTGATAAGCTTGACTGAGGTTCGAGTTGCGCCATTTTCTGACCGCCAACGGCAAGGACGTTTTCGAGCACTGGCTAGACGGTGTGCGTGATCTGCGGGCCCAGGCGGCGATTTTGGCGCGCCTCGACCGTCTTGAACTCGGTGCCTTCGGTGATGTCAAGCCGGTCGGCGGCGGCGTGCCCGAATTGAGAATCGATGTTGGCGCAGGCTATCGGGTGTACTTCGCCCGACGCGGCAAGATGATTCTTCTGCTTTTGTGTGGTGGCGACAAGTCGTCGCAAGGCGCAGTCATCAAACGCGCCATCAAGTATCTGAGTGAATTCGACCAAAGAGAGTCTTGAAAGTGCAGCTATGAAAGCTTCCACCGCATCACATCGTAAAGAAGTGATCGAGCGCTTGCGCGCCCGCCCGAAGCTGGCTGCGGCCTATGTGCAAGCAGCGATCGATGCAGGCGATCAGGCGGCGCTGCTGCTGGCGCTGCGTACGGTGGCGGAGGCCCGTGGCGGCATGAGCCTGATTGCCGAAAAGTCCGGGTTGAAGCGCGAAAGCGTGTCACGCGCACTCTCAGTGACGGGCAACCCGCGGCTATCGAGCCTGAATGCCATCTTGAGCGCGACAGGACTTCAAATCGCAGTCAAGCAGGCTTGATGTTCCAGACGGTGGCCCGGAAAATCGTCAACTTCGTACCCTCGATTTTTCGGCGTTTTGGGTTGGGCACGCTTTTCCGCCCGGACGCTACGTCCACATCATAGAATCGAGGCATCCGCTGCTTTTCACCGAGACTCCCGATGCCCGTTTCCCCGTTTGCCTCAGCCACCCAACTGGCCGCCCTGATTCGTCGCCGCAAGCTGGGCGCGTTGGAGGTGCTGGATGCCTACCTTGCCCGGCTGGAAACCCACAATCCTCGCGTCAACGCCGTGGTCGTCACGCGTATCGAGGCGGCGCGCAAGGAAGCCAAGGCGGTCGATCGCGCCCTGGCTAGAGGCGCCAAGCTGGGTCCCCTGGCCGGCGTGCCGATGACGGTCAAGGAGTCGTTCAATGTGGCCGGCTTGCCCACTACCTGGGGCCTGACCGAGCACGCACGCAAGCCGGTGGCCGACGATGCGCTCGCGGTCAAGCGCCTGAAGGCAGCCGGCGCGGTGATTTTCGGCAAGACCAATGTGCCGGTGCTCTTGGCCGACTGGCAGACTTACAACCCGGTATATGGCACCACCAGCAATCCGTGGGATGTGACACGGGTGCCAGGCGGTTCCTCCGGCGGTGCCGCCGCGGCGCTGGCCGCGGGCCTCACCGGTCTGGAAATGGGCTCCGACATCGGCGCCTCCATCCGCGACCCGGCGCACTACTGCGGCGTGTATGGCCACAAGCCAACTTACGGCATCTGCTCGCCGCAGGGGCACGCGCTGCCAGGTTCGGTGGCGGCACAAGACATCAGCGTCATCGGCCCCCTGGCGCGTAGCGCGGACGACCTCAAACTGGCGATGGGCGTGATCGCCGGCCCCGACGCGATCGATGCCCAGGGTTGGAAACTCACGCTGCCCAAGGCGCGCAAGAAAGCGCTCAAGGACTTCAGGATCGGTGTGATGCTCAGTCATCCGACCGCGGAAGTGGATGCTTCGATACAAGGCGCCATCGAAGCGCTTGCCCGATGGTGCGCAAAGCAAAAGGCCAAGGTCGATTTCAAGGCGCGCCCCGACTTCGACCCCGCCGAAGCGCACCGCGTGTTCATCGCCATGGTGCGTGCCGCGACGTCGGGCCGGCAGAGTCCGGAGCAATTCGCCCGCTGGTCGAAACTCGCCGCAAAGCGTGGTGCGCAAGACATGCGCTACGAAGCCCAGGCCGCGCGCGGCAACACGCTCTTGCACAAGGACTGGCTCAATCTCAATGAGCGTCGCCACCAGATGCGCCTGGCCTGGGCGCGGTTTTTTGAAACCTATGACGTGCTGTTGTGCCCCGCTGCCGCCACGCCGGCGTTTGTGCACAACCAGCAAGGCGAGCGCTGGGAGCGCATGATCGATGTGAATGGCAAGCCGCAGCCGAGTACTACGCAGATGTTCTGGGCCGGTTATTCCGGCATGTGCTACCTGCCGTCCACAGTGGCACCTGTCGGGTTTTCGAAAGAGGGTTTGCCGGTAGGCGTGCAAATCATCGGGCCGCAGTATGGCGATGCGACGACGATTGAACTGGCGCGCTTGATCGAGGCAGGGTATTGCGGCTTCGTGCGGCCGGAGGGCTTCGAATAAGCCTGATTGTCGAACTGGAGGTTTTCATGACGAAGCGTGTCCTTGCATGGTGTCGCAGGCATTGGCTTGGGCTGATCTTGTTGATCGCGGCCGTGGGTTGTGTACCCATTTATATTGAGCTCAGTAACGACAAGGTTCAGCGTACGCGGATGTCCCCCGTCGTGCTCCACGCTGTCGCCGTCAGGAATGCCTGGCTGGTGGAGGGAGAGAAAAGCGGGTCGATGGCACCAAGCCTTGAACCGTTTGTGGGCAAGACCCATGTTGTCAAAGAAATCGCCAATCCCGATCCCG
>JBEIFV010000226.1:0-8808 GCA_040382235.1 Burkholderiales bacterium
CATGCCGAAGGTGCGCGCCTCGTCGGCCACGATCGGCACCACATGCCGGCCGATGGATTTGTCGCGCACCAGGCTGGTCAGCATGCGCACGAAGGCCATGGTCGAAGACATGTCGGAAGCCGAGGCCGGCGCGCCTGTGTCATCGCCCTGGGTGGCCGAAGGCTCCAGCGCGAACTTCGCAAACAGCGTGGCGGCCGGTACCGCCAGCGCCGGCGCGGCTACGCGCCGCGCCGGCAAGGGGCCGCCGAGGCTGGCGCGCCGTGCCAGCAGGTATTTCATCTCGGCACTGTCGGCGCGCGGGCGATAAAAGCTCACCGCGCGTACCTCGTCGTCCGACAGCGGCAACGCAAAGCGGTCGCGGAATGCCAATAGCGCCGCATCATCGAGCTTCTTCTGCTGATGCGTGGTCATCTTGGCCTGGCCGGCCGAGCCCATGCCGAAACCCTTCATGGTCTTGGCCAGGATCACCGTGGGCGTGCCGCGGTGGTTGACCGCCGCGTGATAGGCCGCGTGAATTTTCACCGGGTCGTGCCCGCCGCGCTTCAAGTCGTCGATGTCGGCGTCGCTCATGTGCGCCACCAGCGCACGCACCTCGGGATACTTGTTGAAAAAGTGCTCGCGGTTGAACTTGCCGTCGGTCGCCGAATACTTCTGGAACTCGCCGTCGACGGTCTCGTGCAGGCGCTGCACCAGTGCGCCGGCATGGTCGCGCGCGAACAGCGCATCCCAGTTCGAACCCCACAGGAGCTTGATGACATTCCAGCCGGCGCCGGCGAACAAGCCTTCAAGTTCCTGGATGATCGAGCCATTGCCGCGCACCGGTCCATCCAGGCGCTGCAGGTTGCAATTGACCACGAACACGAGGTTGTCCAGGCCCTCGCGCACCGCCAGCGACAAGGCCGCCAGCGACTCCGGCTCATCCATCTCGCCATCGCCGACAAAGGCCCACACCTTGCGCGTGCTGGCCGGCACAATGCCGCGATGCTCGAGATAGCGCATGAAGCGCGCCTGGTAGATCGCCTGCAGCGGCCCCAGGCCCATCGAGCCGGTGGGGAACTGCCAGAAATCGGGCATCAGCCAAGGGTGAGGATAGGACGACAGGCCGCCACCCTCGTGCAGTTCGCGCCGGTAGTTCGACAACTGCGCCTCCGACAAGCGTCCTTCGAGAAAGGCACGCGCATAAACCCCGGGCGCGGAATGCGGCTGGAAGAAGACCAGATCTCCACCCGGGTTTTCAGCGCTACCGGCAACGCCATCGTTGCCGTGAAAGAAGTGGTTGAAACCCACCTCGAACAAATCTGCCGCCGAAGCGTAGCTGGCGATATGCCCGCCCAGTTCGGCCGAAGCCCGGTTGGCACGCACCACCATCGCCAGCGCATTCCAGCGCACGATGGCGGTAATGCGGTTTTCCAGCGTGGGATCGCCGGGAAACGGCGCCTGCCGCTCCAGCGGAATGGTGTTGCGGTAGGGTGAGGTGAGGCCGCGCGCCACATCGACCCCCATGCCGCGCGCCGCTTCGGTCAGGCGCTTGAGCAAGTACTTGGCGCGACTTTCCCCTTCGCGCGCCAGCACTTCGGCCAGCGCATCGAGCCATTCGCGGGTCTCCTGCGGGTCGAGATCGGCAGCGATCGCCTGCTGCAAGAGGGGGCTGAGTTCGGAATGGTCGGTCATGTGGCCTAAAGCGCTGGAATCGGCAAGCTTGCGATGCTACCGTCAGCCAAGCTGCGGGTTCTGCCAAATCGAACGCTACAGGTCGATCAATTCAGCATAAAATGCTTTGGGAAAGCCATTCTTGCCCTTTTTATGCTGAATTCACGACTCGACGCCATCGACTGGAACATCCTCGACCGCCTGCAGGGCGACGCGCGGGTTTCCAACGTCAAGCTGGCCGAAGCCGTGCACCTGTCACCCTCGCCCTGCCTCACGCGAGTGCGCGAGCTCGAAGCAGGCGGCTACATCAGCCGCTACGTGACCTTGCTCGACCCACTCAAGATCGGCTTGACGGTCAGCGTTTTCATCCAGGTGACCCTGGAGAAGCAGGTGGAGAAGCAGCTTGGCAGTTTCGAGGCCGCGATCCAGAAGCGCCCCGAGGTCATGGAGTGCTACCTGATGACCGGTGACTCCGACTACCTGCTACGGGTGGTGGTGCCAGACATCCAGGCGCTGGAACGCTTCATCGTCGATCACTTGACCAAGATTCCCGGCATCGCCAACATCCGCTCCAGCTTTGCGTTAAAGCAGGTGAAGTACCAGACCGCCTTGCCGCTGCCGGCCGTGGCAAGGCGCGGTGCTTGATCCGTGCGCTCAGACACGCGCCTGCCGCACGCCATACACTTCCAGCACCACAACCCGACTCATGTCGCACACGAAAAGGAGACATGCAATGCATCGAGGCAAACACGGTTGGACCCATCACATCACGCTTTTGATGGCGCTCGCCATGACATGGACGGCGCTACCTGCGCTGGCGCAGACCGCTTACCCGACGCGGCCGGTGAAGCTGATCGCCCCCTTCCCGCCCGGCGGCACCAGCGACGTGTTGGCGCGCCTGTTGGCGCAGAAGCTCACTGAATCGCTGGGACAGCCGGTGACGGTTGAGAATCGCCCGGGTGCCGGCGGCAACATCGGCCATGAACTCGCGGCCAAGAGCCCTAGCGACGGCTACACGCTACTGCTGTCGAACAGCAGTTCGGTGGTCACCAATCCGCACCTCTACAAGCGCCTCGGTTTCGATCCGATCGGCGACTTCGCGCCGATCTCGATGGTGGCCGCCGCCGGCCAGGTGCTGGTGGTGCATCCGTCGATTGCGGCCAACAGCGTGGCAGAACTGACCGCTTTACTGAAAAGCAAACCGGGCCAACTCAACTTCGGATCCGGCGGCAAGGGCATCCAGTCGCACATCAGCGGCGAGATGTACAAGAGCGCCGTCGGCGTCAACATGGTGCACATTCCGTACAAGGGCACGATTCAGGCCGTCACCGACCTGGTGGCCGGGCAGATCCAGATCGTGTTTTCCGACATGGTGCCGGCCATGCCGCAGATCAAGGCGGGCAAATTGCGCGCCCTGGCGGTCACCAGTCCGCAACGCTCGGCCGCGCTGCCAGAGGTGCCCACCATGATCGAAGCGGGCGTGCCGAATTTCGACGCCAGCGTCTGGTGGGCGCTGGTCGCACCCAAAGGGACGCCAGCGGAAGTCGTCAACCGCATCAACCTCGACCTGGCCAAAATAATGACCTTGCCCGACCTGCGCGAGACCTACGCGAAACTAGGCGTCGCGACCGCCCACAGTACGCCCGCCAGGATCACCGAAACGATCAAGGCCGAATCACCCCTGATGGCCAGGATTCTCAAGGCGGCGGGGGTCGATCCCGAGTAATCGGCGTAATCGTCCAGGCGCGTTACCGGCCGCCGCGCGAGGGCGCCAGCGCCGCGCCGCACGCTACCGTGATCGTCAATCATCCATCCGAACCAATGAGCCCCATTCAAGCCACCCCCGTCCCCGCAGGCCGCGCGTGGCTGGCTCGACTTCAGCCGGGCTTTTTCGCCATTCCGTTTGGAATCATGGGCCTGGCCAGCGGCTGGCAGAGATTGGTGCCCCTGGGCATCACGATCGGCAATCCGGTTTCCTTTTACCTGTTTGCGACCGCGCTTGGGCTGTTCGCATTGCTGCTGCTACTTTGGCTGGCGAAGCTTGCACGCCACACGGCGATCGTGCGGCAGGAATGGCAACACCCGGTTCAGGGCCCGTTACTGGCGTTGCTGCCGCTGAGCGTACTGTTGGCTGTCGCCATGGTGGCGCCGATCGCGCCCGGGCTGGACGCGGTCTGGGTACCTGTCACCGTGGCGGCACTGGTGATGCAAGGGCTGCTGACCTGGCGGGTGGTCGCACTCCTGTCGTCAGGGCAGATGCCGACCGAACTGGTGACACCTGCCCTGTCTCTGCCCACCGTCGCCGGCGGCTTCATTGGCGCCATGACCTTGCATGCCATAGGCCAGCACGGCTGGGCAGCACTGCTGATAGGCATGGGCGTCGGCGCCTGGGCCCTGCTGGAGATACGCATTCTCAACCGCCTGTTCGCCGGCCCCCTGCCGCCACCCTTGCGCCCGACCCTGGGCATGGAAATCGCTCCGGCGGCGGTGGGTTCGCTGGCCGTGGCCACGCTGTGGCCGGCGCTGCCCGCCGAGGTGCTGGTGGTCTGCCTGGGAGTGGCCAGCGGGCCGGTGCTGGCGGTACTGACACGCTGGCGCTACTGGACCGCCGTGCCTTTCTCGGCCGGCTTCTGGTCGTTCTCGTTTCCGTTGGCCGCAATGGCCAGTGCGACTGTGGAAGCCGTTCGGCGCGGCGGCTGGCCACCACAGGTCGCGCTGGCGGCGGTGGCGATCGTCAGCCTGGTGATCGCCTTCCTCGCCGCGCGCACACTGGTGCTGCTGGTGCGCGGGCGCTTGCTGCCGCCACAGTGAACCTGGGGCGCAAGCGCCCTGCGCTCTATCCGGCGGTGTAGCCACCATCGGCATGGACGGTGTGGCCGGTATGGAAATCGGAGGCACGCGACACCAGAAACAGCAGCGGCCCGGCCAGGTCTTCAGGCTCGCCCAGACGCCCCAGCGGCACCCGCGCCAGAAAGCCCTCGCGCACAACGCGTGCCTTCTCGGTGTCCTCGAACATCCATGCCGTCAGCGGCGAGCGAAACACGGTCGGTGCGATGGCATTGACGGTGATGCCGTACTTGCCCCACTCACATCCCAGGGCGCGGGTCAGGCCATCGGTCGCCGCCTTGGATGCGCAGTAGGCGGAGTAGCCTGCCGGATGGCCGAGCTTGCCGCGCGCCGAAGACACCAGCACCACCTTGCCACCGCGTCCCTGCGCGATGGCCCGCTTGCCGAAGGCGCGGCACACAAGCCATGCCCCGCTGAGATTGCCTTCGATCACAGCATCGAATCGTTCAGGCGACATGTCGACAATCGGGCTGACATCGTTGAGACCGGAGCACACCACCAGGATATCCACACCGCCGAAGCGCTTGACGCCTGCGTCCATGATGGCCTCGCAATCCGCTTCGCTGTTCGGGCGCCGCGCGACCGCTTCCACCTGCGCACCGAGGGCGCAGCAATCCGCAGCCACCGCCGCGAGCGCATCAGCCTTGGCTGCAGCCAGTACCAGCCGCGCACCGGCACCTGCCAGTACTTTGGACGCCAGCGCGCCGAACGCACCGGATGCCCCCGTCACCACAGCGACCTTGCCGCGGATATCGAACAGACTTGCCGGGTTGCTCAACCACTCATGCATGGCTTTGACTCCACTGGAATGAAGGGATCGGAAAACCGTGGGTGGCCTCCGACAGGCCGCGCGCACAGTAGCAGGAATCTCTTTTGCGTGCGACCGTCGGGCGCTTCTGCCCCCACCTGCATTGAACCCGCGTTCCCCGGCGCCGCGTCCGCCGGGCTTAGCCGCGCCCGGCCGGATCCACCACCCTGCGCGTGATCACCGGCGCCGCATCGCCTAAGTGAAACGCCAGCTTGCGCTCGCGCAAAGCGATGTCGGCCGCGGTGACACGGTCGAACCGCCGCAGGTGCTCGGTCCACGACTCATCGATGATCTGCTCGACGAAACGCCCGGGGTCCGACACTTCGCGCAGCAGGTTCCAGCCCAGCGCGCCCTGGCGCATGCGGCTACGCCGGCTTTCCTGCATCAGGGCGCGGAATTCGTCGGCGCGCGCCGGATCGATGCGGTATTCGATGTCGACCACGATGTGCCCCTCTTCGGGCGGCGCAGCGGCCACCGGAGCCTTGAGCAGGCTGGAGGGCGACATGTCTTCCTCGATGCTTCGATCGACCACCAGCACGCTGGCGGCCAGCATGCACAGCACGCCACTGGCCGCCGCCAACCCCAGGCTTGAAGGCACCGACGTCAAGGTCGCCACCTGGCCCCAGAGCGCGGCACCGAGCGCGCTGCCACCCATGATCGCCATCTGGTAGATCGACATGCCGCGCGCGCGCACCCAGTCCGGCAATGCGAACTGCGCCGACACGCTTAAGGAATTGACGGTCGAAATCCAGGCGACACCGCCGACAAACATGGCCGGTATCGCCAGATAGACATTGGGCGCGAAGCCTACCGCGGCAGTGGCCATTGCCTGCAGCGCCGAGCCTGCCAGCACCAGGCCATCGCGCGAAAAGGCGCGCCGCAGACGCGGCAAAAACATGGCTGCGGCGATTGCACCAGAACCCATGGCGGCAAGCAGCAAGGTGTTGGTCGCAGCGCTGCCGCCGTGCATGCCGCGCGCCACCAAAGGCAGTAGTGCGATCAAAGCCGTGGAATGAAAAAAGAAGATGCCCACGCGTACATAAACCGCTTTGAGCCGGCTCGACTGGCCCACAAACTGCAGGCCCACTCGCATGGCCGACAGCAGCGGCTCGCGGCCGTGCGGGCTTGGCACATGCACGCGCTTCCAGCGCGTGATCAGAACCACCGAACCCAGGCACAACAAGGCATTCAGGACGAACACCCAGGCGCTGCCGGCGGCGGCGATGACGGCACCGGCAGCCAGCGGCCCGATGAGGCGCGAAGCATTCATCGACACGCCGGTCAGGGCCAGCGCCGCCGGCAATTGTGCGCGCGGCACCAGTTCGGGAATGATGGCCGAGAACACCGGCCAGCGCATCGCCAGGCCGATGCCGTTGGCGAACATCAGCGCCAGCAGCAGCGGCGGCGACATCAGCTTCAAGGCCGTGACCAGGCACAACAACCCGGCCACCGCCGCCACCCAGAGTTGCGTCATCAGCAGATAACGCCTGCGGTCGAGAATGTCGGCCAGGGCACCACTGGGCAGGCCCAGCAGGAACACCGGCAGGGTGGCCGCACTTGCCACCAGCGCCACCCAGATCGGCTTGGTGGTGAGCGAGGTCATCAACCAGGCGGCCGCGACATCGTTCATCCACATGCTGACGTTGGCGGCCAGCCACACCATCCAAAGCATGCGGAATACCGGATCGGCCAATGGCGCCCACGGCGACTGCGATTGCGCATGGGCAGGAGGCGCGGCATCCGCTTCCTCCTGGCGCTCGGCGCGCATCTCTGACTTGGGCCCTGCGGACATGAATCTAATGGACAACCGAAGGTGTCACGAGTGCGGCCGCCTCGACCAGAGGCCTCGCCTGCAAACCTGAAGATGCGTCAGGTGCGGGCAGGCCATCGAACGCTTCGTTCCTGCAAACCGGACTCATCACGCATTGTCCCACGCCGCATGCCGCCGCTGCCACGAAAAACGCGCAAGCAAGGCCCGCCCCAGTCCTTAGCGCCCCTTGAACACCGGCGCACGCTTTTCCCTGAACGCCAACTGGGCTTCCTGCGCATCTTCCGTCCTGGCAATCGCCGCGGTCATATCCTGCTCATAGCGATAACCATCGCGCAGGCTCATGTCTTCGATCACGTTGAGCGTGTGCTTGCCCATGCGCGTGGAGACCGGGCTTTTGGAGGCGATCTGCATGGCCAACTCGAGCACCTTGGGCATCAAGTCTTCGGGCGTGGTGCATTCCTCGACCACGCCCAGCCGGTACAACTCCAGCGCGGGAACCCGATAGCCGGTCAACATCATGCGACGCAGGCGCGAATGGCTGAACAGGCGCATGGCGTGGCGACCGCCGCCGAGCAGGCCGACATCGACTTCGGGCAGGCCAAGCGTGGCGCGCTCGGAGGCGAACAGCACGTCGCACGAAGCCGCGATTGCGAGACCCGAACCGAGCGCGGCGCCATTGATCGCGGCGATCACCGGTTTGGCGCATTCACGGATGGCGTGAAAGCATTCGCGCGTGCGGCGCGCGTGTGCGGCCAGGTCGCCCGGGCCGCGTATGTTGGCGGCGCGCCCCTTCAAGTCGGCACCGGCACAAAAGACGCGCCCAGCCCCGGTCAGCACCACCACCCGGATATCGTCGCTGTCCGAGATGCGGTCCAGCGACAGCGTCAATTCGTCATTAAGAACGCGTGTCAGCGCATTGACCGGCGGGCTGTCCATGGTGAGGATCGCCACATGGCCGTCGATTCGCAGCTTTAGCTCGGTGAGATCATTCACGTCATTGCCTGGTCGCAGGCGTGCCTGGGGCCTTGGTGATCGGTGCCACCGCCGGTGACTCGAGCACTTGAAAGAATACCTCGTCGTCCTTGATCATGCCCAGCTCGAAACGCGCCCGTTCCTCGATCGCACCCAGGCCGTTCTTGAGGTCGCGCACTTCGGCGTCGAGCCCGTTGTTGCGCCTGACCAGGTCTTCATTGACCAAGCGGTGCGCGCTGACCTGGCGGTCCAGTTCCCATACACGCATCCAGCCGCCCTTGCCCAGCCACAGCGGGTACTGCAACAACAGGATCAGCCCGGCAAAGACGAAAGTAAGTACGCGAGGCATGGCGCGCTGGCTTGGTTGTGCACCCGGCCGGCCACGCTAGCGCAGGTTGTAGAAGGCCGCGCGACCGGGATAGCTGGCGATCTCGCCCAAGTCCTCCTCGATGCGCAGCAACTGGTTGTATTTCGCGGTGCGGTCGCTGCGGCTCATCGAGCCGGTCTTGATCTGCAACGCATTGGTGCCCACCGCGATGTCGGCAATGGTCGAATCCTCGGTCTCGCCGGAGCGATGCGACACCACCGCGGTGTAACCGGCACGCTTGGCCATCTCGATCGCGGCGAAAGTTTCGGTGAGCGTACCGATCTGGTTGACCTTGACCAGGATCGAATTGCCCATGCCGCGCTTGATGCCGTCGGCGAGCCGATTGACGTTGGTGACGAACAGATCGTCGCCCACAAGCTGGCACGTGCTGCC
>JBEIFV010000227.1:0-8807 GCA_040382235.1 Burkholderiales bacterium
CGGCGACATGTAGGCCGGTGAACCAATGCCGGCCACCTGCGTTTCATCGACGCTGCCTGTGATCGCCGCGCCGAAGTCGGTGATCTTCACGTCGAAGTCGCTACCTTCGACGACCATGATGTTGGCCGGCTTGATGTCGCGATGGGTCACGCCGACCTTGTGGGCGAAATCCAGGGCGCGCGTGCACTTGAAAATGATCTCGACTACCGTCTTGACCGGCAGAAGGTTGGCCGGATCGCAATACTTTTCCAGCGTGGTGCCGTTGACGAACTCGACAACGATGTACTTCTCTTCCTCGTCGGTGACTGCGTCGAAGATGGTGGCGATATGCGGGTGCGTCAGCTTGCCGGCCAGCGAGGCTTCGGCTACGAACAGTTTGCGGAAAAGATGACCACGCTCGGGGTCCTTGAGCGCCTCGGCATGGACCCGCTTGACTGCGACCATGCGGTTGTTGAACGGGTCCTGGCACAGATAGACGGCAGAGGTCGCACCTTCTCCCAGTTTTCGAATCACCTGGTACTTGCCGATTTTTTCCATGTCGAAATCCGTCTTCCTCTAAGGTCCAAGTCTACGCCATGCGCTGGCGCGCGCGCGCGACCGCCGCACGCACTTGCGCGGGCGCGGTGCCGCCGATGTGGTTGCGACTGGCGGCGGATCCTTCAAGCGTGAGCACAGCATGTACCGACTCGTCCACCAGCGGCGAAAAAGCCTGCAGTTCCGCCAATGGCAATTGCGCCAGATCCAGGCCGCGCTGTTCGGCGTGGCGCACCGCGCGCGCCACCGCCTCGTGCGCATCGCGAAACGGCAAGCCCTTTTTAACCAGATAGTCCGCCAGGTCGGTGGCGGTCGAAAAGCCTTCGAGCGCCGCCATGCGCATGCGTTCCGCGTTGACCTGAATCGAGCCGATCATGTCGGCGAAGATGGTGAGGGTGTCCGACAAGGTGTCGATGGTGTCGAACAGGGGTTCCTTGTCTTCCTGGTTGTCCTTGTTGTAGGCCAGGGGTTGCGCTTTCATCAGCATGATCAGGCCCATCAGATGGCCGGCGACGCGCCCGGTCTTGCCGCGCGCCAGTTCCGGCACGTCGGGGTTCTTCTTCTGCGGCATGATCGACGAGCCGGTGCAGAAGCGATCGGCCACGCTGACGAAACCATAGCGCGGGCTCATCCACAGGATCAACTCCTCGGACAGCCTTGATACGTGCACCATGATGAGCGTGGCACAGGCTGAAAACTCGATCGCGAAGTCACGGTCGGAGACGGCGTCGAGCGAGTTTTCACATACGCCATCGAACCCCAGTTCTCGCGCCACGAACGCGCGATTGATCGGATAGCTGGTGCCGGCCAGGGCTGCGCTGCCCAGCGGCAGGCGATTCATGCGTGTGCGGCAATCGGCCAGGCGCGAGTGGTCACGCTCGAACATCTCGAAGTACGCCATCATGTGGTGGCCGAAGGTCACCGGTTGCGCCACCTGCAGATGGGTGAAGCCGGGCATCAGGGTATCGGCGGTGCGTTCGGCGACGCCTGCCAGTGCGCTTTGCAAAGCGCGCAGCAGGGTACTCAAGCGGGCGATTTCGTCGCGCAGATGGAGGCGGATATCGGTGGCCACCTGGTCGTTGCGCGAGCGTCCGGTATGCAGGCGCTTGCCGGCGTCGCCCACCAGCGCGGTCAGGCGCTTCTCGATGTTGAGGTGCACGTCCTCGTCATCTTCCGACCAGACAAACGTACCATGCGAGATTTCCTGGTTTATCTGTGCCAGCCCGCGCTCGATATCGCCCAGGTCGGCCGGGCTGATGATGGCTTGCGCGGCCAGCATTTTCGCGTGCGCCAGCGAGCCCCGGATGTCGGCCGAAGCCAGGCGCTTATCGAACCAAACCGACGCGGTGTAGCGTTTGACCATGGCGTCGACCGCTTCGCTGAAGCGCCCCGACCATGCCTGGTTGCCTGAAGGTTTATCTGCCATACTTGATTGATCGCGCCTCCTTAGGCGTAACCATATGTTTTTATAAGAAAAGTTGTCAATTATACAGCGCCAGACAGAGGTCGCACTGCCGGATTTCTGCAATCTTGGCGTGATGCTGCGCGTTCTGCTCCTGGTCAACCTGATGTTGGGGGGCTATGCGCTGGTACAGAGCCGGCCATTCGATGCGGCGCTCTGGTTGCCCGCTTTTCTTGCGGCTGCCTCGGTGGTTGAGCCGGTGCTGATTGCAAGCCTCGCTTTCCTTTGCCCGTTGCGCCGTTTTTTGCGCAAGGCGGGGTATGCCGGCGGCATCGTGGCCATAGGCATTCTCGAACTCTGTCTGACCACCGGCATCCGCTCTATCTCGCCCGGGGGATTGGCTGGCGGCTGGAGTGGATTGCTGCACGACTGGCTGGTCACACTGGCTTGCAGCGCCGTGGTGCTGTATTACTTCAACCTGCGCGAACGGGCGTTTTCGCCGGCGCTGGCCGAAGCTCGGCTGCAAGCCTTGCAGGCACGCATCCGGCCACATTTCCTGTTCAATAGCCTGACCGCGGTGTTGAGCCTGATTCGCAGCGAGCCGCGTCGCGCCGAGGCAGCCCTTGAGGATCTGGCGGACCTGTTTCGCGTGTTGTTGCGCGAGCAACGCAAGCTGGTGCCGCTGCACGAAGAGATCGATCTGTGCCAGCGCTACCTGCAGATCGAGACTTTGCGCCTGGGGGAGCGCCTGCAAGTCGAATGGAAGGTCGATCCGCGCGCGAGCGATACGGCGATGCCGCCGCTGATCCTGCAGCCGCTGGTCGAAAACGCGGTGCACCACGGCATCGAGCCGGCGCACTTGCCCGGCACGATTGTCATTGCGGTGGTCAGGCGAGGAGCCCAGGTGGAGATCGAGATCGTCAACCCCATGGTCGAAGGCAATACCCAGCCGCCTGGCAGCGGGGGCATGCTGCGTGCCGGCAATCACATGGCACTGGACAATGTGCGTGAGCGCCTGAATTTGCATTTCGACGTCGAGGCACGTCTTGAAACCGCGTCCGGGTCGGGCGAATACCGGGTCCGCATCGTGGTTCCCTACCGGCGCTACGAGAACCGCGGGGAGGAATCGAACACATGACACTTTCCATCCTGATCGTTGATGACGAGGCTCCGGCGCGGCGCCGCATGCGTGACCTGCTGGGCGACCTCGCGGCGGAGTTGTCCTTGCGCATCGTCGGCGAAGCCGTCAACGGCCTGGAGGCCGTCGAACGGGTGCGCACACTGGCGCCGAACCTGGTGCTGGCCGACATGCAGATGCCGCGCATGAATGGCATCGAATTGGCGCAGCATCTGGCGAAACTCGATGCGCCACCGGCAGTGATCTTCGTCACCGCGCATGACGAGTACGCCGTGCGTGCATTCGAAGTCAACGCGCTCGACTACCTGATGAAGCCGGTGCGTGCGGCGCGCCTGGCGCAGGCCTTGAAGAAGGCGGCCGGCACCCTGCGCGGCCCGTCCGCCGACGCCCTGGCGCGTTCCAATCCGCAGGCCCGACGCTACCTTTCCATCAGCGAGCGCGGGCGATTGACACTGGTTCCGTTGGCTGATGTAGTCTACCTGCGAGCCGAACTCAAGTACATCACGGTGCGCACTGAAGAGAAGGAATATCTGCTGGAGGAATCGCTGACGCGCCTCGAGGAGGAATTCGCCGAGTTGTTTGTGCGAGTACACCGCAGCGCCCTGATCGCGCGCGATCGCATCGGCGGGTTCGAGAAGGCGCCGGTCGAGAACGAAGCCGACGCCGATGGCGGCATGCAGTGGCAAGTGGTGCTGCGCGGTGTGCCCGAACGGGTGCCGGTGAGCCGGCGCCAGTGGGCCGCGGTCAAGGACTTGGTGCGCAATTCCTGAGGTACAAGAAGCACCAGATTCAAACTGCTAAAATCGTGTGCTGTCTTGCAATGGTTGATCAAAGCGTGCCGACCCAGCGACTTGCCCAGCTTTACCGCCTGATGGCGCGCATCCGAGCCTTTGAGAACTCCGCCGAGATCGCCAGCCAGGGGGGTGTCGCTGCCTGGGGCCTGGCCACTTCGGGCAAGCCGGCACTGGTGCGCGGCCCGCTGCATCTTTCTACCGGCCAGGAAGCGGTTGCTGCCGGCGTATGCAGCAACCTGGTGCGCGAAGACTTGCTGACCTCCACCCATCGCGGCCATGGCCACACCCTCGCCAAAGGTGCGGACAGCACCCGCATGATGTGCGAGCTGTTCGGGCGCGCCAGCGGCTACAACAAGGGCAAGGGCGGATCGATGCATATCGCCGACTTTTCGGTCGGCATGCTGGGCGCCAATGGCGTGGTGGCCGCCGGTATGCCGATCGCCACCGGCGCTGCGCATGCACTGAAGATCCGCAAACTGCCCTACATCGTGGCCTGTTTTTTTGGAGACGGCGCGGCCAATCGCGGGCCGTTTCTGGAGAGCCTCAACTGGGCCCAGGTCTACCGCCTGCCGGTGTTGTTCGTGTGCGAGGACAATCGCATCTCGGCCACCACGCCGACCGGTCCGGTGACGGCAGGTGAAGGCGTCTCGGCGCGCGCAGCGGCGCTTGGCATTGCTTCGGTCAGGCTCGACGGCAACGATGTCGAAGCTGTCGATGAGGCGGCGCGCCAGTTGGTGGCCGAGGTGCGTGGCGGCGGCGGGCCGCGCTTTCTGCATGCGGTGACCTATCGCTTCAAGGGGCATGTATCGGTCGACCCGGGATCCTATCGAGATCCTGCTGAAGTAAAGGCGGCGCTCCTGTTCGACCCGCTCCTGGTAGCGCGCAGGAAGTGGATTGCGAACGGAAATTCCGAATCGGTGATGGACCAGTTTGATAGCGATGCTCGCGCCGAGATCGACGCTGCGCTGGCGACTGCTGAAGCGGCGCCCTGGCCTGAGGCGGGCGCGGCCTACGAAGACATTGCCGACACCGGTGCCGGAGTGTGGAAATGAACGCTGTGCCGGTCAACATGAGCTACGCGCAGGCCGCCGGTCTTGCGCTGGCCGAGGCGATGCGCGCCGACGCCACCATCATCGCCTTGGGCGAGGATCTCGGGCGCGGCGGCGTATTCGGCCAGTATCGCGGCCTGCCGCAGGAATTCGGTGCCGAGCGCATCATCGACACGCCCATATCGGAGGCCAACATCATGGGGGCGGCCGTCGGCATGGCCTTGGCCGGGCTCAAACCCGTGGTCGAGATGCGCGTCATCGACTTCGCCCTGTGTGCGATGGACGAGATCGTCAACCAGGCGGCCAAGAATCGCTACATGTTCGGTGGTCAGGGCAGGGTGCCGCTGGTCGCGCGCATGCCCATCGGCATCTGGTCGGCGTCGGCGGCGCAGCATTCGCAGTCGCTCGAGGCCTGGTTCGCCCACATGCCGGGGCTGACCGTGGTGACGCCGGCCACACCGCAAGACAACTATGGTTTGCTCAAGAGTGCGCTGGCCAGCGGCGACCCGGTCATCTACATGGAGCACAAGGAATTGTGGGGCGTCGAAGGCCTGGTCACGCCGGGACTCGCCGTGCCGCTCGGACGCGCCAACTGCATGCGTGAAGGCTCCGACTTCACGCTGGTGACCTGGTCGCGCGGCGTAGCTCCCGCACTTGAGGCGGCCGCAGCGCTGGCGCTTGCAGGTATTTCGGCGGAGGTGATCGATCTGCGTACGCTCTGGCCGTGGGATCGCGACGCCGTGTTCGCGTCCGCCGCGAGGACCGGCCGGCTGCTGGTGGTGCATGAGGCGGTGCAGGTGGCGGGCTTCGGCGCCGAGATCGCGGCAAGCGCAGCCGAGCATCTGGGCTGCAAGGTGGCGCGCCTGGGCGCACCGCGTATTCCGGTCGGTTATGCGCAGGTCCTGGAAAACGAGTCGCGCTTGAGCGCGGCGAAGATCGAGGCGGCTGCGCGCGCCTTGCTTGGCTAGGCCCGGCTGATGGATGACCCGCCAGTCGGTGCGGACGCCGGTCAAACGCCGCGCGTGCCGCTGAAGATCGAGGATGTTCTGGGCGCGCTGGCGATGGGTGCCTTGTGCGTGATCACCTTCGTCAACGTCCTGGTGCGCTACCTGACGGACGGCTCGTTCGCCTGGACCGAGGAGATTTCGATCTTTCTCATGATGGCGATGTCGCTGGTGGCGGGGGCCGCCGCCGTCGCCCGCGACAAGCACATCCGCATCGAGTTCTTTTATGAGCAGGGTTCGGCGGCGCGTCAGCGCAGACTCGCTATCCTGTCGGCTGTCTGCATCCTTTTTTTCTTCCTGCTGCTGGCCGTGCTCGGTGCGCGCATGACATGGGATGAGTTTCACTTTGACGAGACCTCACCCGGCATCGGCGTGCCGAAATGGATCTACACCATCTGGTTGCCGCTCTTGTCTTTGGCGATTGCAGGTCGCGCGCTCGGGCTTCTCGCCAGAAAATTCAAGCGGCCATGATCGGCTGGCTGCTGTTCACCACGTTCATCGTCTTGATGCTGGCCGGCGTCCCGATCGGAGTCGCTCTCGGGATTGGCGGTTCGCTGGCGATCGCCGCCGCCAATCTCGATACGCAATGGTTCGGGTTGTTGGCCGCGCCGCAGAATTTTTATGCCGGGCTTGCCAAGTACCCATTGCTGGCGCTGCCGATGTTCGTGCTGGTGGGTTCGATATTCGATCGCTCGGGCGTGGCACAGCGTCTGGTCAATTTCGCCATCGCGCTGGTGGGTCGCGGCTCGGGCATGCTGCCGCTGGTGGCGATCGCGGTGGCCATGTTTCTGGGCGGCATTTCAGGCTCCGGCCCGGCCAACGCTGCGGCGGTGGGTGGTGTGATGATCGGCGCGATGGCGCGTGCCGGTTACCCGCCGGCCTATTCGGCCAGCGTGATCGGTGCGGCGGCAGCGACCGATATCCTGATTCCGCCATCGATCGCCTTCATCGTCTACAGCGTGATGGTGCCCGGCGCCTCGGTGCCGGCGCTGTTCGCCGCCGGCATGGTGCCGGGCGTGCTGGCCGGCCTGGCCCTGATTTTGCCTGCGGTATGGCTGGCGCGGCGTAACGGCATGGGCGCCAATGAAGCGGACCTGCCGCGCCCGCCTCTGTGGGCCAGCTTCAGGGAAAGCATATGGGGTCTGGCGGCGCCGGTACTTATACTTGGCGGCATGCGCACCGGCTGGTTCACGCCGACCGAAGCCGCGGTGGTCGCGGTGGTGTACGGTCTTTTCGTCGGCATGGTGATCTACCGCACCATCAAGTGGCGCGACTTGTTTCCAATTTTCGCCGAGTCCGCCGAACTGTCGGCGATCATCATGCTTGTGGTGGCGCTTGCAGGCATCTTCGCTTACTCGGTCAATACCTTGAGCCTGGCTGATCCGGTCACGCGCGCCATCACCGGATCGGGCTTGCCGGAAGCCGGTGTGCTTGCCCTATTGGTGCTGATGCTGCTGGTAGTGGGCATGTTCCTCGACGGAGTGTCGATCTTCCTGATCTTCATTCCGCTCCTGATGCCGATTGCGATGTTCTATAAATGGGACGTGGTGTGGTTCGGCATCATCCTCACCATGATGGTTGCTGTGGGCCAGTTCACCCCGCCGATGGCCGTCAATCTGATGGTCAGTTGCAAAATCGCGGGGGTACGCATGGAGCAGACGGTGCCGTGGGTGGGGTGGCTGGTGCTCAGTTTCATGCTGGCCCTGTTGTTGGTGATAATGTTTCCGGGTTTGGCGCTTTGGCTGCCGAAGGTTTTGGGGTATTGAAGGTTTCTTGAACGAAGTCCGTTGACCCATGCCCCGGCCCGTTTCCTCTTGAGGGAAAAGGGTGGGTGGCGAGCTTCGAATTCTTACAAATGGAGATATCGACATGAAGCGCAGACATTTCATTTCCGGTGCGGTCGCCGCCGGCGGCGCGATCGCCTTTCCGGCGATTGTGACCGGACAATCGCAGTACAAGGCCGAGTACAAGCTTTCGACCGTGGTGGGGCCGGCATTTCCGTGGGGCAAGGGCGGCGAGATCTGGGCCAACCTGGTCAAGGAAAAAACCGCCGGCCGCATCAACGTCAAGATGTATCCCGGTGTGTCCCTGGTGCAGGGCGACCAGACCCGCGAGTTCTCGGCGATTCGCCAAGGCGTGATCGACATGGCGATCGGCTCGACCATCAACTGGTCGCCGCAGATCAAGGAACTCAACCTGTTTTCGCTGCCTTTCCTGATGCCCGACTTCGCCGCCGTCGATGCGCTGACCCAGGGCGAGATCGGCAAGCGCATGTTCGCCACGCTTGACAAGCAGGGCGTGGTGCCGCTGGCGTGGGGCGAGAACGGCTTTCGCGAACTGACCAATTCCAAGCGCGAAGTGCGCACCCCGGCTGATCTGAAAGGGTTGAAGATCCGCATCGTCGGCTCACCCCTGTTCAACGACACCTTCACCGATCTGGGCGCCAACCCGACGCAGATGAGCTGGGCCGACGCGCAACCCGCGTTCGCCTCCGGTGCTGTCGATGGGCAGGAAAACCCGATGTCGATCTTCACCGCTGCCAAGCTGCACACCGTGGGCCACAAATTCTGCACCCTGTGGGGCTATGTCTGTGATCCACTGGCTTTCGTGGTCAACAAGGAAGTCTGGGCCAACTGGACGCCGGCTGACCGTGATGCGGTGCGGGCGGCGGCGATCGAGGCCGGCAAGCAGGAAATGGCACTGGCTCGCAAGGGCATCACCAAGGATGACTCAAGCACCTACACGCAGGTGGAAGGCTTCGGCGTCAAGCTGACGCGCCTGACGCCTGCCGAACGCGAGCAGTTCGTCATCGCCACCCGCCGCGTGTACGCGCGCTGGAAGGCGCAGATCGGCAAGGAACTGGTGGATCTGGCCGAGCAGTCGATC
>JBEIFV010000228.1:0-8766 GCA_040382235.1 Burkholderiales bacterium
CGCCGCAGACACCCCCACAAAGCCGTTCGCCAATGCGCAATCCCAACCTGCTGGTCGACCCCAAGCCCGATGCGCCGACGGTTTACGATCGCCCCAGCAAATCGCAGTTGAAGCGCGACATGACCGCGCTGCAGGTGCTGGGCCGCGAAATCGCCGACCTCTCGGTACAGCGCATCGCATCGCTCGGATTGCCCGAGCGCCTGCATGAAGCCATCCTGGCCTACCAGAAGATCACCGCCCATGAGGGTGGGCGCCGACAGTTGCAATTCATCGGCCGCCTCATGCGCGAAGTCGATCCGCTGCCGCTGCGGGAGGCGCTCGACCGCTTCAATGGTGCCTCGCGGGCCGAAGTGACCGAGATGCATCTGGCCGAACGCTGGCGCGACCGCCTGCTGCAGGATGCACGCGTGCTGACTGAATTCGCCAACACCTTTCCCGGCACCGACCTGACCCGCATGCGCACCCTGATGCGCAATGCGGCGAAGGAACAGGCGGAGAACAAACCCTTGCGCGACTACCGCGAAATCTATCGCGCGATTCGCGAGGCCATGGCGGTGCGCCCCGCGACGGCTGCAACCGGAGACCCCGAAGAATGAAAACGCCAGGCTGCCTGCTCGTCGCGTGCACTCTTGTCATCGTGGGCGGTGCCCATGCCGCAGGCCCGGGTGGCATGCGCCCCGGCCTGTGGGAAACCACGATCCAGACCAACATGGGCGGCGCCAAGCCGTTCGTGACCCGCGCCTGCGTCACCGCCAAACAGCTCGAAGACCCGAAGGGCGCGGTGCCGAAAATGGACGACGCGAAAATGAAGTGCGAGCAGCTCGACTACAAGACGAGCGGCAGCACCGTTTCATGGAAGCTGCGCTGCAGCGGCGAAATGGCGATGGAAGGCAGCGGCCAGATGACCGCGAGCGCCGACAGCTACACCGGCAAGATGGATATGACAATGAAAATGCAGGGCCAGTCGATGAACATGAACCAGACCATGAGCGGGCGCCGCCTGGGCGATTGCCCGGCCAAATGAGCGTGGCGAACCTCCGATGAACATGCTGGATCGCCCGCTGCGGGTGGGCCTGGTATCGGCCAGCGACCGGGCCGCCGGCGGCGTCTACAAGGACGAAGGCCTGCCCGGCCTCAAGGCCTGGCTGGATAGCGCGCTTATGACCGCATGGCAAGCCTGCGAACGCCTGATCCCGGACGAGCAGGCGGTCATCGAGCGGACGCTGATCGAACTGGTGGATGTGGAAGCCTGCGATCTGGTGCTGACCACTGGCGGCACCGGACCGGCACTTCGCGACGTGACGCCCGAAGCAACGCTTGCCGTGGCGCACAAGGAAATGCCGGGTTTCGGCGAACAGATGCGCCAGATTTCCTTGCGTTTCGTGGCCACCGCGATCCTGTCGCGCCAGGTCGCGGTGATCCGCTACGCCCCGGATCGCAGCCGCGGCGCCCTCATCATCAACCTGCCGGGCCAGCCGAAGTCGATTCGCGAAACCCTCGAGGGCTTGAGGGATGCCGACGGCGAATCGATTGTCGGCGGAATCTTTGCCGCAGTCCCCTATTGCATCGATTTGATCGGCGGGCCATACATCGAAACCGACGAACGCGTGTGCAAGGCGTTTCGTCCCAAGAACGCAGTGCGATCGCGCGACAGCCTGCCACTCAAATCCGGGAAGCCATGAGCACCGAACTCGAATGTGTCGAAATCGCCACCGGCCCGACGCCGGCCGCGTCGGTCATCTGGATGCACGGCCTGGGCGCCGATGGTTACGACTTCGTGCCGGTGGTCAAGGAGCTTGAAATCAACGCCCTGCCCGGCCTGGCCGGCGGCGTGCGCTTTGTGTTCCCGCATGCGCCGATGCGCGCGGTCACCATCAATGGCGGCATGCGCATGCGCGCCTGGTACGACATCAAGATGGCCGAACTGGTGCGCATCGAAGACGCCGTCGGCCTGCGCGAGAGCCAGGCTGCCTGTGAGCGATTGATCGCCCGCGAAGTCGCGCGCGGCACGCCCAGAAAACGCATCGTCCTGGCCGGCTTCTCGCAGGGCGGCGCGGTCGCGCTTCAGGCCGGCCTGCGCCATGCGGAGCGCCTGGGCGGCCTGATGATCCTTTCGAGCTACCTGCCGCTTGCAGCAAGCGTCGCTGCCGAGGCCGCAAGCGCCAACCGGGATGTGCCGATCTTCATGGCGCACGGCAGTGACGATGCGATGATTTCGGTGGATCGCGCAGAGAACTCGCGCGACCAGTTGAGTGCCCTGGGTTACGCAGTGCAGTGGCATGTCTACGAGATGGAACATTCGCTTTGCATGGACGAGATCACTGACGTGCGGGCGTGGCTGGGGCAGGTGCTGGGCAGCTGAGTCTTGTGCACGCCGCCGTGCCCACAGCAAAGGCTGATCGACACGCGTCAGCGATATACCCCATCCCAGGCGCCCGCCGCCACCTGCGCGCTACTGCCATCGGCTGACACCGTCGGACGATTCAGGGTGAACATGGTCTCGGGCGTCACCACCGCATAGTCCATGTAGCCCAGGCGTGCCAGTGGCCGCATCGCGCCGGTATCGACTATGCCATCCCGGATGAACGCATCGTTGATGTAGACGCCGACGACCTGGCCGAACACCACAGTGTGCGTGTGTTTGTCGCCGGGACGCGCCGACGGCAGTTCAATGCTCTTCCAGTAGCGACACTCGAACGCTGCCGGGCTCTCCGCCACGCGCGGCACCTTGACCATGACCGAGGCGGCCGCGGTGAGCCCGGCCAGTTCAAACTCATCGACCCCGGCCGCCACCGGCGCGGAAGAGAGATTCATTCGGTCTCGCAGGTCCCAGTTGGCCAGCGAGCAGGTGAATTCGCCGGTCTCCTCGATGTTGCGCAGGGAGTCCTTGCGCCCGGCGGAGGAAAACAGCACCATCGGTGGGCTGTCGCTGACCGCGTTGAAGTAGCTATAGGGCGCGAGGTTGCGCACCCCGTCGCTGGAGAGGGAAGCGATCCAGCCGATCGGGCGCGGCACGATCAGTGCCTTGAACGGATTGAAACGCAATCCGTGCTTGTTGTCAGCAGTGCTGTAGTGCATGGGTCGTCGATGTAGATTTCGCGGACCCGAAGCTTAGCAGCCGTTTGGCAGACGGCACGAACAGAGCCGGCGCCGCCGCGCCGCTCTGGATAAAATCCTGTGATGCGCCCTGAACACAACCAGAAACCTTGAACCCCGCAAGTAACGGAGACAACCACGTGGCAAGCATCCCCGAAGGCACCCTGCTGTGGCAACCCTCGCCCGAGCGCCTCAAGAACGCGCGGCTCACCGCCTACATGGCATGGCTTGAGAAAACCCGCGGCCTGACGTTTGCCGACTACAACGCGCTGTGGCAATGGTCGGTCGACGAACTCGAAGCGTTCTGGGCCAGCATCTGGGAGTATTACGAGATCAAGGCCTCGGTGCCGTACAAGCAGGTGCTCAAAGAGCGCAAGATGCCGCGCACGGTGTGGTTCGAAGGCGCGCACCTGAATTACGCGGAGCATTGCCTGCGCCACGCCATGGGCGAGAAGCCTGCGATCATTTTCGAATCCGAGCTGTGCGCGCGCACCGAAATTTCGTGGGATGAACTCAAGCGCCAGATCGCGGCCCTCGCCAACGCGCTCAAGAACATGGGCGTCAAGCCGGGCGATCGGGTGGTCGCCTACATGCCCAACATTCCGCAAACCGTCGTCGCCTTGCTGGCGGTGGCCAGCATCGGTGCGATCTGGTCTTCGGCGTCACCCGACATGGGCCATGTCTCGGTGATCGACCGCTTTCGCCAGATCGAGCCGCGCGTGATGCTGGCGGTCGACGGTTACCGCTATGGCGGGCGTGATTTCGACCGTCGCGATATCGTGCGCGAAATCCTATCGCACTTGCCCACTGTCGAAAAGCTGGTGCTGGTGCCCTATCTCGACCCGGACACCGACATTGCGCAGTTTCCGCAGGCGATGGCGTGGGCGGAGGCCATGGCGACTCCCGGCCCGCTCGAGTTCGCGCAGGTACCGTTCGACCATCCGCTCTGGGTCGTCTATTCATCCGGCACCACCGGCATGCCCAAGCCGATCGTGCACGGCCATGGCGGTACCATCATCGAGACCATCAAGGCCAATGACCTGCATCTCGACCTGAAACCCGGCGATCGATTTTTCTGGTTCTCCTCGACCAACTGGATCATCTGGAACCTGATGGTCAACACACTGCTGTCGGGCTGCACCATCATCCAGTACGACGGCAATCCCGCCACGCCGGACATGGGCCGGCTGTGGGACTTGGCTGCACGCACCGAAACCGATGTGTTCGGCGCCAGCGCCGCCTACATCGCACAGTGCATGAAGTCCGGCGTGCAACCGCGCGCAGCCGGCGACATCTCGCGCATTCGCACGGTCGCGTCATCCGGTTCGCCGCTGCCGGTCGAGGGCTATCAGTGGGTTTACGACAATGTCAACCGCGACCTGCTGCTGGCTTCGATCTCCGGCGGCACCGATCCCGGCGCCGCGTTTGTCGGCGCCTGCCCGATCATGCCGCAGTACGCCGGTGAAATGCAGTGCCGCTGCTTGGGCGTTGCCGTCTACGCTTTCGACGAGGCCGGCCACGCCCTGACCGACCAGGTGGGGGAACTGGTATGCACCCTGCCGATGCCCTCGTTTCCGCTGTTCTTCTGGAACGACCGCGACGACCGTCGCTACATGGAAAGCTATTTCGAGATGTATCCGGGCTGCTGGCGCCATGGCGACTGGCTCAAGATCACGCCGCGCGGCGGCGCCATCATCTATGGCCGCAGCGATTCCACCATCAACCGCTACGGCATCCGCATGGGTTCGGCCGAAATCTATCGGGTGGTCGAGGATGTGCCCGAAGTGCAGGACAGCCTGGTGGTCGATCTCGAGTATCTCGGGCGCGAATCCTATATGCCGCTATTCGTGGTGCTCAAGGCCGGCGCCACGCTCGATGCCGCACTTATCGAGCGCATCAAGGCGAGGGTGCGCACGGACCTGTCGGGGCGCCATGTGCCCAACGACATCTTCGCGATTCCGGAAGTGCCACGCACCCTGAACGGCAAGAAGCTCGAAGTGCCGATCAAGCGGCTGCTGCTGGGCGAGGCGCTTGCAAAAGTCGTCAATCGCGATTCAATGATCAACCCGGGCAGCCTCGCCTGGTTTGTAGAGTTCGCGGCCAGGCGCGCCGCCGGTGCCTGAGTGGCTGCGCCGCGCGCTGGCCTGCGCGGTGCTGCTGCTGGCTTGGACGGCGGAGACGGCGCTTGCGCAGGATCGCTACCCGGTCACGGTCGAATCGCTGAAGGAAGGTAGCACCCATCGGGTGATCGCCCGCAATGGCGGGCGGGCGCCGATCCAGCTGACATTCTCGCTGGCAAGTTCGACCAATCTGCGCTCGAGCCGCGCCTGGCCGTTTGTGGTGGTTCTGCACCCCGGACAAACCGACGAAATGGTGCGGGTGCGTCCGGGCGACGAGCGCCAGGGCTACAACTTCAGCTATCGCTATGCGGTCTTGCTGGGCGACCCGCAGGCGCAACCCGACCCCAACGCGCGCTACCGCATACCCTTCGAGAACGGACGCAGTTTTCGCATCTCACAGGCGCCGGGCGGCCCGATGATCACGCACAACGACGCCCAGACCGCAAACGCCATCGATGTGGTGATGCCTGAGGGCACGCCGATCGTGGCGGCCCGCGCGGGGTTCGTAATCGAGATCCACGAAAAGTCCGAAACCCGAGCGGACTTGGCCGGGCGCGGCAATTTCGTGCGCGTTTTTCATGATGACGCGACCTGGGCCGACTACGCGCATTTGTCGAAGATCGCAGGCGACCTGCGGCCGAACGCCCGCATCGACGCCGGCGCGCTGCTGGGCTACTCGGGCAATACCGGCCAGTCGAGCGGCCCGCATCTGCACTTTCATGTGCAGCACAACGACCGAGGCACGGTGCGCTCGATTCCGCTGCGCTTTCATACCCGCACGCAGGGCGTGGTGACACCGGTCTATCAGGGCACGCTCAGGGCAGATTACTGATCGATCCGCTGCGGGCTGCCCGCTGCCAGCACACGGCAACGGCACCGACTAAACGGCGATCGCATCGGCCCAGGGCTGCGCGATCTCGGTCGCACCGCTGTTGATGTCGGCATGGCGCGCCACGGCCGAAGGGCAGGCGAATTTCATCGGCATGGTTTGCACCCGCGCTTCCAGGTAATCGAACTGCGCTGCCAGGGCCGCGCGCACTTCGCTTGGCAAGCGTACGTCACCGATCACCGTGGCACCTTCGCTGGCGTCGATCCTGGGCGCGTGAAAGGCCGCATCCAGATCCATGCCGTAATCTAGGGTGAACGACAACAACTGCGCCACCGCCGGCAGAATGCGCCGGCCGCCGGAGGCACCGACGGCAAGCATGCGCCCGTCGGCCGCCTCGGCGATCACCGGCGTGTAGTTGGTCAGGCAGCGCCGGCCGGGCGCGAGCGAATTCGGCCCGCCAGGCTCGGGGTCGAACCACATGATGCCGTTGTTCATCAGGATGCCGGAGCCCGGCAGCGTGTACCTGGAGCCGAAAATCGACAGCAGTGTCTGCGTCACCGATGCCATGTTGCCTTCGCGATCGACCACGTTGAAGTGGGTGGTGCAGGCCGGCGCCAGATGCTCGGCACCGAGCGCGCGCCGGCCGTCGGCGTCGCCCATGCCCTTCAAGCGCTCGCGATACGCGGCCTGCAGGGCGCGCGCGTAAGCGGCGTACGCGGCGGCATCGGGTGCAGCGCCGGGAACCGCCCATGCCGGGTCGGCTGCAAGGAGCCGCAAGGCATGCGCAAGCGTCGGCCCGGCGGTCAACTCGGGGGTCGCGTGCACGCGGGCGCCGCGATACGGAATACACAGCGGGGTGCGCACCTCGGCCCGAAAAGCGGCCAGATCGGCCACCGAAAGGTAGCCACCGTCGCGCGCGATATCGGCGGCGATGCTGCGCGCCAGATCGCCTTCATAGAAGTCGCGCGGGCCACGTTCGGCCAGCGCGGCAAGCGTGGCCCGCAAGGCAGGTTGCGGCAGGCGCACTTCGTCACGAATGCCCCACATCGCCACTGGCGGCAAGCCGTCGACCAGAAAGCGCTCACTGCTCGCGCCATAGCGCCGCAGGTCGGGCGCACCGGTGGCCACCAGTTCGGTGGTGAACCAGTCGACCAGCAAGCCTTCGGCGGCCAGCGCGATCGCCGGCGTCAAGAGGTCGCGCCAGGGCATGCGCGCATAGCGCGCGTGCGCGGCCTCCATGCCCGCCACCGCACCGGGTACCGCCACCGAGGCCGGGCCGTGCAGATTGCGATCACCGGCCACCCGCGGCCATGGAAACAGGTCGGAGGCCGCGCCTTCGCCGGTCAATGCAAAATCTTCAGTACGCAAACCACCTGGCGCGCGCATGCCGAAATCGATCACCTCGAAACGCTTGTCGCGCGCCCGATACAACACCATCGCCCCGCCCCCGCCCAGCCCGCTCATCCACGGCTCGACCACGCCCAACGCGAACGAGGTAGCGATCGCCGCATCGACGCAGTCGCCACCGGCAGCCAGCACGCGGGCCCCCGCCTGCGCGGCACGGATGTGCTGCGCGGCGACGATGCCGCCGGCGGAGGTGACGGCGGGCTTGCGAATGATCTGGCTGTTGCTGAAGTTGTCGCGCATGATTTTCCGTTGCCAAAAGTCAGTCGCTGATTATCCCGCACTCATGTCACCTATACTGCGGGCGGCCACAAATGGCCCTGTTATTGCGTCGCTTTACGTATAAACAACCTGAACCAGGAAAGTTTCGGCATGAGCAAACTGCATTTCATCGGCGGCGAAAAAGGCGGCGTCGGCAAGTCGATGGTGGCACGCATCCTGGCGCAATACTTCATCGATCACAACATGCCATTCAGCGGGCATGATTCCGACAAGTCGCACGGCGCGCTGCTGCGCTTCTACGCCGGCTACGCCAGCCCGGTGGTGATCGACGACTACGGCAACCTCGACCGCGTCGTCGAAGCCGCCGCCGCCAACCCCGAGCAGCGTATCCTGGTCGACCTGGCCGCGCAGACCCACCATGCATTGGCGCGCTGGATGGCCGATTCCGGTTTGATCGAACTGGCGCCCGAGGTCGGTCTGTCGCTCACCTACTGGCATGTGATGGACGCCGGCCGCGATTCGGTAGACCTGCTGAAGAGCCTGCTCGATGCGTTTGGTGGCCGCATGAACATCGTGCTGGTGTTGAACGGTTTGCGCGGAGACCGCTTCGAGATACTCGAAACCTCCGGGCAGCGCGAGCGCGCCGAGCAATTCGGTGCACGCGTGATCACCATCGGCCATCTTGCAGACGCGACGATGCAAAAAATCGACGCCCGCGATACCAGCTTCTGGGCGGCGATTCAGCCCGCCGATGTAGGCGGCGCGAGCCTGGGCTTGCTGGAGCGACAGCGCGTCAAGGTGTGGCTCAATCGGGTGTATGAGCAGATTGGCGGGCTCGACGTATAAGTCCGCGCGCGGCGCGGCTGTTTGTCACGCGCATCTACCGGCCGCCTCAAATCGCGCCGGCCTCGCGCAGGCGCTTGATCGCCTCGGCATCGCGGCCAAGGATCTGACCCAGCACCGAATCGGTATGCTGCCCCAGCATTGGCGGCGGCGTGATCTGCTCGAGCGGCGTAGCTAAGAATTTCATCGGGCTCGAAATCATCGGCACACTGCCGCCGGTAGGATGCGGCAGATCGAACCGCATGCCGCGCG
>JBEIFV010000229.1:0-8747 GCA_040382235.1 Burkholderiales bacterium
ACACCGGCCAGTTCAGGCCCCAGAACAATGCGATCACCGACAGCAGCAGCAGGGCTTGCGGAGCAACCGGTTTCACCGCGCCGCACCGATCATCCGCAAGCACATTCGCCGGCGCGCCGCGCCGGCGGGTGCGTGCGTGCCGCAGGGGTGTGCATAGCGGGTCCAAGGCGGCGGCACGGAAGGCGGCGGCCCTTGCCAAGCCTGTCTGCGCGACGCACAATGCGGTTGGCATAAAAGGCGCGGCCCGCTGCGGCCAGGCGCCACATGGGGGAAGCGTGAATCTCAAGATCAGTGTCAGGGAATGGGTGCTGGTGGGGATGGTCGGCCTGATCGCGGTGCTGGCCAACCTGCCTGAAGAGCTTATCGAACGGGTCGGCGTACGCGTCGATTACCTGGTCATCACGCTGGCCGCGGTGGTGTTCGTGGCGCTCCTTTTGTTCATGCGCTTCACGTTTTTCCTGATCGTGATCCTGCTGGTGATCGGCGCCAACCTGCCCGGGCAATATGCCGAGCGGCTCAACATCTCGAGCGTGCCTTTGTTGCTGGCCCTGGGGCTGATGGTGGGCATCTCGCTGATCAACCACATCGTGCGCATCCTGCCTTCGGGCCTTGAAAAAGACAACAGCAGCGAAGCGCAGAAAGCCCTGTTCTACGCCGTCGAGAAGGGCAACATGGTGTACGCGCAGCGCCTGCTCAACATGAACATCGACCCGAATCTGAAAGGCCCGAACGGCTACACGCCGCTGATGTACGCGGCCGTGCGCGGTCACACGGGCTTGACCGAACTGTTCCTGCGCAACGGCGCCGACGCCAACGTCATGAATGCCGAGGGCGATTCCGCGGTCGACCTGGCCTTGCGCATGGGGCATGCGCCGGTTGCCGATATCCTCAAGCAGGCGCGCCTGCTGCAGTTCGCCAAGCAGGGCGGCAAGACCACCGGCGGCGCTTTCGCCAACGCCTGAGCGGCGCGGGTCAGCAGGCCGCGCGCTGGCGGCGACCTTCAAGTGTCGACGAAGGTGGTGAACTCGGCGACCGCGGCGCGCTCGGTGGTGAGCCGATTGGCCACCACCGAGGTGTCCTCGACCCCGAGTGCCATGCCGCACATCACCATGTCGGATGCGGGCAGTGCGAGAAATTCCTGAACGATCGTGTGATAGTGGGCGAATGCCTGTTGCGGGCAGGTGTCGAGCCCGCGGCCGCGCGCGGCGATCATGATGTTCTCGATGAACATGCCGTAGTCCAGCCAGCTGCCCTGCAGCATGCGCCGGTCGATGCTGAAGATCATGCCTACGGGCGCGTCGAAAAACGTGAAGTTGCGGCCATGCTGCGCATGCATCTTGTCGTAATCCTTCTTGCCGATGTCGAGCAGGCCATACAGTTCCCAGCCGAGCTTGCGGCGCCGACCCAGGTAGGGTTCGAACCACTGCACCGGGTAGTACCCGTATTCCTCCTTGTGCAGCGGTTCTTCGCCGCGCTGTTTGCGCGCATAGTCTTCGTTGTGCGCGGCGACGATTGCCGCTGTGAAGCGGTCGCGCGCGGCGCCCATGAGCACATGCACTTTCCACGGCTGGATATTGGTGCCCGAGGGGGCGCGGCTGGCGACGCCCAGGATTTCCTCGACGATGGCGCGCGACACCGGCGTGGGCAGGAAGCCGCGTACCGAACGGCGGCTGGTGATGGCGTGGTCGACGATTTCGTGGTCTTTCATGCGCTGTCTTTCGCTGTGCTGTTGGATTGGGGCACCGGCGGCGGAGCGCAGGTCAGCGCGTCCGGCTTGGTCCGATTCTGATGCGGCATGCTTGCGGGCCGCATTTTACTTGCGCATCACCAGTGCCACGCCGGCGACTGCCACCAGCATGCCGGCCACCGAGAACAAGGTGAGCTTTTCGTCGAACATCAGGTAGGCCAATAGCGCGGTGACCGGCGGCACCAGATACATGAGGCTGGTCACTGCGGTGGCCGCGCCGCGTCGTATCAACAGCAGCAACAGCGAGGTCGCGCCGAACGACAGCACGACCACCAGCCAGCCGATGGCGAAAATCAGCGCACCGCTCCAGACGATCTCGCGGCTTTCGAAGGCCATTGAAAGCGGCAGCACGAGGGCGGCGGCGGCGATGAACTGCACCACCGATTGGGTGCGCAGATCCTCGTTCCCGCAATGCTTTTTCTGGTACAGCGTGCCGGCGGTGATGGAAAGCAGGGCAATCACGCCGGCGGCGACCGCCGGGAGCCCCAGACCGGTGAAGCCGAGCTTGTTCGACACCACCATGCCCACACCGACAAGACCCAGGGCTAGGCCGGCCCATTGGCGTGGCGCCAGGCGTTCGCCGTTCAAGCGACTGACAAGCGCGGTCAGGATCGGCTGGGTACTGACGATCAGCGCCGCCAGGCCGGCACTCATGCCAAGCGAAATCGCGACGAACACGCCGCCCAGATAGCCGCCCTGCAGCAGCGCGCCGGCGATCGACACATGGGCGATGTTGATGCCGCGCGGCCACGGGGCACGGGTTGCCAGTGCCAGAGCGGTCATCAACACGATGACCACGGCGAAGCGCAGCAACAGGAACTTCAGGGGCGGTGCGTAAGGCAGGCCCAGTTTCGCGCCAACGAAACCGGTGGCCCATAGGAGCACGAACAACACCGGCGTTGCCGCGATGAAAATCGCGTGGGGCGCAGGTTCGGGGGCGAGAGGGGGCTTCTGCATTCAGTGTGACATCGCGACTTGGGCGCCAGCCACGCGGGCGGCAGGTCGACAAAGGCGGGAGGCGGGTACGGGAAGGCCTGCTGCCTGCCAGGCAGGGCTCCGCAAGCGAGCATGAGTTTAACACAGCGACCGCTAAGCACTTCGACCTCTGGCAAATGAGTCTTTAATAATCAATTACTTAGAGAGACCACAAAAAATGGTGCAACGCGTCAAATAGTTCTTGACTTTCGATTTCGCGCCCCTATAATTCGAGTTGTTGCAACGCACAAACCGAGACAATCAAGAAATCAGCAAGGTTACGCGTTCTCTGCTTGCATTAGTGAAGCGCTGTCCAACCAGACTTTTTGAAGGAAACCACCATGTACACCAGCAACGACCAATTTACCGCCGCCAGCCGCGCCGGATTCGACAGTTTCTTCGCCATCGCCAAGAGCGGCTTCAGCGGCTTCGAGAAGCTCGCTGAACTCAACGTCGCCACGGCCAAGGCAATGTTCGACGACGCCACCGTGAGCGCCCGCGCCATGCTCGACATCAAGGATCCGAAGGAACTGATGGCGCTCAATGCCAGCTTCGCCCAACCGGCGCTGGAAAAGAGCATTTCCTATTCGCGCCACGTCTACAACATCGTCACCGAAAGCCAGGCCACGCTGCGCAAGGCCACCGAAGAGCAGGCCGCTGTGGCGCACAAGGAAATCACCGCGCTGATCGACAAAAGCCTGAAAAGCGCGCCGGCCGGCAGCGAAACCGCCGTCGCTGCGGTCAAGTCGGCGATGGCAGCGGCCACCTCGGCCTATGACAACGCCAGCAAGATCGTCAAGCAAGCCGTCGATATGGCCGAAACCAACTTCGCCAAGGCGACTGCAACCGCGGTCGACAGCGTTGCCGCAGCCACCAGGGCCGCCCCGAAGCGCAAGTAATCCGCCTCTCGCGACCAGAAAAAACCCGGCACTCGCCGGGTTTTTTCGTTATGTGCCGGGCATCCGCATTCTGGTCGCGCGGCACTGGCTGTGGCCGAAACTCGCTGCGCGGCGGAGCGTCGATCAGAACGGGTACTGCCGTGGTGTGGTCTGCACCGTGATCCAGCGCAGTTCGGTGAACTCCGCGACACCGGCCTTGCCGCCGAAGCGGCCTATGCCGCTACCTTTGACGCCGCCGAAAGGCATCTGCGCCTCGTCGTGCACGGTCGGGCCGTTGACATGGCAGATGCCGGAGTCGATGCGTCGTGCAACATTGAACGCGCGGGCGATGTCGCGACCGAACACCGCGGCCGACAGTCCGTATTCGTTGTCGTTGGCGCAGGCGATGGCCTCTTCAGTGTCCTTGACGCGCACGATGCACTTCACCGGCCCGAAGGTTTCTTCGTGATAGATGCGCATGGCCGGCGTCACATGGTCCAGGACCGTGGCAGGCATCAGCGTGTTTTCAGCCCTGCCGCCGCACGCAAGCTTCGCCCCCTTGGCCAGCGCGTCGTCGATCAGGGCGTTGCAATGACTCACCGTGCTCATGCCGATGACCGAGCCCAGCACCACCGGCTCAGGCTTGCGCGGATCGCCCAGTGGCAAGGCCTTCGCCTTGGCGACGAATTTCTTCACAAACAGGTCGGCCACCTTCTGGTCGACGATGAGGCGTTCGGTGGACATGCAGATCTGCCCGCTGTTGGCGAAGCAGCCGAAGGCCGCGCCATTGACCGCGTCGTCCAGATCGGCGTCGTCGAGTACCAGGAGCGGCGCCTTGCCGCCCAGTTCCAGCACCACCGGCTTCAAGTACTTGGCACAGGTCGCGGCGATCAGCCTGCCGACCTTGGTGGAGCCGGTGAAGTTGACCCGTCGCAGCGCCGGGTGCGCCACCATCGCCTCCACCACGGTCCCCGCATCTGCCGGTGCGTTGGTGATGTAGTTCACCACGCCCGGCGCAAAGCCGGCCTCGACGAATGCCTCGACGATCAACTGGTGGGTACGCGGGCAGTTCTCCGAGCCTTTGAGGATCACGGTGTTGCCGCAAGCCAGCGGCGTGGCGATCGCGCGGACGCCCAGGATGATGGGCGCGTTCCAGGGCGCGATGCCCAGCACCACGCCCGCGGGTTGGCGAATGCCCATGGCCAGGCTGCCGGGAATGTCCGATGGAATCACTTCGCCGCTGATCTGGGTGGTCAGTGCCGCGGCCTCGCGGATCATGCCCGCGGCCAGGAACACGTTGAAGCCCGCCCACATGCCGGTCGCGCCGGTTTCGGCCGGCACCGCTTCGGCGAACGCCGGGGTTTTGGCCTCGAGCCGGTCCGCGGCCTTGAGCAGCAATGCACGCCGCTCGCCGGGGCCGGTCTGGCTCCAGGCCTTGAACGCTTCGGCGGCTGCCGCAACAGCCATCAATGCATCGGCCGGCGAGGCGGCGGGCGCGCGGGTGGCGACGCTGCCGTCGAGCGGATTGCGCCGCTCGAATGTGGCGCTTTTCTCCGCACTGACTTTGAGGCCGTTGATGAGCATCGAAATATCGGACATGGTGGATGTTCCCGGGTGAATGGTTGAGGTCGTGCCGTGCTCAGGCGGCGCTGGCGGGCGCAAGCGTGGTGGTCGGCAGCTTCGCGGCGGCGCCGGGAGTTTTCCCTGATGCGTCCACGCCGAGGTAGGCTTCGCGCACCACGGTCGAGCGGGCCAGCAGCGCCGCCGGGCCGCTTGCGACCAGCGTGCCGCGCTCCAGCACATAGCCACGATCGGCCACTGCCAGGGCTTTCTTCACGTTCTGCTCGACCATCAGCACCGTGGTGCCGGCGTCGGTGATGCGCCTGGCGATCGCCAGCAGTTCATCGACCATTCTGGGCGCCAGCCCCAGCGACGGTTCGTCCAGCATCAACAGGCGTGGCGCGCTCATCAGTGCACGCGCCACGGCCACCATCTGCTGCTCGCCACCGCTCATGGTGCCTGCCAGCTGGTCTGCGCGCTCACGCAGTTTGGGAAAATCCTTGAACGCCTGCTGCAGTCGGCGCGCACGTTCGGCCTGGTTGGTAAGCCAGCCGCCCAGTTCCAGGTTTTCAGTCACGCTCATCTGCGGGAACAATTGCCGGCCCTCGGCTACCAGCGCCACACCGCGCGCGACGATGCTGCTGGTCTTCGCGGGCAGCGCCACGTCGTCGAGCAGCGCCTCGCCGG
This sequence comes from Burkholderiales bacterium, assembly GCA_040382235.1. Classification (GTDB taxonomy): domain Bacteria; phylum Pseudomonadota; class Gammaproteobacteria; order Burkholderiales; family JAEUOS01; genus JAEUOS01. The sequence continues at coordinate 5,848 of JBEIFV010000229.1, forward strand.
TGCGCGGAATCAGCCCCGCCAGAGCCTTGAGCAGGGTAGTCTTGCCCGCTCCATTCGGACCCAGGATGACCGTCAGGCCGGGCCTGGCTTCAAGATTCAAGTCGCGCAACACCATGAAGCTGCCGTAGCCTGCGCTCAAAGCCCTGACCTTCAGATGTGCCCGCCCGCTGCCGCCCAGGGCAAAGGCGGTCGGCTCGTACCACATCATGGTGCCTGCCTCTGGTCCGCCGCTTCGCCCATCTCGTCGCCAAGATAGGCTTCGATCACCTCGGCATTGCGCACCACCTCGGCCGGCGTGCCGTCGGCGATCATGCGGCCCTGATGCAACACGATCACCCGTTCGACATGCCGCAACAGGGTCGTCACCGCATGCTCGATCCAGACCACGGTCAGGTCCAGTTCATCGCGCATGCGCCGGATCAGCTGCGCGGTATTCTCGAGCTCCGCTTCGGTCAGGCCCGCCGCAACTTCGTCAAGCAGCAGCAAACGCGGACGCGTGCCCAATGCCATGCCGATCTCCAGCAGGCGCTGCTGCGACGGCGTCAGGGCCGCCGCCGGCAAGCCGGCCTGGCGCGACAGGCCGATCAGTTCCAGGATGCTGGCGGCATCGCGCAGCAGCCATGAACCACGGCGCTTGCGCCCGGCGAACTTGAGGCCGAACTCGATGTTGGCGGCCACCGGCATGTCGGCGAATACACGCGGTGTTTGAAAGGTGCGCGCGATGCCGTGTGCCGCATAGCGGTGCGGTCCTTTGGCGGTGAGATCGCGATCACCGGCGATAAGGCGGCCCGAGGTGGGCGCGATCACACCGGAGAGCGCATTGAAGAAGGTGGTCTTGCCGGCGCCGTTGGGCCCGATGATGCCGACCAGTTCGCCGCTGCGAAAGCTGGCGCTGGCCGCATCCACCGCGGTCAGGCCGCCGAAGCGCACCGTGACCGCGCGCGCTTCCAGCAACACCGCCTGTCGAGCGTCAGCCACGGCGTACCCTGGTGGAAGTTGTGCCGGTACGCCATTTGCGCCACAGTTCGCGCCACGATTCGTGGCCGCTGCGCCACCAGTCACGGAAAGTGTCGGCGCGCAGCGAGGCCAGCCCGCCCGGCAGGTACAGCACACTGAAAATCAGCAACAGGCCCAGCGACATCATGTAGACCTGCGGCGCCTGCAGGCGCAGGGTTTCCGCCAGGAGGCTGAACACGATCGCGGCGATCAGCGGCCCCCACAGGGTGACCGCACCGCCGATCAGGGCGATCAGCACGGTCTGAAATCCGATAAACGGGTTGAATACGGTCTGCGGGTCGATGTAGGTCCAGCGTACCGACATCGCCGCGCCCACCGCGCCGGCGAAGGCGGCAGTCATGGCGAAGCCGGCGATCTTGATCAGGCGGGTATCGACGCCCAGGGTCTGCGCGCGCTGCTCGTCGGCGCCGATGCCAAGCAGCGCAATGCCGAAACGTGTGCGCCGCACGCCGATCGAGGTGGCCACCGCGATTGCAGCCAGCGCCAGCACCGTGAGGTAGACCGTGTCGCGTTCCGGCACCACCGTGAGCACGCGTCCCACCGTGCCGGTGACCTGTTTCTCGAAATAGGCGATGGCGTGGTGAATCAGCTCGGTCATGCCGAAGGTCAGCACCGCGAAATAGGTGCCGCGCAGATGCAGAACCGCGGCGCCCATCAGCACCGCCACCACGGTGGCGATCGCTGCGCCGAGCGCGATGCAGGCGATCCAGGAGAAATGGTCCAGTGCGAGCGCGCTGGTGTAGGCGCCGATGCCGAAGAATGCCGAGGTGGCCAGCGACAGGTAGCGGGTGCTGCCGCAAAACAGCCCCCAGCTCGAAGACAGTGCCACGTACATCAGGCAGGTGAGGGCCATCGACACCATGAATTCACTGCCGTAGTGCGGCAGCGCCAGCGCCCAGCCACAGAGGCCGAACAGCACCAGCAGGTCGCGCACCAGAATCTGCCGATCGGTCATTTGGCAAACAGGCCGCGCGGCCGCAGCAGCAGGACCGCGATGAACACGACATAGGACATCAGGGCCTTCAGCGAAGGGTTGGAGAAATGCATGCCGACCGCCTCGACCACACCCAGCAGCAGGCCGCCAGCCAGCGCGCCGCCCATGCTGCCGAAACCGCCCAGGGTGATGACGATCAAAGCGGTGACCGTATAAGGCTGGCCCATGGACGGCGAAATGGTGTAGGCCATCGACAAGAGGCAGCCAGCCACGCCGGACAGCCCGAGTCCGATGCCGAACATCAGCGGATGCAGGCGCCGCGTGTCGATGCCGATCAGTTGCGCACCGACCTCGGATTGCATCAGCGCGCGCACGCCCTTGCCGAGCATGGTTTTCTTGAGCAGCAGAATCAGCGCCGCGCTGATTGCGAGCGCCAATCCGAACACCACCAGCTTGTTGGCGGCGAACTGGGCAGCGCCGATCGCCACCGGGTTGCCCAGGTACTCGTATCCTCGCAAATCGCCGCCCCATGTAAGCGACGCGAAATTCTGTACCAGAAACATCAGCCCGAAACTCACAATCAGCCCGCGCGCTTCGAAAATATCCAGATTCGGCGAGTTGGCCGTCAGCGGGCGGAACCACAGCCAGTGCAGCACGAATCCCAGGGCCATCAAGGCCAAAAACGACAGCGGGATCATTGCCAGGGGTGAGATCCCGAACCATGCATGGGCCTGCCAAGTGATGAAGGCACCGAGCATCAGGAATTCGCCATGCGCGATATTGAGGATGCGCATCAGGCCGTACTGCAGATTGAGCCCGAGCGCCACCAGCGCATACACGCCGCCGGTAATGAGGCCGGAGGCCAGGAGTTCCAGCCAGGCGGAGAGTGACATGGGCAAGGTGGTGGGTGGGCCCCCCGGGGGGGCCCCCCCCCCACCCAGGAGTTGGG
>JBEIFV010000230.1:0-8659 GCA_040382235.1 Burkholderiales bacterium
AACGGCAAAAGCCAAGTCCTGCGCAAACGCCCCGGCCCAAGCGACGCCACTTCTGTGACCAGGTCGATGGGAATGGGCGTACCGAACCATCGCTGCGCATAGTGGATCGCCAGCGCCAGGGGCTCGGTAAGCCCGAGGGTACGAGCGCGGGCCGGGACGCGGGCCCAAAAATCGGGCTCGTCTGCGAAATGGCGAAGTAGCCCGTCCAAATCGACCAAGTCGCGAATGCGGTCGCGTGCCTCCGAGTCGAAAAACAGGTGCGCCGCGCTGTGCAGCACCTGATCGACCGGGTCCAGCACCTGCCATGCTTCCCATTTCGAAGGCCGCAAGTTTTGCAGCAGGGTGTCCGCATCCACCCTGACCACGCCGACTGGTGGCAGTATGTTGTGGTGCAGGTCGAGTTCCATACCGTACAGCGGGTGCGTCATCGGTGGCACCTCGTGGCTCCACTCGTAGTAGTAGCGCCGGTCGTGTGCGTCGAGCTGCGGCTCGCTCCAGCCAGCCTGTTTGAGCCGCGCCACTGCATCGTCAAGATGCGCCCGCGGGACCAGGATATCGACATCCGATGGCAGCCGCCCGGCCGCGATTGCAAGGTTCTGCCCGATATAGGCCGATCCCTTCAGAAGCACCAATGGATAGGAGCCGTCGCGCAGGCTCGTCGCCACCCGCTCCAGTACCCAGACCATCGCCCCGGTGCGCCAGCGCGAAAGGCGCTGCTCGGAGATCAGGTGGCGCCTTGCCTGGTGCGGTACGCGGTCGAGGATGCCGGCGGCATCGATGCTCTCGGCTAGTCGCGCCAGCAGGCGAAGTCGCCGCGAAAGGCGTACCACCCGTTCCCAGTCCGCCAGCGACCAGTCAAATGAGAGATGCGGTTGCCGCAGCGCTTGTAGCCACGCAAGCGCCTGCGGCGGTTGCCAAGACGCGTCACTCATGACGCGCATGCTAAATGCTGCTCACGCACCTGCGGCCATGCCGCATCGATGGTCGCCAACGCATCGTCAAGGTCGCTGTAGACGAGTTGCCAGCCCGGGCATTGACGGACGAGCGTAACCACGGATCGGAACCCGATTGCGCCCAGCACGCTGTAGTTGAACGCGTTGAAAGCTAGGGCTGCGAAAAGCGCGTTTTCCGTCAATGGTTCCCAGCGCGTGGGGCTGCCGGCTTGCCACTTGGGCAGTATGACCGCACCTGGTCGCGCGCTTTCGTGACGGCGCGCCACCGCATCCGCGTGTGCGGACAGATGCGCTACGGTGCCCTTGCGCGTCTTGGGAAACTCGGGACCGATTGTGGCGCCTGGCGCGAAGCGACGAATCACGTCGATTGACTGGTTCTTTAGTGCAACCGGCTTCAGCAGTGCACGAAAGGTGCTGGAATCCGGGTCAAAGGCGCCAAACTCATCCGATAGCAAACGCCATCCGCGCAGTGAAAGCGCCGCAGTGAGTGTACTTTTGCCAGAGCCTGGTGTTGCAGGTAACACGAGTGCCAAGCCGTCCCGCTCTACCGCTCCTGCATGCAGCAGCAACAGGTTATTCAGGCGCTGCCCAATCATCCAGTTACAACCCCATTCGAACAGCGGCAACGGCGTATCAGCAGGGAATGGCTCGAAGGGTTGCTGGCCATCACAGCGCAGAATCAACTGCGGCCTAATCAAGCGACGCAACCCGGTCGGATAACTGATGTCCACATGAATGTCCGCCCACTCCTGACGGTCGAGGAACGGGAATTTCGCGTACACCAACTGCAACTGGCGCGCCAGCAGATCTGAATTGCTTCGCGCGTGCAGCGTAACTGCGCCGACGTCGATGGCCAAGCCGCGCCCCGCGAGGGCCTCGGCGAATACCAAGGCATCGATATCTTGATTTACGCGGTTGTCTTCGTGGTCAGAAGAAAGGCTCACCCGATTATTGTACGTGCGGCCCGCACTTCGCGTACCAAACCAACCTCGATTAGTTGTGGCCAGCAGGCTTCGACTTGCGCGTCTATCGAGGCAGCGCCAACCTGGCAATCTTCAGCGAGCATGCGGCATATCGTGGCGTGGTCCGCAGCACCTTCTTCAAGTATTTCCAGTATCGAGACACTCTCGTCGTTGAGAAGTGTCGTTTCGCCGGTAGCCGGGCAAAATGCTGCCCAAAGATGCCCCAGCGGCTCGATCAAAATACCTTCGTTTCGCGCGTATCGCGCCATCAGATTACCTACGCCCTGAAGGACGTCCAGCAGGTGGCCGTCATCGCATAGGTCGTGCCTGTAGCGAGGCCTTGAATCCCGACAATGTTGCCGTTGATGTCAACCCGCAGACCTACCCATGCTGCAGGGCTACATGGGGTTAGAGTGCCCACGGGATTGATGCCCGTTGTCGAAGTATTCGTCGACTTTACGTTGGGTGCAGGGGACGTTCGGTAATATTCGGAATTGGTTAAAAACGGGGTGAACGGGGGGCTCTTCGTGCCCTGCTTAGTGACAATATCGCTGCCCTTCACCCACTTATTGCTCACACCGTTGGTTTTTATGTTTGACTGAAAGACCTGCACTCTCCAAAAGGAAGTCGGCGTGTCGGCTGTTGTCTGAAGAGGATTAGGGGCTACGTGCTCCATGTTCACTACGCACTTGGTCGATGTGGCGGCAAGAGCACTACCGTTGCAAAGTGTCAAGGCTGCAGGTGCGGCGAACGATCCCTTAATGAGCCTTCGCCGAGCCGATATGCGACTTTGCGAATCGTCGGGATTCGCGGCTTGAGGGGTCGAGTTTTCGTGGGTCATCGCCGTAAGATCCTAGTTCGTTGCGGAAACGCAATCCAATTCAAAGCATGTTCGTGCAGTACAACTGACAGGCTCACGCTTAAGCTACAAGAAAGCAATTATCGCGCCCGACAATATTATGTGTTTTAAAACAAAAACTTAAAAACAAGATCGACAGTTGTTCACGAAACGTTGAGAGCAAGTGTAAATTAATCCGACACTTTTTGGGGATCAGTCGTCTACAGTCGTGGGCACGTGGCATTAGTCATCTTGCGCGGTGTTGCCTGATTATCCATCTTGCACGCTAGCATAAAGATAAGAAGAACCTTTCTATCGTTTTTATCGTGTCAGTCGATACATCCGGAGGAAAACCCCGCTACGGATTGGTCCGCAGAATATCCAGCAAAAAATTCGACGGCACCGCGTAAGTGATGCCGGACGGCTGTGTCAACGCCGATTCCTTGGTGCCCTTGATCAGCACCATGCTAATCACGCCGATCACCTCCCCGGTATCGACATCGAACAGCGGGCTGCCGCTATTGCCCGGATAAGCCGTGGCGTCGAGCTGGAAGATATCGAAGCTGCCCACTTTCAACTGGCGCACCAGCTTCGGATTGAGTTGCTGCGCGGTCGGGCTCGGCAATGCGATCGGCGTGATCGAGGCCACGATGCCGCGATGGGTGACGGGCGCAAAACCGAGGGCGCCGCCGATCGGAAAGCCGCTGAAGGCAACCGACATGCCTTCGCGCACCGTGTCGGCGGGGCGTATTTTCAGGGCGGGCAGCTTTTGGTCGGTCAGGCGCAGGATCGCCAGATCGTGCGCGGGATCGCTTGCGACAAGCCGTGCCGCCAGCAATTGCGTGCGCCCGCCAATGCGTGCCTGTACCACCAGTGCAGGGGCGCCGGCCGGGTTGGCGGGGTTGCCCTGGTCGGCGATCACATGCGCATTGGTGGCGATCAGGCTGCCGTCACCCACTGCAAACCCGGTGCCGCGCAGGCTGAACTGCGGATTGTCGGTCTGGCGGTAGAGCCCGACGGCCACGATCGATGGTTTTACCCGGGCAATGGTCTCTACAAGGTCCGCTGCGGCGTTGCCCATCGCGAGCGTTGCAAATGCCGCCACCATGGCAGCCAGGCATCGCGCCGGCGCGGCTTTCATCGACGCTTCTGCATTACATCTGGCCGGCGACACGAATGCGCGGCAACTCCGGGGACGGGCCGGTAACCCTTGCATCGAACGGGTGGTCGTGCTTCTTGAAGATTTCAAGGATGCGCTTCACATAGCCCTGGGTCTCGGTATAAGGCGGCACGCCTTTGTGCCGGTTGACCGCGCCCTCGCCGGCGTTGTAGGCCGCCGCTACCAGCGTGACATGGCCCTTGAAGTAGGCCAGCAGCCAGCGCAGGTAGGAAAGCCCGCCGCGAATATTTTGCTCCGGGTCGAATGGCTTGGTTACATTGAAGCGCGCCGAGGTTTCGGGGATCAGCTGCATCAGGCCCTGGGCGTTCTTGGGCGACACGGCGGCCGGATTGAGGTTTGATTCGGTTCGGGCGATGGCCAGGGCGAGCTGCGGATTGACGCCGTATTCCGGCGCCAGCCGCAAAAGGAGCTCGACCAGTTTCTTTTTCTCCGGTGAAGTGGCCGCAAGATAGGCGGCGACGTGATCGATTTCCGGCTCAACCCGCGCCACTTCGGGCGCAGGCGGATCCTGCTTGACCACCATGCACGCCGGCATCTCGGTCGGTGGATTGCCCACCTGGCGCAGCATGCGCTGTGCGTGCGGATGATCCTGGCCGGCGGCAAGGGCAAAAAAGTAGGCGGCCTGCGCGTCGTCACGCGGCATGCCCCGGCCGTTGGCATGCATCCAGCCCAGGCTGAACTGCGCTTCCGCGTCACCCGCGCGCGCGGCGTCGCAATAAAGCTGTGCGGCACGCGCCTGATTGCGCGGCACGCCTTCGCCATGCTCGTAGGCCCGCGCTTCCAGGCGCAACTGCGCGAGCGCTGAAGCCGGGTCCGAATCGCCCGCTGCATGAGCCGCAGCCGCGCTGAACAATACGGTGCAACTCAAGAACAGGGCAAGCTGCGAAATCACTGTCAATTTTGGGCTTTCAAACGAAGGATGCGCGGGGAATAGACAAACTGTTGCGCGTGAGCAACAGGTGATTGGATCGCAAGGCCAACCAACTTTTCCACTATAGCCGCAAGCCGAATCTTTTTCCTTGAATCTTTGCAAACTCGGTCAGTGGCATCGCGATGCAAAAAGCGAATGCTTGACCTGCTGATGACGGCACCGACGCGGCAAGTGTGAGACAGGCACGGTGTGAAATAATGCGAGGGCGTCGGGAAAGTCGCCTCTGGGCGTGGTTTTTGCGATATTATTGAGCAAGCTAGAAAAAGATAAGCTGTTTTTAATTAGGCAGTTACGCATCAATATTCACGGCGTTTGCGAAAGGTTAAAGAGCCATGTTCACCAAACAAGTAATGAGCTGCGTCGGGTTCGGCAAGTTTTGCCTGTTGGCCGTGGCCATAGCGCTGGCCAGCGGGTGCGCAAGTACCGACTATCCTGCGGCGCCGAGAACCGCGGCGTCGGACGATTACAAGTACATCATCGGCCCAGGAGATTCGGTCAATATCGTGGTCTGGCGCAATCCGGAATTGTCGATGTCGGTGCCGGTGCGCCCGGACGGCCGACTGGCGGCGCCGCTGGTCGAAGACCTGGTCGCGCAAGGCAAGAACCCCACCACGCTGGCGCGCGATATCGAGCAGGCGCTGGCGAAATTCATTCGCGATCCTGTGGTCACAGTCATCGTGGGTGGCTTCGTCGGCCCCTATAGCGAGCAGATTCGCGTGGTAGGCGAAGCGGCCAAGCCGCAGGCACTGCCCTACAAGCAGAAAATGACTTTGCTCGATGTGATGATCGCGGTCGGTGGCATTACCGATTTTGCGGACGGCAATCGTGCCTCTATTCTGCGTACCAGCGACGGCAACAAGCAATACAGTGTGAAACTGCGCGATCTGATCAAGCGCGGCGACTTTTCGGCCAATGTCGACATGAAGCCGGGCGATATCCTGATCATTCCGCAAAGCTGGTTCTGATCCCGGCTCGGCCGGCACGCTTCGCCCGGCTGGTCGGGCGGCACCCCAACCCGGCAGAGCAAAGACGACACCAACATGGATGAGATCCTAAGGCAGGTCAAGGCGGTCATGCGTTCCATGTGGCGCCATCGCCACTTGGCCATGATCGTGACCTGGATCGCCGGTGCCATCGGCGCCGGCTTTGTCATGTCGGTGCCTGACAAGTACGAGGCTTCGGCGCGCATTTACGTCGATACCCAGTCGATCCTGCAGCCCCTGATGGCAGGGCTTGCGGTGCAGCCCAATGTCGAGCAGCAGGTGATGATGTTGAGCCGCACCCTCTTGAGCCGGCCCAACCTGGAAAAGCTGGTGCGCATGGCCGACCTCGACCTGGGCAGCAAGAACAAGGCGGCGCAGGATGCCCTGATCGACGGGCTGGCCGCGCAAATCCAGGTGAAGGGTACCTCGCGCGACAACCTCTATACCCTGGCCTACCGCGATTCCAAGCCGGAGCAGGCCAAGCGCGTGGTGCAGGCGCTGACCTCGATTTTTGTCGAGTCCAGCCTGGGCGACAAGCGCAAGGATTCCGACACCGCCAAGAAATTCATCGATGACCAGATTCGCGGTTACGAGAAAAAGCTTGAGGAAGCCGAGGCGCGCCTCAAGGAATTCCGCTTGAGCAACCTCGACCTGCAAACCGCCGATGGCAAGGCCGGGGTCGACCGGCTGGGAGATATCGGCAATCAGTTGAACGCTGCCAAGCTGGCCCTGCGCGAGGCGGAAAATTCGCGCGATGCGCTCAAGAAGCAGCTCGCCGGCGAGGACGCCGCGACCACCAGCGAAGCACCCGCGGCCGGTTCACCGCTGTCGCCCACGCCGGAAATCGATAGCCGTATCGACGCCATGAAGCGCAACCTCGATACCCTCCTGCAACGCTTCACCGAGCAGCACCCGGACGTGACCGGCGCACGCCGCGTGCTCAAGGAACTCGAGGAGCAGCGGGTCAAGGAGTTGGCCGCGATCAAGAAGGTGGCGCCTGGCAATCCGTCATTGGTGGTGAGCAGCAACCCGGTGTTTCAGAAGCTGAAGATCGCCTTGGGCGAGAACGAAGCCACCGTGGCCTCGCTGCGCGCGCGCGTGGCGGAATACGATTCGCGTTATGCCAAGGTCAAGGAGTCGCTCAAGCTGGCGCCGCAAATCGAAGCGCAGTTCGCCCAGTTGAATCGTGACTACGATATCAACAAGAAGAATTTCGAGAGCCTGGTATCGCGGCGTGAATCGGCGAGCCTGACCGGTGAACTGGGTTCGACCTCGGGTGTGGCCGACTTTCGCCTGATCGACCCGCCGCGGGTTGAGCCCAAGCCGGTGGCACCCAACCGACTGGCGCTCTTGCCGGGCGGCCTGGTGTTCGGCTTGATGGCGGGGCTGCTGGCCAGTTTTGTCGCGGCGCAGGTACGCCCTGTATTCCACGATGGCAGGACGCTGCGCGATGTTAGCGGCTTGCCATTGCTGGGCACGGTCTCGATCAGCCTGACGCAGGAAGATCGGCGCAAGGAGCGGCGCAGCCTGTTTCGTTTCGCAGGTGCGCTGGCGGTGCTTTTCATGCTGTACGGGATTGGCGTTGCCGTGCTTTACATCAAGCTTCAAGCCCCTGTCTGAGGTGATCGATGAGCCTAATTGAACAGGCGGCGAAGCGGCTGGCACAACTGCGCCAGGCGGGGGTTGAGTTTCCGGCCGAAGACGCAGCGCCATCGCCGCATCGACCGGCAGCCTATTTGGCGCCCGCCCCACAGCCTGGACCGCACACTGAAACCGCGTCGGCAAGCGGGCTCGATGATGCCGCCAATCATCAACGCCTGGTGGAGGCTTTCAAGAAAGTACCGGCGCCATCCGCGGAGGTCGCTGTAACTGCGCCGCCCGAGCCAGTGGCAGCCACGGCAGCGCCAACGGCGCCGCAAGCCAGCTCCAGGCAGGTTTTCATTGATCTGATGGCGCTTGATGCCAAGCACATGATCACGCCCGACCAGCCGAAATCCCGCATGTCGGAAGAGTATCGCCTGATCAAGCGCCCCCTGATCGCCAACGCCATGGGGCGCGGCGCCGCCCCGGTGGCCAATGGCAACCTGATCATGGTGACCAGCGCCTTGCCGCGCGAGGGCAAGAGCTATACCGCTGTGAATCTGGCGATCAGCATCGCGGCCGAACTCGACAAGACGGTGCTCCTGGTCGATGCCGATGTGGCTCGGCCTTCGGTGCTCAATGTTTTGGGCTTGCCCCCGGGCCCGGGTTTGCTTGATTTGCTGGCAGGCGACCAGGTCAACTTGTCGGACGTTCTTTTGCGCACCAACATCGAGAAACTCACCCTGCTGCCCAGCGGCACGCCGCGCAAGGGCGCGACCGAAATGATCGCCAGCGATGCCATGGTGCGCCTGGTGCGCGACATGGCTGACCGTTACCCTGACCGCATCATCATTTTTGACTCGGCACCTTTATTGCTGACCAGCGAGTCGCGGGTTCTGGCCACCCACATGGGCCAGGTGGTGGTGGTGGTGCAGGCCGAGCGCACCTCGCAGGCCGAGGTGCGCCAGGCGCTGGCCACCATCGATACCTGCCCGGTGCGCATGGTGGTGTTGAATCAGGTACGCGCGCGGGAAGAGGGCGGCTATGGCTACGCCTACGGGTATGGGCATTCCTAGCAGTAAACAGGGCGGCACGGCTGTCCGGTCGCTGCGCGTTCGCGGTGGCCTCTCCCGCCTGCCGCATGTCGCCTTGTGCCTGCTGCCATGGCTGCCGCCGGCGCTGGCGCAAATGCCGGCTGCACCCGGTGCCGCGCCTGCGGCCGCGGGCGGCG
>JBEIFV010000231.1:0-8518 GCA_040382235.1 Burkholderiales bacterium
CATTTTTCGCGTTTCAAGTGGTACAACGGCATCGCTGAGCAATCATCGATGCCGTTTCTTTTTGTCTGAAGCCGCCGTGGATATTTTCCTGCAGCAAATCATCAATGGGCTGACGCTCGGCTGCGTCTATGCCGTGGTGGCGCTCGGCTACACCATGGTCTACGGCATCATCCAGCTGATCAACTTCGCCCATGGCGAAGTAGTGATGATTGGCGCGATGGTGGCGTTTTCAGTGATCATGGCGCTGGCCAAATCGGGCCTGCCGCCATTAGTCGTGGTGCTGATCGGCACCGCGGTCGCGGTACCGGCCTGCATGCTGGTGGCCTACCTGATGGAGCGTATTGCCTACAAGCCGCTGCGCGGTGCGCCGCGTCTGGCGCCATTGATCACCGCGATCGGCATTTCGATCATCCTGCAGCACCTGGCGATGATGATCTGGGGCCGCAGCCCGATGGCGTTTCCGCAGATCATCAAGAGCCAGACCTACGAGATCGGCGGCGCCCTCATCACCAGCGTACAGATCGCCATCATTCTGACTTCGTTCGCGTTGATGGGTGGGTTGTTGCTGCTGGTCTACCGCACCAAGCTGGGGGTGGCGATGCGCGCCACCTCGCAGCGCCAGGACATCGCCGGCCTGATGGGCATCGATGTGAACCGCGTGATCTCAGCCACCTTCGTGATCGGCGCCGCCCTGGCAGCGGTCGCCGGCGTGATGATCGGCACCTATTACGGCCAGACCCAGTACACCATGGGCGAACTGCTGGGATTGAAGGCCTTCTGCGCCGCCGTGCTGGGCGGTATCGGCAACCTGGCCGGCGCAGTGCTGGGCGGCATCCTGATGGGCTTGGTCGAGGCGCTCGGAACCGGCTATATCGGCGACCTCACCAACAACTGGTTCGGCTCAAACTACCGCGACGTGTTCGCCTTCATCGTGCTGATCCTGGTGCTGGTGTTCCGCCCCTCGGGCCTGTTGGGCGAGCGTGTGGGAGACCGCGCATGACCACCAGTGCCGCAGGGGACCGGCAACAGTTGCTGCGTTACTTCGGATTGGCGTTGATCACCATAGCCCTGATCGCTCTGCCGTTCGCGCTGGTGCAGGTGGGCACCGCCTGGGTGCGCATCACCAATCTGGCGATCCTGTTCGCGCTATTGGCGCTGGGCCTCAACATTGTGGTCGGCTTCGCGGGACTGCTTGATTTGGGCTACATCGCGTTCTATGGTGTCGGCGCCTATGTCTGGGCCTTGCTGGCCTCGCCGCATTTCAACCTGCACCTGCCGTTCTGGGTGATCCTGCCGATCGGTGCCTTAGCCGCCTGTTTCTTCGGCGTGCTGCTGGGCGCGCCGACGCTGAAACTGCGCGGCGATTACCTGGCGATCGTCACGCTGGGCTTTGGCGAGATCGTGCGCATTTTCTTGAACAACCTGTCGCGCCCGGTGAATATCACCAACGGGCCGCAGGGTATCGCGCGCATCGACCCGGTACGCTTAGGCGACCTGGATTTTTCCACCACCACCCAGGTGGCGGGCCTGGCGTTCTCGAGCCCGATCAAGTACTACTACCTGCTGCTGGTTTTCCTGCTGCTGGTGATCGTGATCAACATGCGCCTGAAGGATTCGCGCATCGGCCGCGCCTGGGAAGCGATTCGCGAGGATGAAATCGCGGCGCGCGCGATGGGCATCAACACCACCTCGCTCAAGCTGCTTGCGTTCGCCATGGGCGCTTCCTTCGGCGGCATCGCCGGAGGCATGTTCGCCTCGATGCAAAGTTTCATAAGCCCCGAGAGTTTCGTGCTGGTGGAGTCGGTGATGGTGCTGGCGATGGTGGTGTTGGGCGGCATGGGCAACATCTGGGGCGTTATTCTGGGCGCCATACTGCTGACCTTCGTGCCGGAGCTGTTGCGCTATACGGTCGAGCCGCTGCAGAAGGCCGCTTTCGGCCGCATGATCATCGAGCCCGAGGTGATCCGCATGCTGCTGTTCGGTCTGGCCCTGGTGCTGATGATGCTGTTCCGCCCGGCCGGCATATTGCCCAAAACGGCGCGCAAACGCGACCTTTCCTCCATTGCCAAATGAGCACAGTCCTGCTCAGCGGCGAGGGCATCGGCAAGCGCTTCGGTGGCGTGCAGGCCTTGGCGGAGGTGAGCTTTTCGATCCGGCGCGGTGAAATCTATGGCCTGATCGGCCCCAACGGCGCCGGCAAGACCACGCTCTTCAATGTGCTCACCAGCGTCTACACGCCTGACGCCGGTGCGTTCGAATTCGACGGCAAGCCTTTGGCGGGCGCCAAGCCGCATGAAGTGGCAGTCAGGGGCATCGCCCGCACATTCCAGAACATCCGCCTGTTCGCCAATCTGTCCGCGATCGAGAATGTGATGATCGGCCGCCACGTGCGTACCCGCGCCGGTGTCGTAGGCGCCATCCTGCGCACACCGGCCGCGCGCGCAGAAGAAGCAGGCATCGAAAGCCGGGCGCTGGCGCTGCTCGAGTATGTCGGCCTGGCGGCACGCGCCAACGATGTCGCAGGCCAGTTGCCCTACGGCGCGCAACGCCGGCTCGAGATCGCGCGCGCGCTGGCCACCGATCCGAAATTGCTGGCCTTGGATGAACCCGCCGCCGGCATGAACGCCACCGAAACCGCCGACCTGCGCGGCCTGATCGAACGCATCCGCGGCGACGGCACCACCGTGCTCCTGATCGAACACGACATGAAGCTGGTGATGGGCCTGTCCGACCGCGTGCTGGTGCTCGACTACGGACGGCGTATCGCCGAAGGACCGCCGGCCGAGGTGCGTGCCGACCCCAGGGTGATCGAGGCATACCTCGGTACCGGCGCCAGTACCGCTGCAAAAGCCGTCAAGAGCGCATGACGAACATCCTTGAACTGAAACAACTGGCGGTGCACTACGGCGGCATTCGCGCGGTCAAGGGCATTGACCTGGTGGTGGCCGAAGGTGAACTGGTGTGCCTGATCGGCGCCAATGGCGCCGGCAAGACCACCGCGCTCAAGGCCATCGCCGGCATGCTGCCGCTTGCCGCCGGCAGCATCACCTACCAGGGACAGCCATCGGCCGGCCTGCGGCCGTTCGAACTGGTGCGGCGCGGACTGGCGCTGGTGCCCGAAGGCCGCGGCGTGTTCGGGCAATTGAGCGTGGCCGAGAACCTGGCCATGGGCGCCTACGTGCGCGACGATCCGCAAGCGGTAGCCAGCGACCGCGAGCGCATGCTGGGCCTGTTTCCGCGACTCAAGGAACGCCTGCTGCAATCGGCCGGCACCTTGTCGGGGGGCGAACAGCAAATGCTGGCGATCGCCCGCGCGCTGATGTCGCGCCCGCGGCTGTTGCTGCTCGACGAACCCAGCATGGGGCTGGCACCGCTGGTGGTCGAGAAAATTTTCGAGATCATCGTCAATGTGGCGCGCGAAGGCGTGACCATCCTTCTGGTGGAACAGAACGCACGCCTGGCACTGGAAACATGTCAGCGGGCCTATGTCATGGAAAGCGGCCTCATCAGCCTGCACGGCGCAGCCGCGGATCTGCTCGATGACCCGCAGGTGCGCGCCGCTTACCTGGGCGAATAGCCGCTTGCGGTCAAGGGCCGCAAGCGCGCCACCGCATGACCGCGCGGATAAAGTCAAGCGTCGCGTTCAATTGCTCAGCGCCTGGGTGGGCGCCGGAATCCGGCCGCCGCGCCGGATAAAGGGGCTGCTGTCTTCCCGGCTGACCGCCATCACCGGCGCATAGCCCAACAGACCGCCGAACTCGACCTGATCGCCGACCTTTTTTCCCGGCGCCGGGATCAGGCGCACCGCGGTGGTCTTGCGATTGATCATGCCGATCGCCGCTTCGTCGGCGATGATCGCGGCGATCGTGGTATCCGGCGTATCGCCGGGAATCGCGATCATGTCCAGGCCCACCGAACACACCGCGGTCATCGCTTCCAACTTGTCAAACGACAGCGCGCCCATGCCGGCGGCTTCGATCATGCCGATATCCTCGGAGACCGGAATGAACGCGCCCGACAGCCCGCCGACATGACTGGAGGCCATCGCACCGCCCTTCTTCACCGCGTCGTTCAGGAGCGCCAGCGCCGCGGTCGAACCATGTGCGCCGACCCGCGACAAGCCCATGGCTTCGAGAATGCGCGCCACCGAATCGCCGATTGCCGGTGTCGGCGCCAGCGACAGATCAACGATGCCGAACGGCACGCCCAAGCGTGCGGATGCTGCACGGCCGACCAGTTCGCCCATGCGCGTCACCTTGAAGGCGGCACGCTTGATGATCGATGCCAGTTCACCGAAATCGGCCGCAGGCACCGCCTCGACAGCGCGCATCACCACGCCGGGGCCGGACACGCCGACGTTGACCACGCAATCCGGCTCACCGATGCCGTGAAAGGCGCCCGCCATGAAGGGGTTGTCTTCGACCGCATTGCAAAACACCACCAGCTTGGCCGCACCGAGGCCATCGGCGGCGGCGGTGAGTTGCGCGGCCTCCTTGATCACCCGGCCCATCATGGCGACCGCATCCATGTTGATGCCGGCCTTGGTCGACCCGATGTTGACCGAGGCACAAACCCGTTCAGTCTGCGCCAGCGCCTCGGGGATCGCCTCGATCAGCGCCAGGTCGCCCGGCGTGAAACCCTTGTGCACCAGCGCCGAAAAGCCGCCAATGAAGTTGACACCGATCTCGCGCGCCGCACGATCCAGCGCATGCGCCACACCCAGCATGGCCTCACGGGCACCCAGATCGGACACCCCTTCGGCGATGATCGCCACCGGCGTCACCGATACGCGGGTGTTGGTCACCGGTATGCCGTATTCGCGCGCGATCGCGGCACCGATGGCGACCAGTTCGCTGCCTTTGCGACACACCTTGTCGTACACACGCTGCGTCAGGCGCGCCTGGCTTTCGGCCACACAGTCACGCAGCGAAATACCCATGGTGATGGTGCGAATGTCGAGCTTTTCCATCTGCACCATGCGGATGGTCTCGACAATTTCCTGCGGCGAATAGCCAGACAGTGACATGATGGGTGCTTTTTCCAGGCCTTTAAGTCATGCAATCATCCGGCTCTGCCGGTGATTTCATGCACGGGCGCCTCGGCAAAAGTAGGGTTTTACTTTTGTCGACCGTCACACGCGGTGCATCAGCTTGAAAACATCTTCGCGCTGGATGTCGATTTTCAGGCCCATCGACTCGCCTTGCGCGTTGAGTTGCGCCTTGAGGGCGTCGAAGCCGCCGCTCGATTTCGCCAGATCAACCATCATGATCATGACAAAGAACTCCTGCATGATCGATTGCGAAATGTCGAGAATGTTCACTTGCGCCCGGGCCAGCATGGTCGCCACGGCGGCGATGATGCCGACCTGGTCATGGCCTATGACGGTAACGATCGCGCGGTTGCCGGCGGGGATTGACTGAGCGTCGGAAGTCATCATGTCCTGCTGGCAACGGCTTTAAGCGTCGCGCGCCAGGTCGGCTTCGGATGTGAAGCTGTCAGCAAAGAATTCCTCCTCCGGCAAACCGCAGCCGCCGACGAAGTCCTTCTTCGCCGAATCCACCACGATCGGTGCACCACAGGCATATACCTGATGACCCGAGAGGTCGGGGAAATCGGCCATTGCCGCTCGGTGCACAAAGCCGGTACGTCCATCCCATTGATCTTCCGGCAGTGCATCCGACACCACCGGAATGAACCTGAAGTTCGGCACCGTTTCCTGCCAGCGGCGGCACAACTCCATCATGTAGATGTCCTTGGGGCGGCGCCCGCCCCAATAGAGGGTCATCGTCCGCTTGCTTTCGCGATACAGCGCATGTTCGATGATCGCCTTGATCGGCGCGAAGCCGGTGCCACTGGCCACGAAAACCATCGGCTTGGAGCTCTCTTCGCGCAAGAAAAAGCTGCCCAGCGGCCCCTCGAAGCGCAGAATATCGCGCTCCTTCATCTTGCCGAACACATGATCGGTGAAATGCCCGCCCGGCATGTGGCGAATGTGCAATTGCACAAACTGGTCGTCATGCGGCGCGTTGGCCATGGAATAGCTGCGGCGCTTGCCGTCCTTGAGCATGAATTCGATGTACTGGCCGGCCAGGTACTGCAGGCGTTCGTTGGCCGGCAGCTTGAGCGAGATCACCACCACGTCATCGGCCACGCGTTCGATGGATTGCACGCGCGACGGCAGGATCTTCACCTGCAGGTCCTTGATCGCGCCGACCTCGCGCGCCTCGATCACCAGCTCCGACAAGGGTTTGGCGCAGCAGAACAGGGCCATGCCGCGCGCCTTTTCCTCTGCGGAGAGAACGGTCGCCGCATGGCTGCCGTAGTCGACGTGCCCGCTCACAAGCTTGCCCTTGCATGAACCGCAGGCCCCGTTGCGACAGCCATAGGGCAGCCCGATGCCGTGGTTGAGCGCACCCTGCAGGATGGTCTCGCCCTCCTTGCAGCTGAATTGATGACCGGACGGTTGAATGCTGACCTGAAAGCTCATGGCGGAAGATAAAATCGATCAATGAAACCTGATTCAAGAAAGGTCTTGCTGCTGGGCGCCGGTGACATCGGCCGCCGCATCATCGCCAGCATCACGCCCGGATTCGCGGTGACCGCGGTGACCTCGCGCGCGGCCAATCGGTCCCCGCTCAAGCGACTGGGCGCCACCGCCGTCAGCGCCGATCTCGACCGCCCCCGCTCGCTGGCAAGGCTGCCGTCCGACTGGCAAGTCCTGATTCACTGCGCACCGCCGCCAGCCCGCGGGTCTCGTGATTCCCGCACCCGCAACCTGTTGCGCAGTGTCGCCTTGCAACGCCATCAAAGAAGCAAAATTTTAACACGCGTCATGGTCTACCTGAGTACCAGCGGCGTGTATGGCGACTGCGGCGGCGCCCTGGTCAGTGAAGCCCGGCCGCTCCGCCCGGGCAACGCGCGTGCGCGCCGGCGGGTCGACGCCGAGCGACAGTTGGCCAGGGTCGCCAGGCAGCGAGGCATGCACCTCATCATCCTGCGCGTACCGGGCATTTATGCGGCCGACCGCCTGCCGCTTGCGCGACTCAAGGCCGGCACGCCGGCGATCGTCGCCGCCGAAGACTCCTACACCAATCATGTACACGCTGCCGATCTCGCGGCCTTGACGGTGCACGCCATGCACCGCGCCTTGCGGCGCCGGCCGCCAAGGGTACGCGTGTACAACGCCAACGACGACAGCGACATCAAAATGGGCGACTACTTCGACCTGGTGGCGCAGGCGTTCGGGCTGCCGGCCCCGCCACGCCTGCCGCGCGCGGCCATCGCCGGCGCGGTGTCGCCCATGCTGCTTTCCTTCATGCGCGAATCGCGACGCCTGGACAACTCGCGGCAGAAGCGCGAACTGCGCCTGGCGTTTCAGTTTCCGACCGTCGCAGACGGCCTGTCCGACATGCGCAGGCTGGCGTAAAGAATGCCGCCCATCTCGTTGAAGGCATAGTAACTGCGCAAGAGCGCCGGTGCGTTGGGCACCAGATCACCCGCCCGCCACACAGGCGAGCTGGAAATCGGATTCACCGGCGCCGGCAGAACCACGAAGCCGGCGCGCTCGAAAATCAGGCGCGCACGGCGCATGTGGAAGGCGCTGGTGACCAGAATGATGCGGGTCACCTTCTGCGGCAGCAGGATGCGCGCGGTGAACTCGCCGTTTTCGACGGTGTTGCGCGATTGGTCCTCAAGCCACTTGGCGCTGATGCCGAAATCACGCTCCAGCACCGTGCGCATCACTTCCGCTTCGGTGGGATCGAAGTCGTCAGGCTTGCCGCTGGCGACCAGCACCGGCAGCCCGGTCTGCCTGGCCAGGCGCGCACCGGCGTGCACCCGCTCCAAAGTGAACGAACCCGGCGCCGCATCGATCACCTTGCCCGCGGCATCGAATGTGAGGCGCCGGCCGCCGCCCAAGATGACGATGGCGTGCGCGCTGCCAAACCGCGGCGCCGCCGACTCCAGCTCGACCATGCGGCTCAGGAATGTCGAAACCACGGGCATGCCAAGCACCACGACCAACAGCACGCACACAGCCATCAGCCAGCGCGCCAGCCCCGGGCGGCGCCGCACCAGGAGCCATGCCAGCACCAACAGCCAACCCAGCCCCAGGGGCGGCAGCAACAGTTGCTTGGCGACGCTGACGATTTCCCAGACCATTGAAATCCCCTCGCTTCAGGTGCGCGCCGTGCTTGCAAGCTGCGCGCTGGCATCGCCGCCCGCCGCCGGCTGCAGTTTGCGCGCGATGACTACACAGGCAACTGTCAGACCGGCGGCGCACCAGCCCACAGTTCCAAAGCCGGTCAGCGAACCATCGGCCGCATGGCCGATCATGGCGCCCGCCAGCAGCGAGGCCACGCCAGCCGCAAGATTCTGCGCCGAACTAGAAAGACTCATGAAGGCGCCGCGCATGCGCGCGTCGACGCAGCCGGTGACCAGCGCCATCAGGGGAATGAAGCGGCCCGACATCAGCACCATGAAGAATGTGCTCACCACCAGCAAGGCCGCCAGCGGCGCG